>NZ_CP029192.1:6166950-6475297 GCF_008642315.1 Streptomyces venezuelae | reverse complement strand
CTGCCTGGCCAGCGCCGGGAAGTGCGCCGCGCCGGTGCCGACGTCCAGCCAGCACTCGGGCTCGTCGAGGGCGCCGAGCGCGCGGGCCCTGCCGCGGGCGCGGGCGCGGACGCGGGCACCGGAGAGGCGGGGCAGCGCGGGTCCCTCGCGGGCGTCCCTGCGGTAGAAGGCGAGGCCTTCGGGGGTGAGGCGGGGGTTCTGGAAGGAGTGGCCGCAGTCGTCGCACCGGTCGAGCCGGAAGCTGCCCGGCTTGTGCTGGACCAGGTCGGCGGTGCGCAGCCGTGCCCGCAGGCGCGCGGAGCCGCACCAGGGGCAGTCGGCGCGGCGGGGCTCGTGGAACCGCTCGGTGCCCTGGGCGAGTTCGGCGAGGTAGCCGGAGCGCCGGGCGGCGACTCGCTGGGCGACGGCATCCGTGGTCATGGTCGCACTCCTGGAGGAAGCCGGGACAAACAGGAACGAATGGACCATTCCGCATATCTGGTGCCGTCATGCGGGGATGCCCTGCCCGACGTGGTTCGCAGGGCCGTTCGAGCGACATCCGTGCCGCTCCCGGTACTGTTCGGCGAATGAGCTCGCTGAATCTCGACGACTTCACCGACCTGATCGAGCGGCCCGACGGCGGGGTCCGCCGCGACGCCGAGGAACGCCGGGAGCGGCAGTCCGTGCCACCCGGCTCGCTGGGCCGCCTCGACGAACTCGGCGAGTGGCTCGCGGCGGCCCAGTCCTCGGTGCCGGTGCGGCCGGTCGAGCGGCCGCGCGTGGTCCTCTTCGCGGGTGACCACGGCGTGTCCGAGGTGGGTGTCTCGGCGCGGCCCGCGGGGAGCGCCGCCGCGCTCGTACGTTCCGTGCTGGCCGGCGAGACCCCGGCGGCCGTCCTCGCGCGCCGCCTCGAGGTGCCGGTCCGCGTCGTCGACATGGCCTTGGACTGCGACCCGGAGGAGCTGCCCGCCGAGGTGGCGGGCCACCGGGTGCGGCGCGGCTCCGGCCGCATCGACGTCGAGGACGCGCTGACCGCCGAGGAGGCGGAGCGGGCGCTGCGCGCGGGCATGGCCGTGGCCGACGAGGAGGCGGACTCGGGCACCGATCTGGTCGTCCTCGGCGATGTGAGCGTGGGCGGCACGACGCCCGCCGCGACGCTGGTCGCCGCGTTGTGCGGGACCGACGCGTCGGTGGTGACCGGGCGGGGCGGCGAACCCATCGACGACCTGGCGTGGATGCGCAAGTGCGCGGTCGTACGGGACGCGCTGCGGCGGGCCAGGCCCGTGCTCGGCGACCAGCTCGAGCTGCTCGCCGCGGTGGGCGGCGCCGACGTCGCGGCGATGACGGGCTTCCTGCTGCAGTGCGCGGTGCGGCGTACGCCGGTGATCCTGGACGGTGTCGTCGCGTCGGCGGCCGCACTGGTGGCCCAGCGGGTCGCCTTCCGGGCGCCGGACTGGTGGCTGGCGGGGCACGACAGCGGGGAGCCGGCGCAGACCAAGGCGCTCGACCGGATGGCGCTCGAACCGCTGCTCTCGCACGGTGTGAAGGTCGGCGAGGGCGCGGGCGCGCTGCTCGCGCTGCCGCTGGTGCAGGCCGCGGCCGCGCTGGCGGCGGAGCTGCCGGAGCGGAAGCCGGAGACGGCACAGGCCGCGGAGGCCGCACAGGCGCCCGCGGAGGGCTAGTCGACGACCGCATCGTCCGGCGGGAGCGAACCGGACAGATCCCGCCGGACCATCTCCAATGACCTGCGGCCCATATGATCCCTTTTCATGGGAGATGATCAGGTCGTCGCCGGGCGACAGAAATCACGCACCGTCATAGAGCGCCGCGCCGCGGGGTTCGCCGTCTGGTACCTCCGGGCCGTCACGTTCATCAACTTCCTGAGCGCGGTCTGGGTGTCCCTCGGGCAGGACGTGCGTCAGCACAACACGGCGAACTACTTCACGCCGTACCTGCTGACCGCCGGCTTCGCGTCGGGCGCGTTCACGCTGTTCCTGGCGATCACCATGCGGCGCCGCAAGCGCGCCGCGTGGATCCTCAACCTCGTGCTCAGCGGACTCTTCCTGCTGCTCTTCGCCTTCGCGATGGTCTTCCCGGAGATCCGCGCGTACGCGCAGAACTGGATCTCCCTGATCCTGACCGCCGCCTTCGTCGCCGCGCTCGTCGTCGGCCGCCGCGAGTTCTACGCCAAGGGCGACCGCTCCAACCCGAAGCTGGCCTCGGCCGTCGCGGCCGGCGGGCTCCTGGTGACCTCACTCATCGCCGCACTGCTCGTCACCGTCACCAACACCGCCCACGACGACTACCGCTCGACGTTCCTGGACCGCTGGCGCTACGGCACCATGCGCCTGGTCTCGCTGGCCGCCGACGACAAGCGCTTCGAGGGCATCACCACGCCCGGCTGGGTCAACGTCGCCATCAACATCCTGAGCGCGCTGCTGCTCTGCGCCGTGCTGTACGCCGCGTTCCGCTCCCGCCGGGCCGTCGACCCGCTCACCGAGGACGACGAGGAGAGGCTGCGCGCGCTGCTCGACCGGCACGGCGACCGCGACTCCCTCGGCTACTTCTCGCTGCGCCGCGAGAAGAGCGTCGTGTGGTCCCCCACCGGCAAGGCAGCCGTCGCCTACCGCGTCGTCGGCGGTGTCTCCCTGGCCTCCGGCGACCCCATCGGCGACCCCGAGGCCTGGCCCGGCGCGATCGAGCCCTGGCTGGCCGAGGCCCGCGAACACGGCTGGATCCCCGCCGTGATGGGCGCGAGCGAGGAGGCGGGCACGATCTACGCCCGGCACGGCCTGGACGCCCTCGAACTGGGTGACGAAGCCATCGTGGAGATCGCGGAGTTCACGCTGGACGGGCGGGCCATGCGCACCGTCCGGCAGGCGTACAACCGCGTCAAGCGCGCCGGTTACACGGTCCGCATCCGCCGCCACGAGGACATCCCCGCCGACGAGATGGCGGCCCTCCTGGAGCGCGCCGACGACTGGCGCGACGGCGCCACCGAGCGCGGCTTCTCCATGGCCCTCGGCCGTCTCGGCGACCCGGCGGACGGCCGCTGCGTGATGCTCGAATGCACGGACGGCGACGGCGTGTTGCGTGCGCTGCTCTCCTTCGTCCCGTGGGGGCCGCACGGCCTCTCCCTCGACCTGATGCGGCGTGACCGCGACGCGGAGAACGGCCTGATGGAGTTCATGGTCATCGAACTCCTGCAGCGCGCCCCCGAGATCAAGATCACGCAGGTGTCGCTCAACTTCGCGATGTTCAGGTCGGTCTTCGAACGTGGCTCGCGGCTCGGCGCGGGCCCGGTCCTTCGCCTGTGGCGGTCGCTGCTCAGCTTCTTCTCCCGGTGGTGGCAGATCGAGTCCCTCTACCGCGCCAACGCCAAGTACCGGCCGATCTGGGAACCCCGCTTCCTTCTCTTCGAGAAGAGCATCGACCTGCTGCGCATCGGCGTGGCCTCCGGTCGCGCGGAGGGCTTCCTGGAGGCGCCGGGCCTGCCGAAGTGGCTGCACCGCAAACATCTGGAGTCGAGACGATGAGCACCCTGGCCCGCCACGCCCGCGCCGAGTGGGGGCCGCTCTTCTCCACCGTGCGCGGGGCGCTCGCCGCCCGACGCTGGCGGGCCGTGCCCATGACGCTGGCCTCGGTCTGCCTCACCGCGCTCTTCCAGTACGTGCAGAACCAGTCCTGGGGCTACCGGTTCGTCCAGAACATCGGCTGCGTGCGCGCGGAGGACCCGCTCTGGCTCTCCCTGCTCCGCACCCCGCTGTCCCTCTTCGTCCCCGCACTCGACCTGCCGGTGTGGGGCGCGCTGGTGCAGATCCTGCTCGTCTTCGGAATCGCGGAGATCTGTCTGGGCCGGTGGCGCACGCTCCTCATCGCGTACGTGGCCACCCTCGCCGGGACGCTCTACGCGCGCGTGGGCATCGAGTGGGGCCCGGACAACCCGCTCGGGCTCCCGGCGTCCGACGCGCAGGTCGTCGACACCGGCCCGTCGGCCGCCGTCGTGGGCCTCGCCGTCTTCGTGTGCTGGCGCTACCGCGCGTACTTCACCGCCGTCCTGGTCACCGTCCTGATGGTCGTCGAGGTGCTGTTCAAGGACAACCTCGCGGGCAAGGAGCACTTGGCCGCCATCGCCGCCGTGATCGTGCTGTGCGCGCTCTCGGGGCTGCGTCACCGGGGCGGTGACACCCGGTCCGGCCGGTCGGGTCCGGAGGGCGAGGAGCCCGACGACGAGCCGGGTGAAGGCCCCGGTGTGAAGCCGCCGATCCAGTCCTGAAGTTTGCGGCGCGGCCCCGACCAGCGGCGGTCGTGCCGGAAGGCCCGCAGCCCGGCACGCGCGCGTGCCCGGTGCCGGTTGCGGTAGAACCGCCGCGACCACGCAGACCCCGGCCTGGCGAGCCGGATCGCGCCGACGAGCGCGACCAGCGGGACCACCATGCCGATCAGGGCGGTGCGCAGCTTGCCCTTGAGGAGCGCGACCAGGGAGAACGCGCAGTTGATGCCGACGTTCAGCGCGAACAGCGCCCTGTTGTGCCGCTCCATCGGCGTCAGGTCGTTCACCCCGAACGGTGTGAAGCCGGTGAGCACGAGCACCACCAGGGCGGCCGTGAGCATCACGACCTCCACGCTCTTGCGGCCCTGCTCGCTCCAGTACACGTCGTCGAGGTGGAGGATCAGCGCGAACTCGTCGAGCACGAGCCCGGCGCCGATCCCGAAGATGACGGCGGCGTACAGCGGCCCCACGCCGTGCCGCCCCGCGGCCACCGCCCAGAACCCGCCGACCAGCATGAGGAAGATGCCCGGCACGACGTGGTGGATGTGCACGTCCCCCGTGCTGATGTTCCTGAACGGCCCCTTGCCCGCCCTGATCAGCCGCGTGATGGTCCGGGTGACCAGGAACGACCCGACGAAGGAGAGCAGCGCGAGCAGCAGCGGCAGCTTCCCCGGCTCGACGATGTTCCGGTACCACCAGTCGCTCATGCGGCCCGCCAGACGTTCATGCGCCCATCCTCCGTCCCCGAAGAGTGATCCGCAGGCCGGAACGTTCCCGCGGGGTAGCCTTCCGCGGTGTCCAGAACCTCCCCCGCCGACGGCATGCGTTTCGCCTTCGGCACCCTCACCGCGCTGCCCGTCCGCGTCACCCGCTGGGACCGCGGAGCCGCCCGCTCCGGCATGCAGTGCGCGCCCCTCGCCGGACTGGTCGTCGGCCTCTGCGCGGCGGGCGTCGGCGGCGTCCTGACGGTCCTCGGCGCGGGACCCCTCCTCGCCGCCGTCGCGACCGCCGCGGTTCCCGCCGCCCTCACCCGCGGCCTGCACCTCGACGGTCTCGCCGACACCGCCGACGGCCTCGGCAGCGCCAAGCCCGCCGACGACGCGCTGCGCATCATGAAGCAGTCCGACATCGGGCCCTTCGGCGTGCTCACCCTGCTCTTCGTGCTGCTCGCGCAGGTCGCCGTGCTCTTCCAGCTGTACGAGACGTCGTGGGCCCGCGGCGCCTTCGCCGCCGTCGTCTCCGCGACCGCGGCCCGCCTCGCCCTGACCCTGGCCGCCCGCGACGGCGTGCCCCCGGCCCGCCCCGAAGGACTCGGCGCCGCCGTCGCGGGAGTGGTCCCGCGCGCCCGCGCGGCAGGGATCGCCGTCCTCGTGGTGGCGGCCGCGGCGGCCGGCGGCCTGCTCTTCGGGGCGGCCGGTGCCGTGCGGGGCGCGGCCGCCGTCGTTCTCGCGCTCGGCGCCGGGGAGTTGCTGCTCCGGCACTGCGTACGGCGGTTCGGCGGGGTCACCGGAGACGTCTTCGGGGGCCTCGCGGAGACCGCGGCGACCGGCGCCCTGGTCGTGCTCGCGCTGGGCTGACACCGCTCCGCCCTGCGCCGACACCGCGCCGAACACGCACAGTGAGGCGCACCGCAGCGCTCACGGGCGTAGGCTCGCGACGGGCTCACCACCCCACAGCCCGACGAAACTCACTGAAAGAGGACCTCACCACCGTGACTGCTCTGACTCTCAGCACCGCCGCCGCGACCGGCCTGCGTGCCGACGCGATCGTCGTCGGTGTCGCGAAGGGCGCTGGATCCAAGGGTGGCCTGGTCGTCGCCCCCGGCGCCGAGGCCGTGGACAAGGCGTACGACGGCAAGCTCGCGTCCGTCCTGGAGACCCTCGGCGCCTCGGGCGGCGAGGGTGAGGTGACGAAGCTTCCCGCGCCGTCCGGCTTCAAGGCCCCGGTCGTCGTCGCGGTCGGTCTCGGCGAGGTCCCGGAGAAGGACGAGACGTACGGCACGGACGCCCTGCGCCGCGCCGCCGGTGTCGCCGCGCGCGCCCTCACCGGCTCGAAGAAGGCCGCGTTCGCGCTGCCCGTCGAGGCCGCCGAGGACGCCGGCGCGCTGGCCGAGGGCGCCCTGCTCGGCGCCTACGCCTTCGACGCGTACAAGGGCATGGCCGACACCAAGGCCGCGAAGAAGAACGGCAAGGACGCCAAGGCGCCGCTCGCCGAGGTCGCCCTGCTCGGCGGCAAGCCCCGCGACAAGGCGTACAAGGCCGCCGTCGAGCGCGCCGTCGCCGTCGCCGAGGAGCTGAACCGCGCCCGCGACCTGGTGAACACCCCGCCGAACGACCTCAACCCGGAGGCCTTCGCCGCCGTCGCCCAGGCCGCGGCCAAGGAGCACGGCATCAAGGTGCAGGTCCTCGACGAGAAGGCCCTCACCAAGGGCGGCTTCGGCGGCATCCTCGGCGTCGGCGCCGGCTCGGAGGCCCCGCCGCGCCTGGTGAAGCTCTCGTACACGAGCTCCAAGGCCAAGAAGCACCTCGCCTTCGTCGGCAAGGGCATCACGTACGACTCGGGCGGCATCTCGCTGAAGCCCGCCGGTCACAACGAGACCATGAAGTGCGACATGGCCGGTGCCGCCGCGGTCTTCGCCGCCGTCGTGGCCGCCGCGCGCCTGGGCCTCGAAGTGAACGTCACCGGCTGGCTGGCGCTCGCCGAGAACATGCCGTCCGGCTCCGCGACCCGCCCCGGCGACGTCCTGCGGATGTACAGCGGCAAGACCGTCGAGGTCCTCAACACCGACGCCGAGGGCCGTCTGGTCCTGGCCGACGCCATCGCCAAGGCCTCCGAGGACCAGCCGGACGCGATCGTCGACGTGGCGACCCTGACCGGCGCCATGATGATGGCGCTGGGCAACCGCACCTTCGGCATCATGGCCAACGACGACGCCTTCCGCACCTCGATCCACGAGATCGCCGAGGAGGTCGGCGAGCCGTCCTGGCCGATGCCGCTCCCCTCCGATCTGCGCAAGGGCATGGACTCCCCCACCGCCGACATCGCCAACATGGGCGAGCGCATGGGCGGCGGCCTGGTCGCCGGTCTCTTCCTGAAGGAGTTCGTCGGCGAGGGCATCACCTGGGCCCACCTCGACATCGCGGGCCCCGCCTTCCACGAGGGCGCCCCCTTCGGCTACACCCCCAAGGGCGGCACCGGCTCCGCGGTCCGCACCCTGGTCCGGCTCGCCGAGCACACCGCCTCGGGCGACCTGGGCTGATCGCGTACGTGCCGAGGGCCCCGGACCCTGTCGGTGTCCGGGGCCCTCGGCCTTCCCCGGGTTTCGCCCTGAACGAAATCCGTACGTTCGTACGCAAGAGATGGCCCTGAAGACGGTCGATCCGACGTCTCACAGCCTGGCCCGGCGTCCCGTCTCCCGCCGACAAGTGCGAAGATGGGTTCTCGGCAGGACAGGGCCCCCACCAAAGGGCCGAAACAAGAGCGGCCGAATACCAGCCGACCGACCGGTCGTCCCCCGCGAAAAGGGGTCCGGCGTACGGCGCACATGCATGGAGGACGTGACGTGGCGAACGACGCCAGCACCGTTTTCGACCTAGTGATTCTCGGCGGCGGTAGCGGCGGTTACGCCGCGGCCCTGCGCGGAGCGCAGCTGGGCCTGGACGTCGCACTGATCGAGAAGAACAAGCTCGGCGGCACCTGCCTGCACAACGGCTGCATCCCCACGAAGGCGCTGCTGCACGCCGGCGAGATCGCCGACCAGGCGCGCGAGGCCGACCAGTTCGGCGTGAAGGCCACCTTCGAGGGCATCGACATGGCGGCCGTCCACAAGTACAAGGACGACGTGATCTCGGGCCTCTACAAGGGCCTGCAGGGTCTTGTCGCCTCCCGCAAGGTGACGTACATCGAGGGCGAGGGCAAGCTCTCCTCCCCGACCTCGGTCGACGTGAACGGTCAGCGTGTCCAGGGCCGCCACGTCCTCCTCGCGACCGGTTCCGTGCCGAAGTCGCTGCCGGGCCTGGAGATCGACGGCAACCGCATCATCTCCTCGGACCACGGCCTGACCCTGGACCGCGTGCCGAAGTCCGCGATCATCCTGGGCGGCGGCGTCATCGGCGTCGAGTTCGCCTCGGCCTGGAAGTCCTTCGGTTCCGACGTCACGGTCATCGAGGGCCTCAAGCACCTCGTGCCCGTCGAGGACGAGAACAGCTCCAAGCTTCTTGAGCGCGCGTTCCGCAAGCGCGGCATCAAGTTCAACCTCGGCACCTTCTTCGAGAAGGCCGAGTACACGCAGGACGGCGTCCGCGTGACCCTCGCCGACGGCAAGACCTTCGAGGCCGAGGTCCTCCTGGTCGCCATCGGCCGCGGCCCGGTCTCGCAGGGCCTCGGTTACGAGGAGCAGGGCGTCGCCATGGACCGTGGCTACGTCCTCGTCGACGAGTACATGCAGACCAACGTCCCGACGATCTCGGCCGTGGGCGACCTGGTGCCGACCCTCCAGCTCGCGCACGTCGGCTTCGCCGAGGGCATGCTGGTGGCGGAGCGCCTGGCCGGTCTCAAGACGGTCCCGGTCGACTACGACGGCGTGCCCCGGGTGACGTACTGCCACCCCGAGGTCGCCTCCGTGGGCATCACCGAGGCCAAGGCCAAGGAGATCTACGGCGCGGACAAGGTCGTCGCCCTCAAGTACAACCTCGCGGGCAACGGCAAGAGCAAGATCCTCAAGACCGCGGGCGAGATCAAGCTCGTCCAGGTCAAGGACGGTGCCGTGGTCGGCGTCCACATGGTCGGCGACCGCATGGGCGAGCAGGTCGGCGAAGCCCAGCTGATCTACAACTGGGAAGCGCTGCCGGCCGAGGTGGCCCAGCTCATCCACGCCCACCCGACCCAGAACGAGGCGCTCGGCGAGGCCCACCTGGCCCTGGCGGGCAAGCCGCTGCACTCCCACGACTGACCCCTCAGTCACACGGGCGCGACGACCAGACTTTCCGCAAATTCGTAAGGAGCAACAGAAACCATGGCGGTTTCCGTATCCCTTCCGGCGCTCGGCGAGAGCGTCACCGAGGGCACTGTCACCCGTTGGCTGAAGGCCGAAGGCGAGCGCGTCGAGGCCGACGAGCCGCTGCTCGAGGTCTCGACCGACAAGGTCGACACCGAGATCCCCTCCCCGGCCGCCGGCATCCTGGCCTCCATCAAGGTCGCCGAGGACGAGACCGTCGAGGTCGGCGCCGAGCTCGCCGTCATCGACGACGGCTCCGGCGACGCGGGCGGCTCGGCCGCCCCGGCGCAGGAGGAGGCCCCGGCCGCCCCCGCGCAGGAGGAGGCCCCGAAGCAGGAGGAGGCCCCGGCCCAGGCCGAGGCGCCCGCCGCCCCCGCCCCGTCCGGCGGTTCCGCCGAGGGCACCGACGTCACCCTGCCCGCGCTCGGCGAGTCCGTCACCGAGGGCACCGTCACCCGCTGGCTGAAGGAGGTCGGCGAGGAGGTCGCGGCCGACGAGCCCCTCCTCGAGGTCTCGACGGACAAGGTCGACACCGAGATCCCCTCGCCGGTCGCGGGCGTGCTGCTCGAGATCGTCGTCGGTGAGGACGAGACCGCCGAGGTCGGCGCCAAGCTCGCCGTCATCGGTGCGCCCGGTGCCGCTCCGGCGCAGGCCGAGGCCCCGGCTCCGGCCGCCCCGGCCAAGGAGGAGGCCCCGAAGCAGGAGGCTCCGGCCCCCGCGCAGCCCGCGGCCCCGGCTCCGGCTCCGGCCGCCCCCGCCGCTCCGGCCCAGCCCGCCGCTGCCGCCCCGGCCCCGGCACAGCCCGCCGCCCCGGCCAAGCCCGCGCCTGCCGCGCCCGCCGCCCCGGCGCAGGCCTCCCCGGCCGACGACGGTGCGTACGTGACGCCGCTGGTCCGCAAGCTGGCCAACGAGAACGGCGTGAACCTCTCCGAGGTCACCGGTTCCGGTGTCGGCGGCCGCATCCGCAAGCAGGACGTCATCGCCGCCGCCGAGGCCAAGAAGTCGGCTCCGGCCCCGGCCGCCGCCGCTGCCCCGGCCGCGTCGAAGGCTCCGGCCCTGGAGGTCTCCCCCCTCCGCGGCCAGACGGTCAAGATGACCCGCATGCGCAAGGTCATCGGCGACAACATGATGAAGGCCCTGCACTCGCAGGCCCAGCTGACCTCGGTCGTCGAGGTCGACATCACCAAGCTGATGAAGCTGCGCGCCAAGGCGAAGGACTCCTTCGCGGCCCGCGAGGGCGTCAAGCTCTCCCCGATGCCGTTCTTCGTCAAGGCCGCCGCCCAGGCGCTGAAGGCCCACCCGGTCATCAACGCCCGGATCAACGAGGACGAAGGCACCATCACGTACTTCGACTCGGAGAACATCGGCATCGCCGTGGACGCCGAGAAGGGTCTGATGACCCCGGTCATCAAGGGTGCGGGCGACCTGAACATCGCCGGTATCTCGAAGAAGACCGCGGAGCTGGCCGGCAAGGCCCGTGGCGGTGGCCTCACCCCGGACGACATGTCCGGCGCCACCTTCACGATCTCCAACACCGGTTCGCGCGGCGCCCTGTTCGACACGGTCATCGTGCCGCCGAACCAGGCCGCGATCCTCGGCATCGGTGCCACGGTCAAGCGCCCGGTCGTCATCAACCACCCGGACCTGGGCGAGACCATCGCCGTCCGTGACATGACGTACCTGTCGCTCTCCTACGACCACCGTCTGGTGGACGGCGCGGACGCCGCCCGCTACCTGACCGCGGTCAAGGCGATCCTGGAGGCCGGCGAGTTCGAGGTCGAGCTCGGCCTGTAGTCCTGCGGCCCCCGCGGCTGTAAGACTCGTCTCATCAGCGCGTACGCCCCCGTTCGGAGGTTTCCGGACGGGGGCGTCGCCGTATTGTCTAGGGGTCACAACGCCCTGGGGCGCTGCCCCCGCCGGAGGAGCCCACATGACCGCGCCCGTCGTTCACTCGCTGCGCGAACAGATCCGCGAGCACATCGTGGAGGGGATCGTCAGCGGGCGCTGGAAGCCGGGTGAGCGCATCGTGGAGCGCCGGATCGCGGTGGAGCTGGAGGTCTCGCAGACCCCCGTCCGTGAGGCGCTGCGCGAGCTGGAGACGCTCCGGCTGATCGAGTCGGCGCCCAACAAGGGCGTACGCGTACGCAACTTGACGGCCGCCGACCTGGAGGAGAGCTACCCGGTCCGTGCGGGTCTGGAGGCCATCGCCGCCGAGCTGGCGGCCGAGCGGCTCGCCGAGGACTGCTCGGCCCTGGAGCCCCACGTCTCGGCCCTGTACGAGGCGGACCGGGCCTCGGACGGCACGGCCCAGGTGCGGCACACCGTCGGTTTCCACCGCGAGCTGGTGCGCGCGGCGGACAACTCCGTCCTCCTGCACACCTGGGAGGGCCTTGGCATCGAGGTCTTCACGGCGCTCTCCATCCGCTGGCTCGGCACGGTCCAGCAGTCGTACGCGGAGGAGCACGAGGCCCTGGTCTCCGCCTTCCGGCGCCGCGACCCGGCCATCGCCGACCTGGTCAAGTCCCACGTCCTGGGGTGCGCGCCGCGTCCGTGACACCCGCGCTCATCCGTGGTGACTTGAGTCCAAACGTGCTCTCACCTGCGTAAACCCTTCAAATCGAAGGCACCGCGTGCCCGCTTTGCTGGCACCGGATGCCTACTTTCTCCATGTAGAGAGGTTTTCTCCTTCAACCCTTTGATCGATCATCGATCACGGAGTTACAGTCTCCGACGGGCTCAGACCAGAGCTTCACGCCCTGTCCTGCCAAGACATCGGGCACCCCCACCCCTTACCGAACAGGGGACCCCCTCCGACTCAGGAAGGCGGCGACATGACCGACCCCTCCGCAATCCAGCCGAGCGAGCTCGACCAGCTCCCGGACCGCGACCCCGAGGAGACCGCCGAATGGCAGGCCTCCCTGGACGCCGTTACTCAGGCGGCCGGGCCGCACCGAGCCGCATACCTGATGCGGCGCACGCTGGAGCGCGCCGAGGGCGCGGGCCTGGCGCTGCCCAAGCTCCTTGAGACCGACTACGTCAACACCATCCCCACCTCCGCCGAGCCGTCCATCGACGGTGACGAGGAGATGGAGCGGAAGATCACGGCGTGGAACCGCTGGAACGCGGCCGCCATGGTCACGCGCGGCTCCAAGCACGGCGTCGGCGGCCACATCGCGACCTTCGCGTCCGCGGCCTGGCTGTACGAGACCGGCTTCAACCACTTCTTCAAGGGCAAGGAGGGGGATGGTTCCGGCGACCAGCTGTACATCCAGGGCCACGCCTCCCCCGGCATCTACGCCCGCGCCTTCCTCGACGGCCGCCTGAACGAGGCGCAGCTCGACAACTTCCGGCAGGAGGCGGGCGGCAACGGCCTGCCCTCCTACCCGCACCCGCGCCGCCTGCCCTGGCTGTGGGAGTTCCCGACCGTCTCCATGGGGCTCGGTCCGCTCTCCGCCATCTACCAGGCGCGCTTCAACCGGTACCTCACCAACCGCGGCATCAAGGACGTCTCCGCCTCGCACGTGTGGGCGTTCCTCGGTGACGGCGAGATGGACGAGCCCGAGTCGACGGCGGCCCTCGCACTGGCCGCGCGTGAGGGTCTCGACAACCTCACGTACGTCATCAACTGCAACCTGCAGCGCCTCGACGGCCCGGTCCGCGCCAACTTCCGCGTGGTCCAGGAGCTGGAGGCCCAGTTCCGCGGCGCCGGCTGGAACGTCATCAAGATCATGTGGGGCAACGCCTGGGACGAGCTCTTCCAGCTCGACACCACCGGCGCCCTGGTCCGCCGCCTCCGCGAGGTGCCGGACGCGCAGTTCCAGACGTACGCGACGCGTGACGCCGCCTACATCCGCGAGCACTTCTTCGGTGCCGAGCCCGCGCTCGTCGAGCTGGGCAAGCTGCTCAGTGACGACAAGATCAGCGAGTGCTTCCACCTCTCGCGCGGCGGCCACGAGGCCCGCAAGGTCTACGCGGCCTACCGTGCGGCGCTCACCCACAAGGGCGCGCCGACCGTGATCCTCGCGCAGACGGTCAAGGGCTTCACCCTCGGCAAGGGCTTCGAGTCCAAGAACGCCAACCACCAGATGAAGAAGCTGACGGTGGACGAGTTCAAGGACATGCGCGACCTGCTCGGTCTCCCGATCCCGGACAGCGACTTCGTCGACGGCCAGGTGCCCTACGGCCACCCCGGCGCCGACTCCCCCGAGGTCCGCTACCTCCAGGAGCGCCGCGCGGCGCTCGGCGGTCCGGCCCCGGCCCGTCGCACGCAGCCGCTCGCGCCGCTGCCCGCCCCGGCCGACAAGGCGTTCACCTCGTTCGACAAGGGCTCCGGTTCGCAGTCGGTGGCGACGACCATGGCGTTCGTACGCCTGGTCAAGGACCTCGTACGCGACAAGACGTCCGGCAAGCGCTGGGTGCCGATCGTCCCCGACGAGGCGCGCACCTTCGGCATGGAGTCGCTCTTCCCGTCGCTCGGCATCTACTCGCCGAAGGGCCAGACGTACGAGCCGGTCGACCGCGACCAGCTGATGTACTACAAGGAAGCCAAGGACGGCCAGATCCTCAACGAGGGGATCACCGAGGCCGGTTCGATGGCGGACTTCATCGCCGCGTCCACCGCGTACGCCACGCACGGCGAAGCGATGATCCCGTTCTACATCTTCTACTCGATGTTCGGCTGGCAGCGCACGGCCGACCAGATGTGGCAGCTCGGCGACCAGCTCGGCCGCGGCTTCCTCGTCGGCGCCACCGCCGGTCGCACGACGCTGACGGGCGAGGGCCTCCAGCACGCCGACGGCCACTCGCCGGTGATCGCCGCGACCAACCCGGCCGCGCTGTCGTACGACCCGGCGTTCGCGTTCGAGATCGCCGCGATCGTCAAGGAGGGTCTGCGCCGCATGTACGGCGAGGCCCACGAGGGCGAAGACCAGAACGTCTTCTACTACCTCACCGTCTACAACGAGCCCATGCCGCAGCCCGCGAAGCCCTCGGGCGTCGACGAGGGCATCATCAAGGGCCTGTACCGCTTCAACACGGCGGAGTCCGCGGGCCTCTCCCCCGCGGCCAACGCCTCGCGCATCCAGCTGCTCGGTTCGGGTACGGCCATCCACTGGACCCTCGCCGCGCAGAAGATGCTCGCCGAGGAGTGGGGCGTGGCCGCCGACGTGTGGTCCGCGACCTCGTGGACGGAGCTGCGCCGCGACGCGCTGGAGGCCGACGAGGCCCTCCTGCGCGGCGAGGAGCGCGTCCCGTACATCCGTACGGCGCTCGACGGCGCCCAGGGTCCGGTCCTCGCCGTCTCCGACTACATGCGTCAGGTCCCCGACCAGATCGCGCAGTGGGTCGAGCAGGACTACTCCTCGCTCGGTGCGGACGGCTTCGGTCTGTCCGACACGCGTGACGCGGCCCGCCGTCACTTCGGCATCGACGCGGAGTCGATCGTCGTGGCCGCGCTGGCGCAGCTCGCCCGCCGCGGCGAGGTGCCGGCCTCGGCGGTGAAGGAGGCGCGGGCCAAGTACGGCCTGTAAGCCTTCGGCTCGATGCGGGTGCGGGTCCTCTGCCCTTGGGGTGGGGGCCCGCATCTGTCGTATCGCCGTCCCCGCGCCCCTTCGGGGGCGCGGCATGATGGGGGCCATGCGCGCTGCCCGGCTCATCAAGATGGTTCTGCTGCTCCAGGCCCGGCCCTCCATGACCGCCGCCGAGCTCGCCGCCGAGCTGGAGGTCTCCGAGCGGACGATCACGCGCGACGCGCAGGCGCTGTCGGAGGCGGGCGTTCCCGTGTACGCGGACCGGGGCCGCACCGGCGGCTACCGGCTGATCGGCGGCTACCGCACCCGCCTCACGGGGCTCGGCCGCAGCGAGGCGGAGGCGCTGTTCCTGTCCGGGGTGCCGGGCGCGCTGCGGGAGATGGGGCTCGCGGACGCGGCGTCGGCGGCCCGTCTGAAGGTGTCGGCGGCGCTCATGCCGTCGCTGCGGGACGCCTCGCAGAGCGCCTCGCAGCGGTTCCACCTGGACGCGCCGGGCTGGTTCAGGGAGACGCCCGCCCCCGAGCTGCTGCCCGCCGTGGCGGACGCGGTCTGGGACGACCGGCGGGTGAGCGCCCGCTACTGCCGCCAGGACACCGAGGTGGAGCGGGAGTTGGAGCCGTACGGGCTCGTCCTGAAGGCCGGGGTCTGGTACGTGTGTGCGCGGGTGCCCGACTCGGGGGCGTACCGGGTGTACCGGATCGACCGGTTCACCTCGGTCGTGGCGGGCGACGAGCGGTTCGCACGGGACGAGGAGTTCGACCTGCCGGGGTTCTGGGACGAGCGGGCCGAGCAGTTCGCGCGGGCGATCCTGCGGTCCGAGGCCGTGGTGCGGCTCACGGAGGCGGGCGTGCGGCAGCTGCCGCACGCCACCGACCGCGTCGTCGCACGGGAGGCGATGGGGACGGCGGGCGAGCCGGACGCGTCGGGCCGGGTGACGGTGACGCTGCCCGTGGAGAACGAGGACGTGGCGTACACGCAGCTCCTGTCGCTCGGCCCGGAGGTCGAGGTGGTGGCGCCCGCGGGGCTGCGCGCGCGGTTCGCGGACGCCGCCGCGCGGACCGCCGAGCTCTACCGGTAGCCGGTGACGTCCGCCTCCTTGCCCGCCTGTTCCACCTCCGCGATGTAGCGCCAGGCGTCCGGCGCGGAGCCGTCCACGTCCGTGAAGCCGTACTCCTTGGCGAGGCCGCCGCTGGAGAGCGAGGCGCCGTTCCAGCGCTTGACGTCGGGGTCGGCGGCGAGTGCGACCAGGGCGCGGCCCACGAAGGCCGGCGTCTCGGAGATCGCGAAGTGCGGGTTCTGCGCACAACCGTCCTGCCAGTTCTCCTCGGTCACCTTGAAGGCGGTGTCGAGCATGAACTCCGAGCGCAGCCAGCCGGGCGTCAGGCAGAGGGCCGTGCAGCCGTACTCCTCGACCTCCTCGGCGAGGTCGCGCGCCATGCGCAGCGGGGCCGCCTTGGCGAGGTCGTAGAAGAAGGGCTTGCGGTAGTTGGGGCCGTTGTACTCGGCGGTCCCGTCGGTGACCTCGACGACGAGGCCGCCGGGGTTCCTGGTGAGCAGCGGCAGCGCGTGGTGGCTGGTGACGATGTGGGTCTCGATGCCGAGGCGCAGGATGCGCAGCCCCTTGTCGAGGTCGTGCTCCCACATCTTCTTGTCCCACTCGACGTGGACGTCGCCGCCCCAGATGTCGTTGACGAGGATGTCCAGGCGGCCCTGCTCGCGGTCGATCCGCTCGACGAGGGCGGCCACCTGCCCGGGTTCCAGGTGGTCGGTGGGGACGGCGATGCCGTGGCCGCCCGCGGCGTCGACGAGTTCGGCGGTCTCCTCGATGGTCTCGGTGTCGCGGCCGATCTCGCTGGTGTGTGTGCGGGTGGTGCGGCCCGTGACGTAGACGGTGGCTCCGGCGCGGCCGAGCTCCACCGCCATGGCGCGGCCCGCGCCGCGGGTGGCGCCCGCGACGAGGGCGATCTTTCCGGTCAGGTTCTGGGTGGTCTCCATGTCCTTGAGGCTTCCACCAAAAGCCGACAACCCCTGTCGCCTTTTCCAAGGGCATGTGCACGCATAACGAGACAGCCGCATTCCGGCGCACTCCGCGTGCGCCCCCACTCCCGAGGACCGATGCTGGACCCGTGATGGACGAGACGGAGTTCTGGGAGATCGTGGACCGTACCCGCGAGGCCGCCGGCGGCGACCCCGAGGACCACGCCGAGCTGCTCGTCGAGAGACTGCTGCAGTCCGACCCGGACTCCGTCCTCGACTTCGCCCGCCACTTCGAGGCCCGCTACAACCGCGCCTACCGTTGGGACCTGTGGGGCGCGGCCTGGGTGCTGCTCGGCGGCGCGAGCGACGACGCCTTCGACTGGTTCCGGTGCTGGCTGATCGGCCAGGGGCGGGAGGTCTTCGAGGGGGCGGTGCACGACCCGGACGCGCTCGCCGACCTCCTGGACGAGTTCGACGAGGAGCTCGACGGCGACGGCGAGGAGCTGGGTTACGCCGCCGACGAGGCGTACGAGCAGCTCACCGGCGTCGTCGCGCCGGAGCTCGGTGTCGCCCCCGCACCGGCGGAACCCGAGGGCACGCCGCTGGACTTCGAGGACGAGTCGTTGCTGGCGCGCCGCTACCCGAAGCTCTGGGCCCGCTTCATGGAGGACTGACGGGATAGGCTGACAGAGTGTCTGCAAGCCCACACAGTCAGGCCCCTGAGCGGGCCGAAGTCGTGCTCGTCGCCGCGTCGGCCGGCGGCATCGGCGCCCTGACCACTCTCCTGTCCGGACTGGAGGACTCGCTCCCCGTGCCCGTCCTCGCGGCCCAGCACCTCAGGCGGTCGCGCGAGAGCCACATCGCCGCGATCCTGTCCCGCGCGACCCAGCTCGACGTGAAGCTGGCGGAGGACGGTGAGAGCCTCAGGGCGGGGACGGTGTACATCGCGCCGCCCGACCACCACCTGTGTGTGAAGAACCCGAAGGAGCTCTCGCTGAGCCGGGCGGGCCGGGTCAACTTCGCGCGTCCGGCGGCCGACCCCCTCTTCGAGTCGGCGGTGCGGGCGTTCGGGCCGCGGATCATCGCCTGCGTGCTCACCGGCGCCGACAGCGACGGCGCCCTGGGCGTGGCGCAGGTCAAGGCGCAGGGCGGCACGGTCATCGTGCAGGACCCGGTGTCCGCCGAGTTCCACGGCATGCCCAAGGCCGCGGTCGACACGGGCTTCCCGGACTTCGTGCTCGACCTCGAAGACATCGCGCCGACCATCAACAGGCTGCTGCCGGTGCGCTGACGGCCGCCGGCTCAGAAGTGGGTGCCGCCGTCGACGCGGACCTCGGTGCCGGTGATGAAGCGGCCGTCGTCCGAGGCGAGCATGGCGACGACGGAGGCGACGGTCTCGGGGCCCGCGAAGCCCTGGCCGAGGGCGGGCGCGAGCTTCACGAACAGGCTCATGTCGGCGTCCGCGGGCAGGCCGGGGCCGACGCTCTGCCTGCTGGCGCCCGAGCCGTCGGTCATCCCGGAGGAGATGGAGCCGGGCTGCACGGCGGTGAACCGGATGCCCTGCTTGCCGTACTCGGCGGCGAGGGCGTGCGTCATGGACTGGATGCCGCCCTTGCTCGCCGCGTACGCCGCCATGTACGGGTGGGCGAACATCGCGGACGTCGAGCTGAAGTTGACGACGGCGGGGCCGTTGCCGCCCAGGAGCGCCGGGATCGCCTCGCGGATCATCAGGAAGGTGCCGGTGAGGTTGACGGCCATGACCTGGTTGAAGGCGTCGAGGGTGGTCTCGTGGGTGTGCGAGGAGCGCAGGATGCCCGCGGCGTTCACGAGGACGTCGAGGCCGCCGAGCGCGGCGGTGGCCGCGGTGACGCCCGCGCGGACCGAGGCCTCGTCCGCGACGTTCACGACGACGGTGGTCAGGCGCTCCGCGTGGGCGCCCGCCTTGGCCGCGGTGTCGCGCAGCCCGTCCTCGCTGACGTCGGCGGCGACGACGCGGCCGCCCTCGGCGAGCATCCGCAGCACGGTCGCCTGGCCGATGCCGGAGCCGCCACCGGTGACCAGGGCGCGGCGGCCTTCGTAGCGGTTCAGGGTCTGGTGGGTGGCCGTGGCGGTCATCGCGGTCTCCGGATCTCTCGGGTGGTGCGCGGCGGCGTGTCGCGCTCTCTGCGTTCACGGTACGCCCGGATGGCACGTTGTGCCACATTGCCTCGTCATGCCACCTTGTCGTGTTCGACGTAGGCTGCCTCGCATGAGCACCCCGCCCCTCTCCCTCACGGAGCGCCGCAAGCTGGCGACCCAGCTGGAGATCGCCCGTGCCGCGGCCGAGCTCTTCACCGCGCACGGGACCGACGACACCACGGCCGAGGCCATCGCGGGCCGGGCCGGGGTCGCGCTGCGCACGTTCTACCGCTACTTCCGCAGCAAGCAGGACGCGGTGGGCCCGCTGCTCGCCGTCGGCGGCGACCGCTGGCGCGCGCTCCTCGCCTCGGCCGACCCCGGCGCGCCGCTCCCCGACGCACTGCGGAGCGCGATCTCCGAGGCGCTCGCCGTGCCGGACGAGGCGGCGGCGGACGGGCTGCGGCAGACCCGCGGGCTGCTCCGCGCCGCCGCCGCCGACCCGGCGCTGCGGGCGGTCTGGTACCGCGTGAACCAGGAGTCCGAGGAGAAGCTGCGCCCGGTCGTGGCGGAGCTCTTGGGCGCCGGCGCACAGCCCCTCGAGGTCCGGCTGGCCGCCGCGGCGGCGACGGACGCGATCCGGCTCGCCCTGGAGACCTGGGCGGAGACGGACGCGGACGTCACGGGACCGGACTCCCCCGCGGAGCTCGCGGCGCGGTGCCTGCGGGGGCTCATGGGCGGCGGGGCGGGCTGAGAGCCTGCCCTACGCGGCGTTCGACGCCCCCGGTTCCGGCCGCCGGGCGGGCTGCCGCTCCGCCTTCGCGAGCGGGCCCGGCGCGAACACCATCAGCGTCACGTCGTCCCGTACCCGCCCCGCGTAGTCGAGCACGTCCGCCCACACGCGCTCGGCGAGCCCCTCCGGGTCCTGTGGCGCCGTCTCCGCCTTGAGCATCCCGGTGAGGCGCTCGATCAGCGGGTAGAACGTGCCGGACGCGTCCCGCGCCTCGCACACCCCGTCGGTCAGGCCGAACAGCAGGTCGCCTTCGAGCAGCGGGACCGTGAGGCCCTCGGGCGGGGTGAGCCCGGCGATGCCGAGGCCGAGCGGCGCCCCGGACGGCACGTCCAGCTCGGTGACCTCGGTGCCGCGGAGCAGCAGGGGCTGCGGGTGGCCGCAGGAGACGACGCGGACGACGGAGGCGTCGTCGGGGAACTCCAGGAGCACCGCCGTGGCGAACAGCTCCGTGTGCTCCTGACCCGCCGAGTCCACGACGAGCCTGCGGTCCAGCTGGCCGGCGACCCCCTCCAGGTCCGCCTGGTCGAGGACCGCCTCACGGAACGCCCCGAGCAGCGCGGCGACCGTGCCGACGGCCGCGAGCCCGTGCCCCTGGACGTCGCCGATGAGGGCGCGCACTCCGGCGGGCCCCCTGCGGACGTCGAAGAAGTCGCCGCCCACCAGCGTCTCGTGCTGCGCCGCCTCGTACAGGCCCGCGCACCGCACCCTGCCGACCTGCTCCTGCAGCGGCGGCAGGACCGCTAGCTGGGCCGCCTCCGCGACCGTGCGCACCGTGACGAGCTGTGCCTCTCGGCGGCTGCGCACCCAGGCGAAGAGCACGCTGAGCAGCGCGATGAAGCTGATCGTCAGCTCGTCGCTGTTGCCGGGATGGCCGAGGTCGAAGACCGGCAGGGAGAGCAGCGCGAGGACGACGGCGCCGACGAGTGCGGTCAGGGCGGGCCCGTACGACAGGGCGGCGAGCGGCGGGACGGCCGCGATCAGGAAGCTGAGGTCCAGCGTCTTGGGGGTCGCCAGCTGGACGAAGGTGATCGCCAGCAGGAGAAGCGGCGGCGGCCAGCGCACCCAGGGCGGGGGTGGCGTGCCGCGCAGCAGCCAGTCGCGCTGGTCCGCCTCGCGCCGTCTGGCCTCAGCCCTGATCATTTCTTCACGCTCCTACGGGCACGACGCCCCCGCACGCCGGGCCGGTCCGTCAGGTGCCACGGACGCGGCGGGTCATGCACATCAGGTGCCGGTCAGAGAGGCCGTCCCATGAGGACGTCGTCGACGTACGCGCCGTCCAGCAGGAACTCGCCGGGCAGCACGCCCTCGATGACGAAGCCCTCCGCCTCGTAGAGCTTGCGGGCCGGAGCGTTGTGGCCGAGCACGCGCAGGGTGATCCGGGTCGCGCCCTGGCGGCGGGCCTCGTCCATCGCCGCCCTGATCAGCCGCCTGCCGACGCCCCGGCCGCGCGTCTCCTCGGCGACGACGAAGCCCTGGATCTGGCGCACGTGCGCGTTGGCGAGCAGAGGGGTGGGGTAGCCGAGCTTCACGTAACCGACGATGCGCCCGTCCGCCTCGGCGACCAGGTGGTCGCGGGGACCGAAGCGGTCGTTGAAGAAGGGGTCGTAGGGCGGCTGGGGGCGGGGCTGGACCGCGTGGAGCGTGGACCAGGTGGCGCGGTCGAGACGGGCGAGCGCGTCGTCGTCCTCGGGCCGTGCGGTACGTATGTGCATGTCCGGCATGGCGCCACTGTACGGCCGCCGGGGCGCGCGCCCCGCCCGTGTCCACGGAGCAGGCGCGTTCCCGGTTCCGCGGGGCAGGATGGGAGCCATGGACTCCACACAGTCGCGCGTCGCCGTGGCCGGCGCCTCCGGACTCATCGGTACGGCGCTCACCCGCTCCCTGGCCGCCGACGGGCACGAGGTGGTACGGCTGGTGCGCAGGGCGCCACGGGGCGGGGACGAGGTGCGCTGGGATCCCAAGGAGGGGTACGTCGACACGGCCGGGCTCGCGGGCTGCACCGCCGTGGTCAACCTGGCGGGCGCGGGCATCGGCGACCACCGCTGGACGGACGCCTACAAGCGGGAGCTGCGGGACAGCAGGGTGCTGGGCACCAGGGCACTCGCCGCCGCCGTGGCGTCGCTCGACGAGCCGCCGCGGGTGTTCGTCAACTCCAGCGCGATCGGTTACTACGGGGACACCGGTCTGCGCGCGGTCGACGAGAGCGCTCCGGCTGGCCACGGTTTCCTGCCCGAACTGTGCGTGGAGTGGGAGGACTCGGTGGCCGCCGCACGGGACGCGGGCATCCGCACGGTCCTCGCCCGCAACGGTCTGGTGATCGGCCGCGAGGGCGGCGCCTGGGGCCGTATGTTCCCGCTGTTCAAGGCGGGGCTCGGCGGCCGCCTCGGCAACGGCAGGCAGTACTGGAGCTACATCGCGCTGCACGACGAGGTGGCCGCCCTGCGCCACCTCATCGCCACGGAGACGCTGTCCGGGCCCTTCAACCTGACGGCACCCGACCCCCTCACCAACCGCGAGATCACGGCCGCGATGGGGCGCGTCCTGCGCCGGCCCGCACTCCTGCCCGCGCCCGCACCCGCGCTGCGTCTGGTGCTCGGCGAGATGGCGGGGGACGTGCTCGGCAGCCAACGGGTGCTGCCGACCCGGCTCCTGGACTCGGGCTTCTCGTTCGCGTACCCCGGCATCGACGAGGCGATCAGGGCGGCGCTGCGGTGAGGCGGGGCGGGGTGGGCCGAGCCTCCGAGGCCCCCGGCGGCGTGCGACCTTCGTGCGACCGTGCCCGGTGCATGCGCGACTGCCGCTGACCGGAACCGCTCCTACCCTCGTGACCGACGCGGGTATTCCGGAGCCCTGTTGGGGGCATCAGCACCCCATCAGCCGCGCGACCTCGGGAGGGGCACGTGCCAGAGCATGCGCACCATGCGGACGTCGTCATCGTGGGAGCCGGGGCCGCGGGCCTTTCGGCAGCGCACCGGCTGACCAGCGCCGGTGTGAGTACCGTCGTCCTGGAGGCCGCCGAGTGCGTCGGCGGCCGGATGTCGACGGAGAAGGTCGACGGGTTCCGGCTCGATCGGATCGGCCAGCTCCTCACCACCTCGTATCCGGAGCTGCGCCGCACCCCGGGGCTCGACTCGCTCGTGCTGCGCCCCTTCGCGCCGGGCATTCTGGTGCACAGCGACGGCCGCCACCACCGGGCGGCCGAGCGCCTGCCGACACGGAGCGCGAGGGGCGCACTCACCGCAGCGCGCGCCCTTGCGAGCGCCCCCCTCGCGCCGCTGGCCGCGCGGACTCCCGCGCGGACCGGCTCCGGCGCCCCCGCACGCTCCGCCCCGCTCGGCACCCCGCTCGACCAGGCACGGCTCGGCTCGGCGCTGGCCCGGATCGCCGCGACGCCCGTCGACCGCCTCCTCGGCCGACCCGAACTCCCGGCGGCCGACGCCCTCTCCGCACGCGGACTGCCCGCACGCACCATCGAGGGCTTCCTGCGCCCCCTGCTCTCCGCGCTGCTCTGCGACCCCGGCCTGACCACGTCGAGCCGGTGCGCCGACCTCGCCCTGCACGCCTTCGCGCGCGGCCGCCTCTGCCTGCCCGAGGGCGGCGCCGAAGCCCTGCCCGAACACCTCGCGGCCGCCCTGCCGCCCGGCGTGGTCCGCACCGGCGTCCGCGTCACCTCGGTCTCCACGAGCTCGGTCGGGACCGCCGAACACGGCACGTTCACCTGCCGCGCCGTCCTCCTCGCCACCGACGCGCGCGCCGCCGCCGAACTCCTGCCCGGCCTGCGCGTCCCCCCGTTCCACGAGGTGACGGTCGTCCACCACGCCGTACCCGAACCGCCGCTCGACGGCCCCGCGCTGCTCCTGGACGCGGACCGCGCGGGCCCGGTCGCGCACACCGCGGTCATCAGCCAGGTCGACCCGTCGCGCGCGCCCGCGGGCCGCGTCCTGGTCTCCTCGACCGTCCTCGGCCCGCCGCCCGAGGAGTCCGCCGTCCGCGCGCACCTCGCCGCGCTGTACGGCACGCCGACCGACCGCTGGGAGCGCCTCGCCGTCCACCACACCCGGGAGGCCGTGCCCGCGATGCCACCGCCGCACGACGTCCGGCGGCCCGTGCGGCTGCTCTCCGGGCTCTACGTCTGCGGGGACCACCGCGACACCAGCACGGTGCAGGGCGCCCTGCACTCCGGGCGGCGCGCGGCCCACGCCGTCCTCACGGACTTCGGCATCGCGCCCTCGTACGCCCGGGAGACCCTGCCCGCCGCGGCCTGACCCCTCCGATCTATTGTCCCGCTCCCCCGGAAGCCCCCGTGCCCCCACACGGGGGCTTCCCGCTGTCCTCCGAACCCTGCAACTCCCCTTGCCACTGCGGTGGTACGCGGCTACGGTCCTGCCGGATCGCCCAGCAGCGGGAGGACAGCAGTGCGTCGTACCTTGCCGGTGATATCGCTCGCCCTCGGCCTAGTCATGGGAGCTCTGGCCTTGCCCTCCGCCCAAGCCGACGCTCCCCGCGAGGAGCCGTCCGGTGCCGCCGCACCGCCCTCCGTCGTCCCCCGCCCCACCGACTGGACCACGCACGGCGGCCGCACCGCCCTCACGCGCGCAACCCGCATCCTCGTCGACCCGCGCACCGCGTCCGCCACCGCGCTGCCCGCCGGGCGCGCCGAACTCCCGGGCCCGGCACGGCAGTCCGTACGCCGACTGGCCACACAGCTGCGCACGGAGATCGGCCAGGTCACCGGCGTCACCCCGCACATCTCCGACGCCCGCCGCCCGGCCCCCGGAGACATCGTGCTCACACTCACCGGTGAGGGGGCGCAGGGCGCGGAGGGGTACCGCTTCGACAGCAGAGGCCCCGTCCGGGTGGAGGCCGCCTCCACACACGGCCTCTTCTACGGCACCCGCACCCTCCTCCAGCTCCTGCGCGCCACGGCCGACGACCACCGCCAGGTGCCCCGCGCCACCGCCACCGACCGCCCCACGCAGGCGATCCGCATGGTGCACCTCGACGCGGGCCGCAAGTACTGGCGGATCCCGTACCTGGAGAACCTCATCCGGCGGATGGGCGACCAGAAGCTCAACACCCTCCTGCTGCACCTCTCCGAGTCGGAGGGTTTCCGCCTCCACAGCCCCAGGTTCCCCGGCCTCGCCGACCCGGAGCACAGCTACAGCCGCGCCGACATCGAACACCTCAAGGCCTTCGCCGCGCGCCACCACGTACAGCTGATGCCGGGGCTCGAACTGCCCGGTCACGCCACCGCGGTCAGCCGGGCCTTCGGCATCGGCTTCGGCTCGGGCCCGTCCCCCTGCACGGGCGCGCACACGCACTCGCACCTCACGCCCGACTGGATCGTCGACATGACCAGCGACAAGGCGCTGGCGAAGTCGAAGGAGATCGTCGACGAGTTCGCCGGCTGGTTCGACGCGCCGCTCTTCTCCATCGGCGCGGAGGAGGTGCCGGGGCAGCTCGCGCAGTGCCCGCGCGTGAAGGAGTACCTGGCGTCCTCGCCCGACGTCTCCACGCTCGGCGATCTCCTCAACCGGTACATCAACTCACTGGACGACGTGGTCACTTCGCACGGCAAGCGCACCGCCGTCTACAACGGCTCCGAGCACCTGCCCGCGCCCCGGCAGAGGGTGCACGCCCCGGTCGTCTTCCTCACCTGGGAGGGCACGGGCGCCGAGCCGGAGATCCCCGGCCACGACGAGATCGCGATCGGCCCGTTCTACACCACCCCGAACAACTACCACCACCTGTACCCGGACGAGCCCTGGATGTACGGGAGTTGGGCGCCGAGCACCAGCCCCGACATGCTCGGCTCCGGCGTCACGAACTGGGCGGACTACAACTTCTGGGCCGACGACCGCTACTTCGAACAGCACATGGCGGGTGCCCGCGCGATCCTCGCCGACCGCGCGTGGAACGGGTCCGCGACGCCGGACGCACTCGCGGACTTCCGGGCCCGCGCCGCCCGCATCGGCGATCCTCCCGGCGTCACCCCCGCACCCGTCCCGCCCCGCGTGACGGACCGGCCCAGCCACCACTGGACCTTCGACGACGCGGCGTACCCGAGCGGCTGGACGTACGCGGGCAGCCCCGGCAACACGATCCTCGCCGAGGACCGGGCCGGTGGCCTGCACGGCACGTCGTACATCATCGACAACCCGACACCGGTGCCGGGCCCGCGCGGTCAGGCCTGGCGCTTCGACTCCGACCGGGACGGCGTGGGCTTCGGCGGCCTGGACGTCGCCGAACCGTGGACCGTCTCGGTCCGCGTCCGCGCCGGCGCACGCACCGCCGACCAGGTCCTGCTCAGCTCGAAGACGGGCGCCCTGAAACTGATGCAGCACGGCACGGGCAAGGTCGGCTTCACGCGGTACGGCGACACGGACTTCAGCTTCGACCACACGCTGCCGCTGGACCGCTGGACCCGGCTGACCTGGGTGGCCACGCCGGGCAGCACGACGCTGTACGCCGACGGGGAGCGGGTGGGGTCGGTCGCGGCCTCGGTCCCCCTCCCCCTGCGCTCCATCGGCACGGAGAAGGCGGGTCTGCGGGGCGACCTGGACGAACTGGTGACGTGGGACGAGGCGTTGAGCCCCGCCGAGGTCGCTCGCCTCAGGTGAGCTGAAGCGAGCTGAAGTGAGCGACCCCGGCCGTGGTGGGCGGCAGGGTTTCAGCCGAGCGCGGCGACCCTGTCGCGATACCCGCGCACGGGCGCCGCGTCCCGGTAGGGCTCCAGGCGGCGCTCGAACTCGCGCACGTATTCGTACGCCCGCGCGGACCGCATCTCGCCCGCCGCCTGCGCCGCCTCCGAGCCCAGCTGGCAGGCCGTCTCCAGCTCGCCGAGGCCGAGCCGCGCGGTGGCGAGCACCACCCGGCAGAAGAGCCTGCTGCGCGCGAAGCCGGGGGCGCGCAGCTGGAGCGAGCGCTCGGCGTGCTGGGCCGCGGCGCGGTACTGCTGCAGGTCGCGGTAGCTGTGCCCGAACTCGTCCGCCAGCTGTGCCTCGTCGAAGAACCGCGCCCAGTGCGGCACGTCGTCGCCGGGCCGCGCCGCCTCGAGCGACCGCTCGGCCCGCACGAGCGCCGCCGTGCAGGCCCGCACCTCGCCCAGCACTCCGTGGCCCCGCGCCTCCGCCGCGTACAGCAGGGACTGCACGACGTGCGGCGCCGCGGAGCCGACGCCCTGCTGGGCCACCCGCGCGAGCTGCACGGCCTCGCGTCCGTGGCCGAGGTAGACGGCCTGGCGGCTCATCGTGACCAGGACGTACGAGCCGTACGCCCGGTCGCCCGCCGCCTGTGCGAGGCGCAGCGCCTGGACGTAGTACCGCTGGGCGAGGCCGTGGGCCGCGATGTCGTACGAGGTCCAGCCCGCGAGGCGGGTCAGATCGGCGGCGGCCGCGAAGAGCCTGCGGCCCGCCTGCTCTCCGTAGACACCGCGGAGCATCGGCTCGGCCTCGTGCTCCAGATAGCGGACGAGGGCCTGTCGGGCGTGCCCGCCACCGTACGCGTGGTCGAGGGCGCGGAACAGTTCGCCCACGGAGCGCAGCGCCGCGATGTCGCCGTTGCTGACCCGCAGGCCGGGGCCGCGCTCGGGGCCCTGCCGCTGCCGTGGCACGGCGGGGCGGCCCTGCACGGGGACGCGGGCCTGATGCGGGTCGACGTCCCCGCGGCCGACGCGTTCGTCGGCGCGGCCGATCAGCCAGTCCCGGCTCGGCACCACGAGCCCGGCCGGGGTGAACGCGATCTTCCGGAGCTCCGCGTGGCTCCCCGAGTCCTTGCGCCACAGCCCGCCGACGATGTCGACGGCCTCCTCGGGGGTGGCCGCGAACTCCAGCCCCGCGTAGACCGGGGCGCACGCGTCGAGCCCGAGGTCCTGGGCGGACAGGCGCCGTCCGAGCCGTCTCGTGAAGACCTCGGCGATCAGCGCGGGCGTGGTGCCTCTGGGCTGCTGGCCGCGGAGCCAGCGGGTCACGGACGTCTTGTCGTACCGCAGGTCCAGGCCGTGTTCGAGGCCCAGCTGGTCGACGCGGCGGGCGAGGCCCGCATTGGAGAATCCGGCTTCCGAGATGAGCGCGGCTAGCTGGCGGTTCGGGGTGCGCTGCGGGGGTCGTTCCGTCATCGGCTGTGCGGTCTCCTGCCTTTCGGGCCTGCCTTGAGCAGCCCTTATGGCCTCGTGAACGGCGTGAATGTAGCGGCCGTGGCAGCCGGTGTACGCACCTTGCGGGGCCTTTCATCCGATCGTGTGAGGAACCCGGGCCGAGGTTGCCGCCGGAGGTGGCCCGTACAGTGGCAGGGGCGCGATATGTGCACGGTGAACGTTCAGGGAGGCACCTGCCGTGAGTGAGTTTCGGTTCGTCCGGCTGGGTTTTGGGCCGGACTCCGTGGAGTACCAAGAGGCGTGGGACGAGCAGCGCCGTGTGCACGCCGCCCGCTTCGCCGACGAGATCCCCGACACCTGTCTCCTCCTGGAGCACCCGCCTGTCTACACCGCGGGCCGCCGCACCGCGGACAGCGAGCGCCCGCTGGACGGCACCCCCGTCGTCGACGTGGACCGCGGCGGCAAGATCACCTGGCACGGCCCGGGCCAGCTGGTGGGCTACCCCATCCAGAAGCTGCCGCGCCCGGTGGACGTCGTGGCGCACGTGCGCCGCCTGGAAGAGGCGCTCATCCGCACCTGTGCGGAGTTCGGCCTGGAGACCACACGCATCGAGGGCCGCAGCGGCGTCTGGGTCCTCGGCGACCCGGTGGAGCAGCGCCCCGCGCTCGGCGGGCTCTCCCTCGACTTCGACCCGCGGCTGCAGGACGACGAATTCGACGCACGGTTCAACGGTCCCGAGTACGCGCCCTCGAACGCGGGCCAGCGCCGTGAGGACCGGAAGATCGCGGCGATCGGCATCCGCGTCGCCAAGGGCGTGACGATGCACGGCTTCGCGCTGAACGTGAACCCGGACAACACCTGGTTCGACCGGATCATCCCGTGCGGCATCCGCGACGCGGGCGTGACGTCCCTCTCGTACGAGCTGGACCGCGAGATCACCATCGCCGATGTGCTGCCGGTCGCGGAGCGGCATCTGCGCGACGTACTGGAGAACGCGGAGCTGAAGCCGCGCGAGGTGCAGCGTGCGGCGGAACCCGCCGTGGAGCCCGCCTCCGCGTAGGCCGACACCGGGCCGGGGAACCGCATCGGGAATGCACCCCCTTGGCCAGAGGTTGGCCAGAAGTAAGCCCAACGACATCACGGGCGTACCCTGGTGTGCGCCGAAGAATCGAAGCTACAGGGAGCCGATGTGTCCGCAGTCGCACCCGACGGACGCAAGATGCTGCGCCTGGAGGTCCGGAACGCCCAGACCCCCATCGAGCGCAAGCCCGAGTGGATCAAGACCCGGGCGAAAATGGGCCCCGAGTACAACGCCCTGCAGAAGCTCGTGAAGACCGAGGGCCTGCACACGGTCTGTCAGGAGGCGGGCTGTCCGAACATCTACGAATGCTGGGAAGACCGCGAGGCCACGTTCCTCATCGGCGGTGACCAGTGCACCCGGCGCTGCGACTTCTGCCAGATCGACACCGGCAAGCCGCAGGCCCTCGACCGCGACGAGCCGCGCCGCGTCGGCGAGTCCGTCGTCACGATGGACCTGAACTACGCCACGATCACCGGCGTCGCCCGCGACGACCTGGAGGACGGCGGCGCCTGGCTCTACGCGGAGACGGTCCGCCAGATCCACGCGATGACGGCCGAGCGCGCCGAGGGCTACACCAAGGTCGAGCTGCTCATCCCGGACTTCAACGCCGACCCCGACCAGCTGGCCGAGGTCTTCTCGTCCGAGCCCGAGGTCCTCGGGCACAACGTCGAGACGGTGCCGCGCATCTTCAAGCGGATCCGCCCCGGCTTCCGGTACGAGCGCTCCCTCGAGGTCATCACGAAGGCCCGCGAGGCCGGCCTGGTGACCAAGTCCAACCTGATCCTCGGCATGGGCGAGACCCGCGAAGAGGTCAGCGAGGCGCTGCGCCAGCTGCACGAGGCGGGCACGGAGCTCGTCACGATCACCCAGTACCTGCGCCCCACCCCGCGGCACCACCCCGTCGAGCGCTGGGTGAAGCCCGCCGAGTTCGTGGAGCTGAAGGAGGAGGCCGAGCAGATCGGCTTCTCCGGCGTCATGTCGGGCCCGCTGGTCCGCTCCTCGTACCGCGCAGGACGCCTGTACCAGATGGCGATCGAGAAGCGCGGTGCGTACGTGGCGTCGCAGGCGGTGTGACGCAGGCACATGCCTCGCACGTAGGTACTGTGTGAATCGGCGCACAAGCACCTACCACCCAGTAGTGGCCGTAACGACGCGGCCCGTGCGATCCCCGCAGGTGACGGGGACCGTACGGGCCGCGTCAGCGTTTTGGGCCCTCGCATCAACGTTTCATCGGCGTTTGACCACCCGGTCACGCCCTGGTAACACCAATCAGTGACCCTGGTACTACCGCACGTACAGCCCTACCCATAGCCGTACGTACAGCCTGATCCACAGCCTGATCCACAGCCGCTCCCCCCATCTCGAGCCGCTCTCCAGGAGGGCCCCATCATGCAGGCCGCGCCCGTTCGCGCCACGCAGGTTCGCACCACCGCCACGACCTCCGCGCCCGTTCGCGCCACCGCCATCCCGTCCGTCGCCGACGCCCTGCGCGCCGTCGAGTCGCTGCTGCTGAGCGGCGGCCAGCGCACGGCCCGGCGCAATGCCTGGACCTCCGTCCTGGAGGACCGGCGCCGCGCCAAGGACAGGGTCGAGACTCTGCGGGTGCTCGAAGAGGCGGGCACGGCAACCCGCACGTCGTAGCCGCCGCCGGGGGCACGTAGACTTCATCGCATGGCGAGGAAGGAATCCACCGCGGCGGATGCGGCCGCGGAGCCAGGGCGACTCAAGCAGATCGCTCTGACCTACAAGATGACCCGGCGGGCCGACTCCAAAATCGGTCTCATCATCGCGGCTGTGGGAATCGTCACCTTTGGTGTCTTCCTCGCGATCGGCTTCTGGGTCGATCACCCGATCTACCTGGGCATCCTCGGCTTCCTGCTCGCCTTCCTCGCGATGGCGATCGTCTTCGGACGCAGGGCCGAGCGGGCCGCCTTCGGTCAGATGGAGGGTCAGCCCGGCGCGGCGGCCGCGGTGCTCGACAAGATCGGCCGCGGCTGGACGACGACCCCGGCGGTCGCGATGAACCGCAGCCAGGACGTGGTGCACCGCACCGTCGGCAAGGCCGGCATCGTCCTGGTCGCCGAGGGCAACCCGAACCGCGTGAAGAGCCTGCTGGCCTCCGAGAAGAGGAAGATGGCCCGCATCGTTGCGGACGTCCCGGTCCACGACGTCATCGTCGGCACGACCGAGGGCACGGTCTCCCTCAAGAAGCTCCGCACGACGCTCCTGAAGCTCCCCCGCGTCCTCACGGGCCCGCAGGTCACGGCGACGAACGACCGCCTGCGCGCGATGGGCGACCTGATGTCGAACATGCCGCTGCCAAAGGGTCCGATGCCGAAGGGCATGCGGATGCCGCGGGGCGGCCCGAAGGCGAAGTAACTCCTTCTCCACGACGACGAGGGCCCCGGAACCGATCGGTTCCGGGGCCCTCGTCGTCGTAGTGGAATGCGAAGTGCGGAGTACGGCACGCGTCACGCATCACGCGTCACGCGTCATGCGGAATACGGCACGCATCACGCGTCATGCGGAGTACGGCACGCGCCACGCGTCACGTGTCAGATCCGGACCTGGACCGAACGGGAGAGGCGGTCGTGGAGGCCGCGGCCGTCGCGGTCCCAGATCAGGGCGGGGATGACGAGGCACAGCAGGATGCTGCGGACCAGGACCCAGCCGGGGGCGAGGCGGCCGCCGCTCTCGGAGATGACGCGGAGCCGGAAGAGGGCCTTGCCCGGGGTGCAGCCGACCGTGCCGAGGGTCAGCACGCTCATGACGAAGAAGATGCCGAGGGCCCAGTTGCCCATGGCCTGCTGGTCACCGTTCGCGAACAGACCGTATGCGATCACCATGCACAGGCCCCAGTCCACGATGATGCCGCCCATGCGGCGGCCGGGGCGTGCGATCGAACCCGGCCCCTCCTCGGGCAGGCCGAGCTGCTGGCCCCGGTATCCGAAGTCGACTCCGGCGTCTTCCGCGGCGGCGCGGGGGCCGGACAGCCACGATCCGATTGCTTGCCTCTTGTCCACCCGTCCAAGGTACTGGGCGGCTCGCCCAGTCGGGACGGCCGGGGTGGGACAAACCGCGCACGGGGCAGGGCGTGCGCGGGGTGCGGGAGACGCAAGGGGTGCACACCACACCCGGCTCGGTTAACTTCGACGAAACAAATGGGTCATGCTTGAGAAATCCCCCGTCCTTATGGTCGGGTCCCAGCGTGTGCCACCCGCACTGGCGCGCACTGGCCGCACAACGAGCTGCAACCCCGTCCCGCCCCGGGCGGGAGTAGGAGGAGTTGGATGTTGTTCCAGAACGCCGACGACGCAAAGAAGTACATCGCGGACGAGGACGTGAAGTTCATCGACGTCCGATTCTGCGACCTGCCCGGTGTGATGCAGCACTTCACGATCCCGGCGGCGGCGTTCGACCCGGACGAGGAGCTCGCCTTCGACGGTTCGTCGATCCGTGGCTTCCAGGCCATCCACGAGTCCGACATGGCGCTCCGCGCCGACCTGTCGACGGCCCGCGTGGACCCGTTCCGCCGGGACACGACCGTCAACATCAACTTCTTCATCCACGACCCGATCACGGGCGAGCAGTACAGCCGTGACCCGCGTAACGTCGCGAAGAAGGCGGAGGCGTACCTCGCCTCGACCGGCATCGCCGACACGGCGTACTTCGGCCCGGAGGCGGAGTTCTACGTCTTCGACAACGTCCGCTTCCAGACGTCGGCGAACGAGAGCTTCTACCACATCGACTCCGAGGCGGGCGCCTGGAACACCGGTGCGGTCGAGAACAACCGCGGCTACAAGGTCCGCTACAAGGGCGGTTACTTCCCGGCCCCGCCGGTCGACCACTTCGCGGACCTCCGCGCCGAGATCTCCCTGGAGCTGGACAAGAACGGCCTCCAGGTCGAGCGCCAGCACCACGAGGTCGGCACGGCCGGCCAGGCGGAGATCAACTACAAGTTCAACACGCTGCTCGCCGCGGCCGACGACCTGATGCTCTTCAAGTACATCGTGAAGAACGTCGCCTGGCGCAACGAGAAGACCGCGACCTTCATGCCGAAGCCGATCTTCGGCGACAACGGCTCGGGCATGCACGTCCACCAGTCGCTCTGGTCCGGCGGCGACCCGCTCTTCTACGACGAGCAGGGTTACGCGGGCCTGTCGGACACCGCGCGGTACTACATCGGCGGCATCCTCAAGCACGCCCCCTCGCTCCTCGCCTTCACCAACCCGACGGTGAACTCGTACCACCGCCTGGTCCCGGGCTTCGAGGCCCCGGTCAACATGGTGTACTCGCAGCGCAACCGCTCCGCGGCCATGCGCATCCCGATCACGGGCTCGAACCCGAAGGCGAAGCGGGTCGAGTTCCGCGCGCCGGACCCGTCCTCGAACCCGTACCTGGCCTTCTCGGCGCTGCTCCTCGCGGGCCTCGACGGCGTGAAGAACAAGATCGAGCCGCCGGAGCCGATCGACAAGGACCTCTACGAGCTCGCCCCCGAGGAGCACGCGAACGTCGCCCAGGTCCCGACGTCCCTCCCCGCGGTCCTCGACGCCCTCGAGGCGGACAACGAGTACCTCCAGGCCGGCGGCGTCTTCACGTCCGACCTGATCGAGACGTGGATCGACTACAAGCGCACGAACGAAATCGCCCCGATCCAGCTGCGGCCGCACCCGCACGAGTTCGAGCTCTACTTCGACCTCTAGGAGTGCCCGGCTCGAGCGCGGCGATTCCGCCCCTCTGAGCCGCACACAGACTGTGGGCCGTGTCCTTCCTCAAGGGGGAAGGACACGGCCCACAGTTGTTTGACGGATCGCCCGCGCGGCCCATATTTCCATCAGCTACCCAGCGTAGCCAGCCCCGTTCTCCACATCGTCCATGTGAACGACCGCATCCGAGATTCCAACATGGTGCATGAGTGCCCCGACAGACACCTGATAACTCCGGCCGGTTGAGTTCACGGGGAAGGGGAAATCCCCACCCCTCACTTTTCGATATGCAGCGGACTCCGCCACTCCCATCACTTCGGCGGCCGCAGGCAGTCTCATGAACTTGGGATAGAAATCGGAAACGTAATAGTACCGCTCCGCACCGTCGACCCAGACCCTTTCCGCCACTCCCCCTTTCATCACCCTATCCGCAATTCCAGGGTGAAGTCCGTCGCGGATCTCCTGGTGAAACAACGTCATCCGATCGACGCAGTTCATTTTTCGCAGTAGCGCGCCGAAGCGCTCGCCGCGAATCTGCTCTGCAACGACTGGATCTCTCACATCAACAGAGTCTACGACACCGGAAGTCTTTATCGTGAATTCGTTTTCATTCCCCGGAAAAATTGGGACACCATCCATACAGTCAGATGACCACTCACCCCCACATACCTTAGCCCTCTTGTAAGCAATTTCATATGCTCCCTTGACCACCTTATGGCGCACGCTGCCCGGGGGGCACCCTCGTTCCGTGTCCATCCACGCGACAAGCGCGGCCTCAAACATGTCCGAGAGCACATCCTCCAGATCTGTACGCAGATCTCGCGAAATGATGTGCGCGCGCTTACGGAACACAGGCGAGAGACAGTCAATGAAGGCCATTCTCCACATATCCTCGTCGGCCATGTCGGCCAGTCTCGCTGTAGCGATGAGCGCCTCCCAGCGCTTGGATCGCCGACCCCTATTCCTGATCAGATCGTCCATCATTTCACTACGGAAGCGCGGGTACTCAAAGTGCCGCTTAACAGTGCACTCACGAGCATCTCCTGTATGCGCACAGATCGCAGCCCCGCCGAACGCGTCTAGAACATACCGCTCTACGCGGGAGAAGATATCCGCCACGTCCCTGACCCCCAAATTGAACTCTTGCCGGTTAGTCGACAAGAGCATGGCGCGACGGCGTTCGCTTCAATCCCGACTTTCCACGAAAGCTCTCTTCGGGTGAAGAATGTTTGCCGTCAGTTACTACCTAAAATGCGCACCGGTTGCACAGTCACCTCATCCTGAGCACACATCTAATCAGCTCGAAATAGTGGTTACGGTACTACTCCTGCATCTAAAGATCTGGTCGCGATATTGACCGACAATGCGTATGCACCACCCGACCGATCCGCACTTCTGTTGAGCGGAGAGAGCTCCGTGGGCCGAGGGCCGCTCCGTACCCTGACGGCGGCCACTGACATTTAGCGGCGAGCCGTCTCGTACAGTCAGGCTGAGCCCACTCACCCCTTGTAGGAACCCCTATTGGGTCGCGACTTGCAGTCGTTCAACAGATGAGGTGGGCTGCAGTCGTACTCGTCGATCAATTACTTCGCCGTTCCACGGGCGCGGGTTATGCCTTGTCAGTCCTCAGGTCGATGCCGCGGCACGCAGAACTCGTTGCCCTCCAGGACAGCCATCACAACGTGGTGCCCGTCGGACTCTCTGCGGACGCTCCCGCCCATCTTCACCAGGCGCTCGGCCTCCGTCTTGATGCGGGCCCACATCGGAACTGCCGGTTCTTTGGTTGCTTTCGGTTCAGGGACCTTGAGAAGGGAGAGCCGGGGGCCGACGCCGTCAGGATCACACAGCCATGCGGTGTCATCCACGGAATCGTCATCCGAAAGGTCGAACTGCGCGAGCCACTCATCGCGAGTACTAAAGGGTGCGGATGGCGGTTCGTCGACATACCTCAGGGCTGTCTCCCCGGAACTCGGCAAGGAGTTGCGCGTCCGTGCAATCGAGGGTCAGGTCGACGCTGGCGACCAATGACAGGACGGTACTGCGAACCTCTGACAAGCAGGGCTACTGGCGCCGACTAAGTCATGACCGCTCGCCACGGACGGCGGATGATCTCCCGGTAGGCGTGGTGGCCCGGGTGGCGGCCCACGTGCTTGAACACCCAGGCCTGGGCGGTGAGTACGCCGTGCTCGGACTCTTCGAACGGGTCCGACATGGCAGCGGAAGCCGCCTCGTCGTCCTCGCAAACGACGCACACCATTTGGCGGGTGATCGGCTCAGCGTCCGGTTCGGAGTCCGGGGACAGATGCCATGTCACCTCGCGGATCGCGGACTTGGTCACAGGGACCGTCCCTGGACCATCGCGGCTGTGGCTGCCACGCGTACACGCAAGATCTCGTCCTCGCGTGCGGAGCGGACGTGGACGGGGTCCGCGTCCCATTCGCGCCCTCCCGAAGGGGGACGGATCTGAAGACGGCCGCCGACATCGTCCATCACCACTCCCAACCGCTTTCGTGCCTCGTCGACGACCAGCGTGCCGATGGCGGGAGCTTCTGTGCTCGCAGGTGTCGTGTGGGCTTCGACTCGCTCGCGGTTGTCGTCGGTCACGTCGCAGCTCCTCGCAGCTGTGGCCATGCCCTGGACGTCCATGCGTCACAGGGTCTGATCACTGCATGCTTCCGCTGCACACTCGCGGTGAGTTTCACGGCTTGTGAAACTGCGGAGTCTCAGAACGTCAGGCCAGGCCGAGCCACGCGGCGAAACCCGACAGCGCCTCCTTGCCGTAGCGCTCCAGGCGGATCAACGTCTGTGTGACCTCACGGACCTGCGGATGGTTCCTGGTCTGTTCCGGTGATGCCCGCCGGGCCGCTTGGAGCGCGGCGAACGCCTCGCCCCGGTTCCCGTAGTCCAGCCACCCCTTCGCCGCGTCGATGTACCAATGGCCTGCCCGCACCGGCGCTACTGTGGCGGGCAGCCGTGTGCGGCGCGTCCGGCGTGCGACCTCCGGGCCGTCGTACATCTCCACGGCCACCCCGAGTCGATGCATCGCAACGTTGGTCGGACCGAACTCCAGCCCGTAGTGGTTGGCATCGTGGCCAAGGCGCCGAGCCGCCTCCGCCGCGGCGTCCAGATGCGCGTGCGCGGTCGGGGCGTTCCCTTGCCGTGCGGCGAACATGGCGGAGCGCAGGTGAACCGCACCGTGCACGCTCAGTGTGGGTGGATCCATGCAGGAGATGTCCTCGCCAAGGTCCTGGCGTACTCGGTCCAGGAGCCGCATTCCACGTTCGTACGCCGCAGCCTGGAGGAACAGTGTCGAGCGATGCCACTGCGTACGGCTGATCCGCACAGGATCGGCGGATTCCTGCGCCGCCCACTGCACCCGGTCCATCGCTTGAGAACGCAGATCGGACAGCCCGACGGCATAAGCGATGGCCGTCACGCCGGAGTACGCCTCACCCAGCAGCCCGAACAACCGCTCCCGTTCCCTCCCCTGGGCGGCATGGCAGGCAGCCGACAATTCGTCGAGAAGGGGCGGCAACATGGAGCCGAGGCGCGCGTAAAGAGCCTTCCGGCCGAGCGCGGAGGCTGACGCGACATCGGCCGCCAGCTCGTCGAAGGGCCGCAAAGGAAGGTCGTCGTCAGGCAGGTCCCAGCTCAGCATGGACGTCTGAATGTCGGGGACCGTCGCGTGCACCCGCCCGCGGTGAGCGTCCTCGTACGGCTGCCCCGTGAGTTGTTCCAGCCGGACGCCCAGTGCGCGGGCGGCGCCGGCAGTGAGCGAGGGTGTGGCTGGCTTGTGCCCCCGCTCGACTTGAGCGATGAGCGATTTCGAGCACGGGATGCGATGGGCCAACTGCAGTTGTGTCAGCCCACGTGCTCTGCGGGCCTCCGCAATACGGTGCCCGATACGATCACGCGCGCTGTCATTGGCGTAGGGCATCCAGGATCCCTTCTGGCTTAACACTCGGAATGTACCTACCCCCGTCGTGCCCGGCCTCCCTCCCTGGTCGGGGCCGGAGTCGGCTGTTCCGGCAGAGGTCGGTCGTGGACCACGTTCTTCATGACCAAGGTGGACGTCAGGCGTTGGACGCCGGGGAGCTTGGCGAGTTGCTGGTCGTAGAGCTGTTGGTAGGTGGCGAGGTCGGCCGTGGCTACGCGGAGGAGGTAGTCCGGTTCGCCGAACAGGCGTTGGGCCTGGGTCACGTGCGGAACCGCCGCCACCGCCGCCTCGAACGTCTCCACCGTGTCCCGGTCCTCCCAGCGCAGCGTGGCGAAGACGAGGGCCTCGAAGTCCAGGCCGACGGCGGCCGGGTCCACCACCGCTCGGTAGCCGCGGATCGCGCCCGCGCGTTCCAGGTCGCGGAGACGGCGGTGGCAGGGGGAGACGCTGAGCTTCACGCGCGCCGCCAGTTCCGTGACCGTGAGGCGGCCGTCCAGCTGCAGCTCGGTAAGAATTTTCCTGTCCATGGCATCCATGGGGAGATTCTCCCCCGGGATGGGTGCTATCGGGGAATCTTCGGAAACACTTTTGGCGACTTTCCTCCTAATCTTCCTCAGGGAACAGAGGTTTTGAGGGAACGGACATAAGTACATGGATACGGCGACAGTGGCGGCCTTTCTCGCGGTGGATCTGCTGCTGATCTTCACGCCGGGCGCGGACTGGGCGTACGCGATCACCGCGGGGCTTCGGGACCGGTCCGTCGTGCCCGCGGTCGCCGGGCTCATAGCCGGATACGCGGGGTACACGCTGCTCGCCGTCGCCGGGCTCGTGGTGATCGTGGCCAGTTCGGCGACCGTCCTCACGGTGCTCACCGTCGCCGGGGCCGGGTATCTGGTGTGGCTGGGGTGGGGAGTCGTGAGGGCGCCCGTCGCCCCCACGGCGACGGCGACGGCGGCGGCGACCAGTACGTCCGGTGGCGGGAGCCCGTCCTCCGCGTGGCACGTCGCCCTCAAGGGGGCCGGGACCAGCGGGCTCAATCCCAAGGCGCTGTTGCTGTACTTCGCGTTGTTTCCGCAGTTCATCGACTCCGCTAGCGACTGGCCCGTCGCCGCGCAGACCGGGCTGCTCGGCACGCTCCACATGACCGCCTGCGCCGTCGTCTACCTCGGCGTCGGCATCCTCGCGCGGACCGTGCTGAAGGCCCGGCCGTCCGCCGCGCGGGTGGTGACCCGGGCCTCCGGTGCCATGATGATCGCCATCGGCGGGTTCCTGTTGGTGGAGCAGTTGGCCGGCTGACAGGTCCGCGAACAGCCGACGACGGGGAGGCAGTACGTGCACGGGCTGGAGCGGAGCGAGGACGGGGCCGTCGGGCCTGAGGTGCGGTCGCGTGTCGCGGCCAGCTTCGATCGGCAGGGGCTGATGCGGCATCTCGGTGCCCGTATTTCCCGCATCGCGCCGGGGCGCGTACACATCGTGCTGCCCGCCCGGCCCGAAGTCACCCAGCAGAACGGGTACTTCCACGCCGGTGCCACCAGCGCCATCGCCGACAGCGCTGGTGGTTACGCCGCCTACACGCTGTTCCCCGAAGGGGCGGACGTCCTCACCGTCGAGTACAAGATCAACCTCCTCGCACCCGCCGTCGGCGATCACATCGAGGCCGTCGGGACCGTACTGAAGTCCGGACGGACCCTGACCGTCTGCCAGTTGGAGGTGTACGGGGTGCGGGAGGAGGACGGCTCACGCACGCTCGTCGCCCATGGGCAGCAGACCCTCATACGCGTGGGTCAGACGGCGACGGAGCGGTAGTGCGTCGTCAGGCGGCCCGTGTCGTCCAGGACGTGGAACGCGACCGCCGGGGGCAGGTCGCGGTGGACGTGGTGGGTGGGGTGCGTTTGGGGTTCCCAGGGGAGGCGGAGGGTGGAGACCACTCCTGGGGCCACCAGTAGGGGGCGGTTCGCGAATGTTGTGGCCGCGGGCGTGTGTGCGTGGCCTGCCAGGAACGCCGTGACGTTCGGGTGGCGTGACGTCAGGTCGGCCAGGCGGTCCTCGTCGAACTGGCGGATGCCGTCCACGTAGGGCGTGTTGAGCGGGACCGGCGGGTGGTGGAAGCCGATCAGGACGGGGCGGGTGGGTGGGGTGTCGGCGAGGAGGGTGGACAGCCAGGTCAGGGTTTCGTCCTCCAGGCGTCCGTGGTCCTCGCCCGGTACCGACGTGTCGCACAGGGCCAGGGTGAAGGTGTCCGTGGCGTGGACCGTGTTGATCGGGGTCTTGCTCGGCGGCTCGCCCAGGAAGTGTTCGCGGTACGCGGCGCGCTCGTCGTGGTTGCCGGGGCAGGTCAGCAGCGGGTGCCGGGTGGTGGTGAGGAGATTGCGGGCCGCCTCGTACTCGGACGGGGTCGCGTGGTCCGCGATGTCGCCGGTCGCTATGACTGCGTCCAGGTCGTACGGGAGGCTGTTCAGGTACTCCATGACCGCCCGGGTGCGGTCGACGCTGCGGCCGCCGTCCTCCGGTCCGGTGTCGATGTGGGTGTCGCTCAGGTGCGCGATCACGATCATTGGAGGAGTCCTCTCCCGTAAGTGCCTCGTGCACGGTCGGTGGTGCCATGTGCGCGGTCGGTTGTGCCATGTGCGCGGTCGGTGCCTCGTGCACGGCCGATGCCTCGTACGCCGTCAGTCTGCGTTGTCTGGCTGACCCGGCGGAACCCTTTACGGGCGTACGAACCGCACCGACGGGCGCCCGGCCTCCGGCGTCACCACCGCCCGCACCCCGTACACCTCCGCGATCAGCTTCTCCGTGATGACCTCCGCGGGCGTGCCCGCCGCGTACGCCGTGCCCTCCTTGAGGATCAGCACGTGGTCGCAGAACATCGACGCCAGGTTGAGGTCGTGCAGCGCGATCACGCTCGTGACGGGGAGCTCGGCGACCAGGGAGAGCAGGTCCAGTTGGTGCTGTATGTCCAGGTGGTTGGTGGGTTCATCGAGGAGGAGTTCGCGGGGCTCCTGGGCCAGGGCGCGGGCTATCTGGACGCGCTGGCGTTCGCCGCCGGAGAGCGTGTGCCAGGCCTGGGCGGCGCGTTCGGCGAGTCCGGTGCGTGCGAGGGCCTCGCGTACGGCCCGTTCGTCCTCGGGCGTGGGGGTCGACCAGGCGCGGCGGTGCGGGATGCGGCCGAGACGTACGACGTCCCGTACGGTCAGTTCGACCTGCGTCGCCGCGTGCTGCTCGACCACGGCGATCCGTCGGGCCACCGCTCGGCGGCCCGTGTCCGACAGGGTCCGGCCGTCCAGGGTGATCACACCGGACGCCGGGGCCAGGACACCCGCGAGCAGGCGCAGGAGCGTGGACTTGCCGGAGCCGTTGGGGCCCAGGAGACCGACTGTGGCGCCGGGGGGCGGAGCCAGGCTCACCCCGTCGACGATCAGTCTGCCGCCCGCCTCCCGGCTGACGCGGTCCGCCCGCAGCCCCTCGACGATGCTCGGAGACGTCATGTCGTCCTCCGTGTCCTGTACAGCACCGCCACGAACGCCGGTACGCCGATGAGTGAGGTCACCACGCCGACCGGGACCTCCTGCGGGTCCAGGGCCGTGCGGGCCAGCGTGTCCACCCAGACCAGGAAGACCGCCCCGGCGAGCGCCGTGACCGGGAGGAGTCTGGCGTGGCCCGAGCCGACGACCGCGCGGGCCGCGTGCGGCAGGACAAGGCCGACGAAACCGATCGCGCCCGCCGAGCTGACCAGCGCCGCCGTGAGCAGCGCCGTCGTGCAGAGCAGGACGAGCCGGGTGCGGGCCACCCGGACGCCCAGCGCCGCCGCGGCCTCCGGGCCGAACGCGAAGGCGTCGAGCGTACGGGCGTGGCCGAGGCAGATGACCAGCGCCGCCACGAGCACCGCGCCGCACAGCCACACGTCCGTCCAGCCGACCCCGCTGAGCGAGCCGAGGAGCCAGAACAGCACGCCGCGCGTCGTCTCCGCGTCGCCCGCCGTGAGGACGACGAAGGAGGTCAGGGCGGAGAAGAGCTGCATGGCCGCGACGCCCGACAGCACGACGCGGTCCGTGGTGTCGCCGAGGGTGTGGCTCAGGAGCAGGACGAGGGCGAAGGAGCAGAGCGCGCCGGCGAAGGCGCCCGCCGAGACGGACACCACTCCCCCGCCGACGCCGAGGACGACGACCGCGACCGCTCCCGTGGACGCCCCGGACGACACCCCGAGCACGAAGGGGTCGGCGAGCGGGTTCCGGAGCAGGGACTGCATGACCGCCCCGCAGACCGCGAGGCCCGCGCCGCAGACGGCGGCGAGCACGGTGCGCGGCATCCGCAGGTTCCAGACGATGCCGTCCCTGATCGGGGTGAGCGGGCTGTCGCCCCAGCCGAGGTGGGCGGCGACGGTCGACCACACGTCGGGCACGGAGATGTCCGCGGGGCCGATGGTGACGGCCACGGAGACGGAGAGGACGAGCGCCGCTGCCCCGGCGAGCCACAGCAGCGCTTGCCGGACGCGGGCGGAGGCAGAGGCGGTGCCGACCGCACCGGACCCCGCACCAGGCCCCGCACCGAGTCCCGCACCAGGCCCCGCGTCGGCGTCCGCCGCGACCTCTCTCACTTGGTCAGCCCGAACTTCCGCAGGCCCGCCGCCACTTGCTCGACGCCGTCGACCGTACGGATCGTGGGGTTCATGGCCTGGCCGCTCAGCAGGACGTACCGCTTCTTCTTCACGGCGGTCAGGTTCTTGGTCGCCGGGTTGGTCTCCAGGAACTTGATCTTCGCCGCGGCGCTCTCCGCGGACTGCGACTTGCGGGTGAGGTCGCCGATGACGAGGACGTCGGGGTCGCGGTCGGCGACGGTCTCCCAGTTGATCTGGGGCCACTCCTCGCGGGTGTCGTCGAAGACGTTCTTCGCGCCGAGTTCGCGGGTGATGATGCCGGGGGCGCCGCAGCAGCCCGCCATGTACGGGGCGTCGGAGTTGGCGAACCAGTACATGAGCTTCGTGCCGGAAGCGGCGGACGCGTCGATGTCCTTCGTGGCCTTCGTGACCCGCGCCTTGAGATCGGCGACCAGCTTCTCGCCGCGCTTCTCGACGTGGAAGACCTTCGCCAGGTCGCGCACCTCGCCGTAGACGGTGTCCATGGTGAGGGTCTTGACGCGCTTGCCGTCGCCGCCGCCGTCGTTGTCCTTGCCCGCGCAGTCGCTGGGCGAGACGTAGACGGGCACGTTGAGCTCGTCGAACTTCGCGCGGTCGGCGACACCGCCCTTGCCGACCGTGTAGAGGAAGGACGCGCTGACGAAGTCCGGCTCCTTGGAGAGGACCTTCTCCAGCGACGGATAGCGGTCGGCGAGCCGCTCGACCTTCGCGTTCTCCTTCTCCAGGTTCTTCAGGACCGGGTCGGTCCAGGTTCCGGTGCCCACCATGCGGTCGGCGAGACCGAGCGAGAGGAGGATCTCCGTGGAGCCCTGGTCGAGGGAGACGGCCCGTTGCGGCGGGGCCGCGACCTCGGCCTTCTTGCCGCAGGAGGCGACCGTCACGGGATAGCCCTTGGCCTTCGCCCCCGCCTCCTGCCCCGTCTGCTCCGAGGCGCCGCCACCGCACGCGGTGAGGGCGAGTGCTCCGGCGCAGCACAGGGCGAACTTACGTATACGGGTACGGGTACGGGCTGTCGAGGACACATGATCCCTTGAGTCTCACGGCTCATACGCGGAGCCTGGCCTGCGTCGGACCCCCGCCGCCGGGTGAGCGGCCGGAGGGCGCCAGCAGGTCTTCGGACTCGGGATCGGCCGGGCGGGGCGCCTTCCCGGGCGTCTCGCGACACCCAGTGGCCGTGGCCCCGCCCGTCCCCCTCACCGCTGCGCGTCAGTTCCGGATTCGCACCGGATTCCCTGGCCCAGGTGTGGGTTTGACTGGCTTGCGCAAGTTATCACGCGGCTTGACGGGCCCGGCGTGCCGGCTTCACGGGCCCGGCGTGCCGCCCTCACGGGCCCGACGTCGGTGCGGGCCTCGGCTCGCCCCGGTACGTACCGAAGGACCACCGGTTGCCCTCCGGGTCCTCGATACCGAACTCACGGCTTCCGTAGGGCTTGTCCTCGATCTCGCTGATGACCTTCACACCGGCGTCCCGGAGCCGCCGGTACAGGTCGTCGACGTGGTCGGTGACGACGTAGGCGCCCGCCGTGCCGGGCCTGCCGCAGGTGGCCTCGTTCGCCGGGTCGTACGAGCCGAGCATGACACCGCCGCCCTCGGGCCAGTCGAGCTGGGCGTGGGCGACGCGGCCCTCGTCCTCGTAGACGGCGGTGCGCAGGAAGCCGACGGTGCCGACGAGGAATTCGATCAGGGCGGGGGCGTCCTGCGCCTGGAGGCCCGGCCAGATCGCCGGGGCGGGCGTGCTGAGGCCGGGCTGCTGCTCTTGCGTGGTGTTCCGGTTCGTTTCCATGCCCCCTACTCTTCGCCCCGGCCGTGCGCCCCGGCTTGGATATTCCGGCACTCTTCGGCCAGCCAGCCGGTCGGCGCCATCCCTGTGTACTGCTGGAAGTCGCGTACGAGGTGGGAGTGGTCGTAGTACCCCGTGTCGGCCGCGACCCGGGCGAGGTCCGGCGGCGCGCCCGCCGCGACCGCGCGGGCCACCGCGGACTTGGCGTGCTGGAAACGCATCAGGCGGGCCGCCTGCTTGGGCGTCAGCCCCGTCTCGCCGCGGAACAGCGCGGTCAGCCTGCGTTCGCTGAGCGCGACGTGCCGGGAGAGACCGCCGAGCGTGCCCGCGCCCCGGTGTCTGGCCAGCCACGCCCAGGCCTCGGCGACCTCGGGGCGGACGGTTCCCGCGGTGTCCTGCGCCGCGGCCGCGCGCCGCCGCAGGTACGCCGAGAGGAGGGCGAAGCGGTCCTCCCAGCGGTCGAGCGCGCACAGCCGTTCGCGGATGCCGGCGGCCGGGTCGCCGAGGACGTCCGTGCCGCCGACGACGAGCTCCCCGGTGAGGCCCGCCGCGGGCAGGCCGAGGAGCGCGCGGGCCGCGAGGGGGTGCACGGCGAGCTGGATGCCCGCCTCGTGCTCGGGCTGTACGACGTACGCGGGGCTCTGGTGCAGGCCGCCCACGACGATGTCGGTGCGCGTCGCGTCCGCGCCTGTGGCCTGCTCCGGGGTGCTGCCGGTGGCGATGGTGCCGTCCAGGGAGAAGATCAGCGTCAGGTACGGCGAGGGGAGGCCGCGGTGCAGACCGGGGCGCTGCCCCTCGGTGCGGTAGCCGACCGCGGAGATCACCATGCCGTCGAGGCCGGGCGCGGCCCGGACGAACTCACGGGAGTCCATGGTCCCAGTATGCGACCCAGTGAGCCGCGCCCCCGTGAGCAGAACCGTGCGGGACCAGGCGGGACCAGGCGGAACCCCTCCGCTACCCGTGTTCACCCGCCCCATGCCCCCGCGCCACGGTGACTTCGATCATGGGAAATGTCGGGGCCGCCCCATAGCATTGCGCGCCGCTCCGGTCGGGGCGCACATCGCTCGCAGGGAACGGCAGGGACGTAGAGACATGGCAGCACGGGCAGTACGGACACAGAGCGCACGGGCAAAGAGCAGGCTTGCCGTCATCGGCACCACAGGCGCGCTGGCCGCCGCCGTGCTCGCGGGCAGCGCCCTGTGGCCGACGGACGAGGCGAGCGCCGCCGATACCTCCGCGGCCACCGCCCGCGAGCTGTCCCACTGGCCGAAGCCCGTCGCGAAGCAGCTCGGCAAGGTCATCGCGGAGAACGACCACAAGGGTGCGTACGCCGTCTTCGACGCGGACAACACGACGTACCGCAACGACCTGGAGGAGTCGCTGCTGCCCTTCCTGGAGATGAAGGGCGTCCTCACCCGCAAGACGATGGACCCGTCCCTGAAGGTCATCCCCTTCAAGGACAAGGCCGGGCACAAGGAGAGCCTGTACAGCTACTACAACCGGCTGTGCGAGGTGGACGACCAGGTCTGCTACCCCTGGGCCGCGCAGATCTTCTCCGGCTTCACGCTGAAGGAGCTCAAGGGGTACGTCGACGAGCTCCTGGCGTACAAGAAGCCGATCCCCGCCGAGTACTACGAGGACGGGAAGCTCACGAAGACCGAGGTGAAGCCGCCGGAGTTCTCGCGCGGCATGCAGCAGCTCTACAAGACGCTGCGGGCGCACGGCGTCGAGGTGTACGTGGTCAGTGCGGCCAGTGAGGACCTGGTGCGCATGGTGCTCGCCGACCCGAAGTACGGCTACGGCGTGAAGCCGCAGAACGTCATCGGTGTCTCCATGCAGCTCAAGGACCGCAAGACCGGTGAAGTGACCAGCTCCCGCAAGGAGATCGCCGAGGGGCGCTTCGGCGAGAAGGACCGCGCGGAGCTCGCGAAGCGCGAGCTGACGCCGAACCTGTGGGCGCCGCTGACCTGGTACGAGGGGAAGCCCGCGGCGATCAACACGTACATCGACGAATGGAAGAAGCCGATCCTGGCGGCCGGTGACACCCCGGCCAGCGACGGGCCGATGCTGTTCCACTCCGCCGATGTGGCGCACGGCGGTGTGCGGGTGTGGGTCAACCGCAAGGACTCGTACATGAAGCAGCTCGACGGGATGAAGAAGAAGAACGCGGAGCGGCAGCGTGAGCTGGGCCAGAAGGTGACCGCCGACAAGCGGTGGCTGACGGTCACTCCGGACCAGATCGGCTGAGCCGGTCAGTCGTCCAACGCGCGGAAGGCGTCGGCCACTTGGGTGCGGTCGGCGCCGTCCGCGAGCAGGGCGTGCAGGAGCAGGCGTGCCTTCGGCGCGTCCAGGGTCCCGGCGGAGAGCAGGCCGCGGCCGAGCATGTCGTACTCCGATCCAGGGCCCTGGTACGTCTCGCTGAGCAGCGGGCCCGCGCCCGTGCGGGAGGCGAGCACGACGGGCATGCGGGCGGCGAGGTCGGTCAGCGGGTCAACGAGCCAGGTGGGGACGTGGCCCGCGCCGAACGCCGCCACGACCAGGCCCCCGAACCGTTCGTCGACCGCTTCGAGGAGTTCCCCGCGGTCCCCGAGGGTGAGCGTGACGAGGGCGACGCGGGCGGCGCCGCTCAACTTCAGGGGGCGTTCGGTCACCGGCCGGGCGGGGTGGAACAGGATGCGCGGCCTGCCCTCGACGACCCGGCCGAGCGGCCCCGCGCCCGGCGATGCGAACGTCGCGACGGACGTGGTGTGCGTCTTGCGTACGTGCCGCGCGGCATGGATCTCGTCGGCGAGGACCACGACCACGCCGAGGCCCGCGCACCCGGGATCGGCCGCGACGGCCACGGCCGCGGCGAGGTTCGCCGGGCCGTCGGCGCCCGGCAGGTCGGGCCTGCGCATCGCGCCGGTCACGACGACGGGGGCGCGGCGCGCACAGGCGAGGTCGAGCAGGAAGGCGGTCTCTTCCAGGGTGTCGGTGCCCTGCACCACGACGACACCGTTCCCCTGAGCCGTAGCCGCGTCGACCCGTCCGACGAGCTCGGCCACGTCCTCGACGCTCAGTGAGGAACTGGGCAGCCTGCGCACGTCGTGCACCTCGACCTCGACACCGCCCGGCACGTCCCCGACGCCCGCGAGGACCGCACGCCCGGACAGCCGAGGCGAACTTCCCCCGCCCTGCGCGGAGATGGTGCCGCCGAGAGTGAACACAGACACGGTCGTCGTCGCCATGCGCCCCATCTTCTCCCGGAGTCCCGGAGCCCCGGACGCACGGAGCCCCGGAGGGTCAGGAGCCGGTGGCCGCGCGGTGGGCGGCGAGGGTTCTGGGGTGGGGGTGCTCTTCCGTGGTCCATGCCGCCACCCACTTCGCCAGGGCGCCGCCCGCCCGGGTCCAGGCGAAGTGGTCGAGCGGGGCGCCCGCCTCCTGGGTCGTGTAGTGGCGGCGGGTCAGGCGGGCCTCCGGAGCCTTGTCCAGGAGATGGGTCAGGGAGGAGGCGGGGGCGTACGTGTCGTCGTCGACCGAGATCGCCAGGACGGGGAGGGTGAGGGTGGCGAGTGTCGATTCGTAGTCGAGGGGAGAGCCTTCCGCGCTGTAGCGGCCCGTTCGCACCTGTCTCGCCCAGTCGCGCATGACGCCCTTGGGCTGGTTGCCGCCGAAGCCGAGGCGGGTGCCGGGCCAGCGGCCGAGAACCGTCGCCGTGCCGGCGATCAGGAGCTGCACGAGGAGCAGGCCCGCGCCGCGCAGCGGGGCGAAAGCGCGGAACCAGACCGAGCCCGTGGCGACCACGGCGACGCCGTCCACGGCGGGGCGTCGCGCCGATGCCGCGTACACCAGGGCGAGTTGGCCGCCGAGGCTGTGGCCGAGCAGGAACAGGGGCGGCTCGGTGCCGAGTTCGTCGCGGATCGCGGCCACGACCGCGGGGAGGTCCTCCTCGACGATCGCCCGGTACCCGTGCCCCGGGGCGCCGCGCCCCGCCGCGGACGGCGCCGACTCGCCCTGGCCGCGCAGGTCGACGGTGAGCACCGTCAACCCCTCGTCGTGGAGCTGGCGCGCGAAGCGGCGGTAGAAGCGGGCGGGGACGCCCATCGCGGGGAGGATGAGCACCATGGGGGCGGGGGGCGGGCCCGGCGCCGGGCCCGAGCCGGACGGCAGGAAGCGTTCCGGCTCGGGGACGCGGAGCGCACGCACGGGAAGCCGCGTGCCGTCCGGGAGTTCGGCGGTCGTCAGGAGCGGCAGTTCGCCGACGGGTTCCTGCTGGGTCATGAGGTTCAGCATGTCCCATCACACAGGTGAACGCACCGCATCGTGTGCGGAACGGGGCACCTGGAAGGCCAATTCCCTCCAGGTGGCCCGCACTTGCGTCCGAACTCGCGTCCGGACTTGCCTCCGGACTCGCGTCCGCGCCTACGTCCGTGCGCCCCTCACCGGCTGTACCTCATGAGGGCACGGACCATGTGGCAGGTGATGTCGGACGGCGGGTGGATCCCGACCTCCTCCGCCATCCGCCGGATCGTGCTGTTCTTCGCCTGGTTCGGCAGATAGACGCCCGAGTCGAGCAGCGCTATCGCGAGCCGCATGGCCTTCAGGCGGCGGTTGTGGTTGACGTACCACTCGCGCGGGCGTCCGGCGGGGAGCGCCTTCTTCTCCAGCGGTGCGTACGGCAGGTCGATCAGGACGGGCTTGGGAACGGTCTTGGACACACGCTTCGATGTGAGTGCGGCAGCGGGCACAGGCATCCTCCTGTCGCGGTCAGGACCCCCCGTCGGGCGCCCTCGAACACTACTGTGATTCTACTGCCCGGCACTGACAATCGCCGCTGGCCAGACCGGCTTTGGGGTAATCGAACAGAACGCCGCCGCAGGGCCTGGGACGGGTGGTTCGCAGGTAGCGTGTGGGCATGGAGATCTGGATCAATCCCGCCTGCTCGAAGTGCCGCAGCGCGCTCACCCTGCTCGACGCGGAGGGCGCCGACTACACCGTGCGGCGCTACCTCGACGACGTACCCACCGAGGACGAGATCCGCGCCCTCCTCGACCGGCTCGGCCTCGAACCCTGGGACATCACCCGCACCCAGGAACAGGACGCCAAGGACCTGAACCTCAAGGACGCGCAGGCCTGGCCCCGCGACGCCTCCGGCCGCGACCGCTGGATCAAGGCGCTCGCCGACCACCCGAAGCTGATCCAGCGCCCGATCATCACGGCGGACGACGGCACGGCGGTCGTGGGCCGCACCGAGGAGGCGGTGCGGGACGCGCTCTCCCGCTGAGGGCCGCCCCGGGGCCCGGCCGATGGCCCGGCCGAGTGGCTCAGTTGTCCGGCGACCGATGCCTCAAGTCCGGCAAACCGTTACATACGCCTGCCTAGCGTGGGGTGCTCCAGACCGGGAGAGGAAGGAGCGCGCCGTGCGGAACTGGCTGTCCGGAGGTGTATACGGAACCGTCCTCGCGAGCGCGCTGCTCGCGGCGCTGCAGTCGCAGGGCGACACCTATACGCCCTACTACGACGCGTCCTGGGTGATGGTGACCGCCGGCACGGCCGCCCTCGCCCACGGCTACGCGCACCACATGTCGACGCACCGGCCGGGCCACGGCACGCACCGCTGGCGCCAGCTCGGCTGGGCGCTCGTCGACGAGTGGCCGGTGGTCGTCGCCTGCTGGCCGACCGTGCTGCTGCTCGTCCTCGCCGGCGCCTTCGGCTGGCCCGAGAGCCGCGTGACGTACGGCGGACTGCTCCTGAACGCCGTCCTCCTCTTCGCCTGGGGCACCGTGGCCGCGGCGCGGGTCGGCTACCGGCGGCGCTCCGCCGTGCTGATCGGCGGCGCCGACGCGACGATCGGGCTGGCGATAGCGGCCGCCAACGCGGTCATCAAGTGACCGGGCGGCCGTGACCTCGGCCACACCCGCCCCAGGTAACACGGGGTTCACACAAGAGCAACGGTCGGGAAATCGCCGGTTGCCAGTCTTCCGGCCATCACCACGGCACCGCAGCGCCCGCACGTTCTGCGCCGTACCGAGCGTTATGAGGATGAGGCCCCCGTGACCTTCAAGGCTGAGTACATCTGGATCGACGGCACCGAGCCGACCGCGAAGCTCCGTTCCAAGACGAAGATCCTCGCGGACGACGCGAAGGGCGCCGAACTGCCGCTCTGGGGCTTCGACGGATCCAGCACGAACCAGGCCGAGGGCCACGCCTCGGACCGCGTGCTCAAGCCGGTCTTCACCTGCCCGGACCCGATCCGCGGCGGCGCGGACGTACTCGTCCTGTGCGAGGTCCTCAACACGGACATGACGCCGCACGCGTCCAACACCCGCGCCGAACTGGCCGAGGTCGCGGGCCGCTTCGCCGCGCAGGAGCCGATCTTCGGCATCGAGCAGGAGTACACGTTCTTCGAGGGCGACCGCCCCCTCGGCTTCCCCGTCGGCGGCTTCCCCGCCGCGCAGGGCGGCTACTACTGCGGCGTCGGCGCGGACGAGATCTTCGGCCGTGACGTCGTCGAGGCGCACCTGGAGCACTGCCTCACGGCCGGCCTCGGCATCTCCGGCATCAACGCCGAGGTCATGCCCGGCCAGTGGGAGTTCCAGGTCGGCCCGCTCGCGCCGCTGGAGGTCTCCGACCAGCTGTGGATCGCCCGCTGGCTGCTCTACCGCACCGCCGAGGACTTCAAGGTGTCGGCCACGCTCGACCCGAAGCCGGTCAAGGGCGACTGGAACGGCGCGGGCGCGCACACCAACTTCTCCACCAAGGCGATGCGCGAGGGCTACGCCCCGATCATCACCGCCTGCGAGTCCCTCGGCGAGGGCTCCAAGCCGATGGACCACGTCAAGAACTACGGCGCGGGCATCGACGACCGCCTGACCGGTCTCCACGAGACCGCGCCCTGGGACGAGTACAAGTACGGCGTCTCCGACCGCGGCGCCTCGGTCCGCATCCCGTGGCAGGTCGAGGTGGACCAGAAGGGCTACATCGAGGACCGCCGCCCCAACGCGAACGTCGACCCGTACGTCGTCACGCGCCTCCTCGTCGACACGTGCTGCACCGCGCTGGAGAAGGCCGGCCAGGTCTGATCCCGGACCCGTCACCGCAGGGTCGTCCGCCGATTACGGTGGGCGACCCCGACTTCATCTGATTCAATGGAGCCATGGGCAGCCACCAGAACACCGCGACAGGTCGTCATGACCTCGAGCCTTTCTGGCCCTCCCGTCAGCACCACGACTTCGACCGGGTGTGTTGCCGCGCGACGAACGCGCGGGCCCTCTAAAGCCGTTCACCCGGCCTTCGCCTGACGCGCACGACGTACGTCTCGTTCTCGACGACTCCCTCTTCGCGCGAAAGAGCTGACTCCCCATGGCGAACTCCCGTACTTTCACTGCCTCCGCTCCCTCCACCCTCACCCCTCCCCCGGTGTCCGGCCGCGGCCGACTGCGAGCCGTCGCGCCCGACGAGGTGGTGCAGATCGCCGACTTCCTGCCGCCGGGCGCCACCTGGCTGCCCGCGCCGCAGCACACGCTGCCGACCCTGCCGGGACAGCCGCCGATGGTCGGCTACCTCGTCCTCGTACCGGCGGGCCAGGAGCCCGTGGCCGCCACTCCAGCACCCGTGCGGCCCGAGGCATCCCACGCCCCCGCCCCGGGCCCCATCAGGATCGACGCCGTGCAGCGCGCCGCCGAGGTCGAAGGACGCGTCCTCGACCTCACGTATCTGGAGTTCGAGCTCCTCGCCCACCTCGTCGCGCACCCCCACCGGGTGCACACCCGCGACCAGTTGGTGACGACGGTGTGGGGGTACGGCCACGTGGGCGACGGCCGCACCGTCGACGTCCACGTCGCGCGGCTGCGCCGCAAACTGGGCGCCGAGCACCGCAGGACGATCCAGACGGTGCGCCGCGTCGGCTACAAGTACGCGCCGCCGACCCCCCGCTGAGCTGCGGTTCCCGACTCTGCCCCGAGCAGAAACCGGTTCACAGGGCCGGGGCGGCGGGGCAGAGTCACCGCCATGAGACTTCTGATGCTTGGCGGTACCGAGTTCGTGGGGCGTGCGGTCACCGAGGCGGCCCTCATACGGGGCTGGGAGGTGACGGTCCTCCACCGCGGTCACCACGCGGCGCCGGAGGGGGCACGTGCCGTGCACGGCGACCGCACCGCGGAGGGCGGCCTCGACGCGCTGGCCGACGGTGAGTGGGACGCGGTGGTCGACACCTGGTCGGCGGCGCCGCGGGTGGTGCGGGACGCGGCCCGGCTGCTCGCGGGGCGCGCGGGGCGGTACGTGTACGTCTCCAGCGCCTCCGTGTACCGCTACCCGGGCGAGGCGGGCTCCGACGAGAGCTTCCCCGTGGTGGACGGCGACCCGGACGCGGACGCGACGGCGTACGCGGAGGACAAGCGGGGCGGCGAACTCGCCGCCGTCGCCGCGTTCGGGGAGGAGCGGACGGTGCTCGCGCGGGCCGGTCTCATCCTCGGCCCGTACGAGAACATCGGGCGGCTGCCGTGGTGGCTGAACCGGATGGCGCGCGGCGGGACGGTCCTCGCCCCCGGGCCCCGGGACCTCGACATCCAGTACGTCGACGTGCGGGACCTCGCCGAATGGGTCCTGGACGCGGCGGCCGACGGGCTGCACGGCGCGTACAACCTGGTGAGCCCCATGGGGCGGATCACGATGGGGGAGCTTCTGGAGGCGTGCGCGGAGGTGGCGGGCCCGGAGGCGACGCTCCGCTGGACGGAGCCGCAGGTGGTGCTCGACGCCGGCATCGAGCAGTGGTCGGAGCTTCCGGTGTGGCTGGCCCCGGGCGAGCTGCACGACACGATGCACCGGACGTCGTCGGAGAAGGCGGTCGCGGCGGGCCTCAGGGCCCGGCCCGTCGCCGAGACGGTGCGCGACACGTGGGAGTGGCTGCGGTCCATCGGCGGCACGGCGCCGCAACGGCCCGACCGGCCGGTCGTCGGGCTCGCCCCCGAGAAGGAGGCGAAGGCTCTCGACTGAACAAAGGCAGGCCCCCGGTGCGGACGACGCCGCGCCGGGGACCTGCCTCACGCCGTGCGAGTGTCAACGACCGCTCGGCACCGGGGAGTTGTGCGCGTAGGGCCGCGCGGTCGGCTCCGCCTCCTCGTGGGAGATCTTCGGCAGCCACCGCAGGTACCGCGGCGTGTGCCAGTTGCGCTCGCCGAGGAGGGTCATCAGGGACGGCAGCAGGAGCATGCGGACCACCGTCGCGTCCAGGAGGACCGCCACACCCAGGCCCACGCCCATCTGCTGCATGTCCTGCATGGAGAGCGTGCCGAACACCGCGAAGACCGCCACCATGATCACGGCCGCGCCGGTGACGGCGCCCGCCGTGCGCGTGATGCCCTCGCGGATCGCCGCGCGGTTGTCCATGCCCCGGTCGCGGGACTCGCGGATCCGGGAGACCACGAACACGTGGTAGTCCATGGAGAGCCCGAAGAGGACGACGAGGACGAACAGCGGCATCCAGTTCTCGATCGCGCCGACCTTCTCCGAGCCGATCAGCTCCGCGCCCCAGCCGTGCTGGAAGACGGCGGTCATGACGCCGTAGGCGGCGCCCACCGACAGCAGGTTCAGGGCGATCGACGTCACCGCGATCACCACCGAGCGGAAGCAGAACAGCATCAGGAGGAACGTCACCGCGGTGATGAAGGCGAAGACCGGCACGATGCCCCTGCCGAGCTGGTCGCCGAAGTCCTCGGACGAGGCCAGGTCCCCGCCCACGTACGCCTCGACGTCCATCCCCTCGAAGGCCGCCGGGACCGTGTCGTCCCGCAGCTGGTGCAGGGCCTTCTTCGCCTCGGCGTCCGTGCCGGTGCCCGGCAGCGGGACCGCGATCTCGGCGACGCCCGACGCCTTGTGGACGGTGAGTTCCGCGCCGTCACCGGCCTTCCGGGTCAGCGAGTCGAGGGCGTCCCGTACGGGCCGCGCACCGATGTCGTCCGCCTTGACGACCACGCGGGCCGGGGCGGGGCCGCCCGGGAACTCGTCGGTGATCTTCTGGTACGCGACGGACAGCGGCGCGTCGGAGCCGAACTGCTTCTCCAGGCCGAGCTGTTCGGTCTTCATGCCGAGCGCGGGCGCGGCGAGGGAGAGCAGGAGGACCGCCGCGCCGACGGCGAAGAACTTCGGACGGGCGAGGACGGGGCGCAGCACCTTGCCGGCCAGGCCACCGCTCGCGTGCACGCCCTTCTTCGCGCGGCGGTTCAGGAACGGGATGCGGCCGGCGTCGATCCGGTCGCCGAGCCCCGCGAGCAGCGCGGGCAGGACGGTGACCGAGCCGAGCATCGCCACGCACACGACGAGGATCGTGGCGACGGCGAAGCCCTTGAAGAGGAGCAGCCCGGACAGGAACATGCCGGCCATGGCGACCATCACGGTGAGGCCGGAGACGAGGACGGCGCGTCCGCTGGTCGCCGCGGCGATCCGCAGGGCCGTCTCCGCGTCCCGTCCCGCCGCGCGCTCGTCCCGCTCGCGGCGCAGGTAGAAGAGGCAGTAGTCGACGCCGACCGCGAGCCCCATCAGGAACATCACGGAGTACGTCGTCTCGAACAGGTGCAGTTGGTGGCTGGCCAGCGAGAGCAGTCCGAACGCCGCCACGCACGCGGTGAGCGCGAGCCCCACCGGCAGCAGCGCGGCGACCACCGCGCCGAAGGCGATAAGGAGGATGCCGAGGGCCAGCGGCACCGCGGTGAACTCGGCCTTCTTCAAGTCGTCGGCGAGCAGATCGGACAGCTCCTTCTCGGAGCTCGCGTCGCCGAACTGGTGCACGGAGATGCCGCGTCCCGCGCCGTCCTGCCGCGCCTTGTCCACGGCGTCCAGTACCGGCTGGACGCGGTCGCCCGCCTCGTCCGACGGCCCCTTGATCGCAAAGCGGAGCAGCGCGTCCTTGCCGTCTTCGGAGGGCAGCGGCGCCTTGAGACCGCGTACCTCGCCGGTCGCGTCCAGCGCCTTCGAGAGGTCGGCGGCCGCGTCCCGCCAGCCGTCGGCGGTGCGCGCGCCGACCATGACGAGCTCGGCGGCCGGCTCGTCGATGCCCGCGTCCTTCAGGATCTCGGCGGCGCGGCCCGAGTCGCCGACGCCCATCTCTTCGTCGGAGGCGGTGACCGTGCCGACGGCCCCGCCGATGACCGTGGCCAGGACCACGAAGACCAGCCAGCCGAGGATGGCCGCCTTCCGGTGGTGTGCGCTCCACACACCGAGTCGTGCCGCGAGGTTCCGCCTCATGGCGCTTCGCCCCCATCAAGTCTGCGTGAGTATGCGTCGGATAAGACGTGACTCACGCTAGAAATCGGGAGCCTCGCGCCCCAGCCGCCGAGACCCCCTCTGCCCGAGGCACAGGGCGACGACGAGGGGTGTCGTCAGGTACACCCCCGCCCGGGTGGAGGGCCCAATGACGCACCCTCGGGCAGCGACGAAGATATGACCGTGCCGGACGCACGGAACGCGGCCGGATCCACGGTGTGACGAGAGGGATTGATGACCATGACGAGGCTCAAGGACGCGGTGGTCGCGGGGGCGCGCGGCCTCTGCCTCACGCTCTTCGCGCTGGTGGGTTCGATCGTCCTCTTCGTGTTCTCCGTGCTCTCGATCGCGTTCATCCTGCTGGGCATCGGCGTCTTCACGACACCGGCCGTCCTCACGGTGCTGCGCAAGTACGCCAACACCTACCGCGGCCTCGCCGGGGCGTGGTCGGACGTGACCATCCCGCACGCCTACCGCCCCTTCCCGCCCGACCTGCGGTCCGGCGTCACGGGTCAGGTGGAGCGCTGCTCGCTGATGCTGAAGGACCCGGCGACCTGGCGCGATCTGCAGTGGCTGCTGGTCAACATGACCGTGGCGCCGATCGTCGCGGTCCTCGCGCCCTCGCTGATCCTCTACATGGTGTACGGCTGGGTGCTCGCCGCCGGCGTGTGGGAGCCGATCTACGACGCGGGCGGCGGCGAGTGGTTCGCGTTCATCCACGTCACCTCGCAGGACACCGCCGACCAGGCGGCGCTGCTCGGCACCGGCTTCTTCCTCCTCGCGGTCTTCGTCAACCCCTGCCTCGTGCGCGGCCACTTCCTCCTCGCCCGCGCCTGCCTCTCCCCCACCGCGCGGATGCGTGAGCGCGAACTGGCGCGGCGCGTGGACCGGCTGACCGAGACCCGGCACGACGCCGTCGACAACTCCGCCGCCGAGCTGCGCCGCATCGAGCGCGACCTGCACGACGGCGCGCAGGCCCGCCTGGTCGCCATGGGCATGGACCTCGGCACCATCGAGGCGATGATCGAGACCAACCCCGCCAAGGCCAAGGAGCTGATCGGCAAGGCACGGCAGAACTCCGGTGAGGCGCTCACCGAGCTGCGCGACCTGGTCCGCGGCATCCACCCGCCGGTCCTCGCCGAACGCGGTCTCGGCGACGCCGTCAAGGCCCTCGCGCTGCGGCTGCCGCTGCCCACCGAGGTCGACGTGGAGCTGGCGGGGCGGGCGGAGGCGCCGGTCGAGTCGGCCGCGTACTTCGCGGTGAGCGAGTCCCTGACCAACGCGATCAAGCACTCGGGCGCCGACCGCGTCTGGGTGGACATGCACCACGCCGACGGCATGCTGCGCATCGCCGTCACGGACAACGGCAAGGGCGGGGCGGTCGCCGGTGCGGGCTCCGGGCTGAGCGGCATCGAACGCCGGCTCGGTACATTCGACGGCGTACTGGCCGTCAGCAGTCCCGCGGGCGGCCCGACCATGGTGACCATGGAGATCCCTTGCGTGTTGTCCTAGCCGAAGACCTCTTCCTGCTGCGTGACGGCCTGGTGCGGATGCTGGAGGCGTTCGACTTCGAGATCGCGGCGGCCGTGGAGAGCGGGCCCGAACTGACCAAGGCCCTGGAGGAGTTGCAGCCGGACGTCGCCGTGGTCGACGTCCGGCTTCCGCCGTCCCACACGGACGAGGGGCTCCAGTGCGCGCTCGCCGCCCGCCGGGCCCGCCCCGGGCTGCCCGTCCTGGTCCTCTCGCAGCACGTGGAGCAGTTGTACGCACGCGAGCTCCTCGCCGACGGGAACGGCGGCGTCGGCTATCTCCTCAAGGACCGGGTCTTCGACGCGGCGCAGTTCATCGACGCCGTGCGACGGGTCGCGGCGGGCGGCACCGCGATGGACCCGCAGGTCATCCAGCAGCTCCTGACCCGGCGGTCCGCCTCCGACGAACCGCTCGGCGCGCTCACCCCGCGCGAGCGCGAGGTGCTCGAACTCATGGCGCAGGGCCGGTCGAACGCGGCGATCGCGGCGCAGCTCGTCGTCACCGAGCGGGCCATCGCCAAGCACACCTCCAACATCTTCGGGAAGCTGGACCTGGCGGTCTCCGACGACGACAACCGCCGGGTCCTCGCGGTCCTCGCGTATCTGGACCAGGGGCGCTGAACACAGCGGGCCGCTGATGCGTATGTAGCCCCATGGGACGTACCTCACGAAAACGATCAAGGCTGGCGCGGCGCGTGGTCGCCGCGTCCGCAGCGGTAATCATGGGCGGCGGCGGCCTGGTCGCCGTGAACGTCTACGCGAACGCCGAGGAAGGCACGGATCGGCCTCCGCCGCAGAGCGCCGGGCAGCAGGCGTCGACCATCAGCTGCCCGGACGTGGGCAACCAGCTGCCGGAGGTGCCGGACGCCGCGCGCGGCGAGGTGGACCGGCGGCTCGCCGATCTCGACAGCCAGATCACGGACGCGTACGGGCGGTTCGAGCAGACCCAGGACAAGGAGTCCCTGCTCGGGCCCCTGGAGGAGAAGCGCAGGGAGACCCTCGGCGGCATCTCGGACACCCTGGAAAGCTCCGGCGCCCCTGCCGGGAACCTCGACAGCATGGCGCCCTGCACCGTGCGCGCCGACGACCAGGAGGAGTCGGGAGGACAGGAGCAGGGCTCGGGGGAACAGAGCGCGTCCGCCAACGGACCCGAGGCCGGGGACTTCGTCGAGATCCGGTCCGTCCGGCCCAACGTCAACCGCCCCCGCAACGGCCGCAACGCCTCGCGCGGCACCTTCACCACCCGGTGCGGCCGCAACGAGAACGGCAAGTTCAACCCGGACAACGTCATCGTCGCGCCCGGAGTGAGCAACGGCGCCCACCACATGCACGACTACGTGGGCAACCAGGCCACGGACGCCTTCTCCGACGACGACGACCTCGCGAACGGGCGGACCAGCTGCCGCAACCAGGGCGACAAGTCGACGTACTACTGGCCCGTCCTGCGCCTGCAGAACGGCGAGAACGAGGACGACGCGCAGGCCGACGGCGGCGGCAAGGACCAGAACGTCGGCGAGATCCAGACACCCGCCTCCGTGTCGCTGAAGTTCGCCGGGAACCCGGTGAGCAAGGTCGTCGCCATGCCGCGCTTCCTGCGCATCATCACCGGTGACGCCAAGGCGTTCACCAACGGCGACGCCAACGCCAACGCGTCGTGGAGCTGCACCGGCTTCGAGAACCGGCAGCTGAAGGACAAGTATCCGATCTGCCCCGAGGGCAGCAAGGTGGTCCGTACGTTCAACTTCCAGAGCTGCTGGGACGGGCAGAACACCGACAGCGCCAACCACCGCACCCACGTCGCCTTCGCCGATCCGCGGACCGGCGCCTGCCCGCGCGGCTTCCGTGCCGTGCCGCAGCTGGTGCAGCGCATCGTGTACGACGTGCCGCCGGGCCCCGGCTTCGCCGTCGACTCGTTCCCCGAGCAGCTGCACAAGCCCGTCACCGACCACGGCGACTTCATCAACGTCTTCGACGAGCGGCTGATGCGGCGCGTCGCCAAGTGCGTCAACTCCGGTCAGCGCTGCAGCTGACCGCTGCCCCCCCGGACCGCGGCGCCGCTCACCCCTCGTGGTGGCCGTGGTGGCCCCCGCCGTGCCTCCCCGCGGCGTCCACCACGGTCCCGCCGAGGCGGTCGTGCAGCGCCGCGATGTCGTCGGCACCGCCGACCGCCACCCAGCTGCTGCCACCGACGAGGTACGTACCCCCGTAGTCGTTCGCCTCGTCGAGCCATTCGGCCTGGCCACGGGCGTTTGTAAAGGTTACGAGCACGTAGCGCCGGGCACCGTTCTGACAGGTGGCCTGGCGCAGCTCGGCCGCGTCCGTCCGGACGTCGGGCCTGCACCCCGCCTCGGCCGCCAGCTGCTCAAGGCTGCCGCTCGCCGTGCGTGGTGTGTCGTCACCCCCCGAGCCGCACCCCATCACCATCATCAGGGCTCCCACAGCCATGCCCGAAAGCGCGTACCGCGCCCCGCCGACCGTCCTCGTCATCGTCCCACCAGTCTCTTCCGGCGAGTTCAACTCGCCTGTCTCGTATGCACCGTTGATGACGGTCGGCCGCCCGGCTACCGTGCGCCGCAGCCTTCACCCCAGGGGGTACACATGTCCGAACCGTCCAGACGTACGGTGCTAGGCACCGCCGGAGCCCTCGGCCTCGGCGCCGCCGTCGGCGGCGTACCGCTGCCGGCCCACGCGGCCGACGGGCCCGCGGGTTCCGCCGCGGGCCCCGCCCTCGATACGGATTCCGCGCGCTCCGCGCTCAACAGACTCCTGCCGCATCACGCGGAACAGTTCCGGCTCAGACTTCTTCCCGCGCGGGGCCGCGAGGACCGTTTCGAGGTCACCGGCACGACCGGCCGGATCGAGGTGTCGGGGACCACGCCCGCCGTACTGCTCACCGGCGTCCACTGGTACCTGAAGTACGTGTGCGGGGCGCACATCACGTGGAACGGCAGCCAGCTCGACCTGCCGCGCAGGCTGCCCGCCCCGGCCAGGACGCTCAGGCGCAGCACCTCGCTCCCCCACCGGTTCGCCCTGAACGACACCAACGACGGGTACACCGCGCCGTACGCCGACTGGACGTACTGGGAGCGGATGATCGACGTGCTCGCCCTGCACGGGTGCAACGAGGTCCTGGTGATCGCGGGCGCCGAGGCGGTGTACCGGAAGGTGCTCACCGAGTTCGGCTACTCCGACGCCGAGGCCGGGGCGTGGCTGCCCGCGCCCTCGCACCAGCCCTGGTGGCTGCTGCAGAACCTCTCCGGGTACGGAGGTCCGCTCTCCGACCGACTCGTCGCGGACCGGGTCGCGCTGGGGCGGCGCATAGTGCGGCGGCTTCGCGACCTCGGTATCGCGCCGGTCCTCCCCGGCTACTACGGCCACGTGCCCGACGGGTTCGTCGAGCGCAACGGCGGCGACGCGCGCGTAGTCCCGCAGGGCGTCTGGCACGGGTTCAAGCGGCCCGACTGGCTCGACCCGCGCACCTCGGCGTTCGCGAAGGTCGCCGCCGCCTTCTACCGCCACCAGGAAGAGCTCTTCGGCCCCGCCGACCTCTTCAAGATGGACCTGCTGCACGAGGGCGGCACCGCGGGCGACGTGCCCGTGCCCGACGCGGCGCGCGGCGTGGAGGCGGCCCTGCGCAAGGCGCGGCCGAACGCCACGTGGGTGATCCTCGGCTGGGAGGCCAACCCGCTGCCCGCGCTGCTCGACGCCGTCGACAGGAAGCGCATGCTGATCGTCGACGGCGTGTCCGACCGGTACGCGAAGGAGCCGGACCGGGAGAAGGACTGGGGCGGCACCCCGTACGCCTTCGGGACGATCCCCAACTTCGGCGGCCGCACGACGATCGGCGCCCGCACCCACCTGTGGAACGAGCGGTTCTTCGCCTGGCGCGACAAGGCGGGCAGCGCCCTGACCGGCACCGCGTTCATGCCCGAGGCCACCGACCGCGACCCCGCCGCCTTCGAGCTCTTCTCCGAGCTGGCGTGGACGAAGGCGCCGGTGGACCGGGCCGCCTGGTTCTCCTCGTACGCCGACTTCCGGTACGGCGGGCGGGACGCCGACGCGCGGTCCGCGTGGCGCACCCTGAACGCGACCGCCTATGAGCACACCGCCGTCGAACGCAGCGACCCGCACGACTCGCTCTTCGCCGCCCGCCCCGACCTCACGGCGGCGCGCGCCGCCGAGTACGCGCCGCGGGCGCTCACCTACGACCCGGGCCGCTTCGACGCCGCGCTCACCGGGCTCCTCGGCGTGGCGGGACCGCTGCGGGAAAGCGCCGCCTACCGCCACGACCTGGTCGACGTCGCCCGGCAGGCACTCGCCCACCGCAGCCGCCAGCTCCTGCCGCAGCTGCGGACGGCGTACGAGCGCAAGGACCGGCGGACGTTCGGGACGCTCGCGGAGCTGTGGCTGCGGCTGATGCGGCTCTCCGACGAGGTGACGGGCACGCACACGGCGTTCCTCCTCGGCCCGTGGACCGCGGCCGCCCGCCGCATGGGGACGACCGAGGCGGAACGCGCCGAGTTCGAGCGGACCGCCAAGGTCCTGATCACCGTGTGGGGCGAGCGCGCCACGGCCGACGCGGGCCGGCTGCACGACTACGGCAACCGCGAATGGCACGGCCTCATCGCCGACCTGTACGTGCCGCGCTGGCAGACGTGGCTCGACGAGCTGGCCGACGCGCTCGCGGCGGACCGGGCGCCGAAGCCGGTGGACTGGTTCGCGCTGGAGGAGAAGTGGACGCGGGAGCGCAAGGACTACCCGCGGCGCCCGCAAGGAGCCTCCCCGCACCGTGTCGCCTCCCGTGTCCGTGACGTCCTGGCGCGGGCGCCCTACCAGGGCAGCCTGGAGGTCACCGCCGACCCGCCAGCCGTTCCGCCCGGGGGCCGCTCCCGGCTGACGGCCTCCTTCCGCAACGTCAACGGTCTCCGCGCCACGGGCCGCGTCGACTTCGCGTTGACGGGCATCGAGGCGGAGCCGACGGGGCCCGTGTCCCTGCCGCGGGTGGCCCCCGCGGGCACCGGCGAGGTCACGTGGCGGGCCTCGGCCCCGGACACCCCGCTGGACCGCCCGCTGCGCCCGCTCCCCTACGAGATCACGGTCCGGTACGGGCCCGCGGGCGAGCGGCGGGTGCGAGCCGTCCACGAGGGTGTGCTGTACGAGGCGGGCCCGGTGGACGACGCGTGGGACTCGTACACGAACAACGCCGCCGTCTTCGGCCAGTTGGGAGAGCGGTACGCGATCGACGGGGGCGGCGCGGACCTCTGGAAGGGCACGGCGGAGTTCGGGACGCTCTACCGCAAGGGGGCCCTGCGGGACGGGGTGTCCGTGACGGTACGGGTCGACGAGCAGGCGAAGACGGGCCCGTGGGCCAGGGCGGGCCTCATCGCCCGCAACTCCCTCGCCACACCGCTGTCCCCGGGCTTCGTGGACCTGGCGGTGACGCCCGCCAACGGAGTCGTCCTGTCCTACGACACGAACGGCGACGGCACGCTCGACACGTACAAGCGCATCACGGGCATCACGGCGCCGGTACTGCTCCGGCTCTCCCGCAGCGGGGACTCCTTCACGGGGGCGTGCTCGACGGACGACGGCGCGACGTGGCGGACGGTGGCGACGGTGCCGGTGCCGGGGGCCGCGGCGGTCCAGGACGTGGGGCTGTTCATGAGCGCGACGAACGGGGGTGACGGGGCCCGCGGGACGGTGGAGTTCAGCGGGTGGAAGCTGGGATAGCGCCGGGAAAAGGGAGTGACGGGCGGGGCGGGTGGTGTCAGGCTGGGGGCATGGACGCGGATTGGGAGAAGCGGGTCGCCGAGGCCTGGGAGACGCTGGACTCCTACGAGGAGGACAGGGCCGAGGAGTTCCGCGAGGTGATCGACGGGCTCGTCGCGGAGCTGCCGCACGGGCATCCCGTCGGACTCTTCGAGCGGGCCTGCGCCTTCGACTCCACCGGCCACTCGGACCGCGCCGTGCCCCTGTACCAGGAGGCCCTGGACCGCGGTCTGGACGGCTACCGCCGACGGCGCACGGCCGTCCAGCTCGCGAGTTCGCTCCGGAACGTGGGGCGGGCCGAGGAGGGCGTCGCCCTGCTCACCGCCGAACTGGAGAAGCCGGGCGACGAGTTGGACGACGCCGTGCGCGCCTGTCTCGCGCTCTGCCTCGCCGGCCTCGGCAGGGAGCGCGAAGGCCTCGCCCTCGTGCTCGAAGCCCTCGCCCCGCACCTCCCCCGCTACCAGCGCTCGATGACCGACTACGCCCGCGCACTCGTGGCGGACACCCCGGCATGAGGTGACCATCCGACGATTCGCTCGTTTTGCTGAACGTGTCGTCGAATGTGCAGTCTCCGTCGAAGTCCCCGAAGTCCAGCCGCCCCACCCCGGTGGTCGACGTGGAGCAGGCCGAGGCCGCCCTCGTCGAGCACTACCCGCGGCTCGTCCGGCTCGCCTATCTGGTGCTGCCACCGAGCCTCGGCCGCAACCGCCGGGTCCTGACCGCCCACGCCCTGACCCAGCGCGCCCTGCCGCGCAGCCGCAGGACGGGCGAGGCCGCCGTCCCCGGCCAGCGGGGAGGGGGTGGCGGCCAGGCCGGTGAGGGCGGCAGGGCGCGCGCCCTCGGCGACCCCGCCTACGCGTACATGCGGCTCCAAGTGCTGTGCGGCGCCCTCGACGCCGGCCTGCCCCTGCGGTGGAACGCCTGGCCCAAGCGGGCCCAGCTGCCGCCGCTGCTGCCCCAGGTGCGCGGGCTGCGGCTCTTCCCGCGCTCGGGCGGGGCCGACGAACTGGCGCTGGACCAGCGGCTGTCCGCCCTGTCGGGTGCCGCCCGCGCCGCCTACGTCCTGCGGGGCCTCGAAGGTCTCGACGACGCCGGGGTGTGCGCCGTGCTCGCCGCCGCGGGCTGCGAGGACCCCGAGGACGCCCTGGACGAGGCCGACGAGGTCGAGGCGCGGTACGACCTGCTGGCGTCCCCCGAGTTCGACCCCTGCTCCCTGCAGGCGCGGCCGACCGACCTGATGCGGCGCAGGCAGCACATGAAGGCCGCGGGTGTCGCGGCCGCCGCCGTCCTGGTGTGCGGGGCGCTGCTCGGGCTGCCGGGCGACGGCTGGGGGCCCGACGGCGCCGCCGCGCCGCCGTACGCACAGAACCCGGCCGGTCAAGCAGCCCTCGATCCAGAGCAGTTGACGACGGCGACCGCGACGGCGTGGAAACGTTCCGCTCGGACCGACTTCTCCGTGTGGCCCGCGCGCGGCGGCCTCGTCGGCGACAAGGAACTCCTCCGCCGCGCCCTCGCCGTCTGGGCACGCCCCGGCGAGTCCGTGCAGGTCTCCGCGACGCCGGGCACCGCCGCCGGGGCGCCGCCCGGACCCGCCCGGCTGCTCTACGCCGGGGAGGTCGACTCCGCGCGCGTGGTGCTGCTCTACGACGGACTGCGCATCGTGCGGTACGCCGAGCCGAAGGAGGGCACCGGCGGCGCGGCCCTCGACTTCGCCCGCGTGGACGGCGCGACCGGCACGGAGGCGAACGCCGTCGTCGTCGACCGCGCCGACGGCAACATCCGCTATCTGACCGCCCCGTGGATCAAGTCCGTGGGCGTGCAGGACCTGCTGAAGCCCGCCGCGAAGGCCGTCGCGCTGCGGCGGTCCGCCGACGGTGTCACCGACCCGTTCGCGGGCCCCGTGCAGACCGGCGCGTGCACGTCGTGGAACGCACTGCGGCTGCGCGACCACTCGGGCGCCGTGCGTCTCACCACCGATCTCGGCGAGCTCGTCCCCGCCCATCTGACCGCGGGCCGCCCGCAGGCCCCGCGCGAGGCCTCCCCGGCACAGTGGTCGAAGTCCGCGTGCTCCCTCGCCACGATCCGCTCGCACGGTGTCCGCTCCGTGAACTCGTGGACGTACGCCCGTCAGGCCCTGCCCGAGGCCAACGGCGCCGCCGACTGGGTCTGCACCCGCGCCGACACCTGGCGCGGCGAGGGCAGCCGGATCCTGGCCCAGTTCCAGACCGCCGACGGGCCCGCGGGCGCCGTCGCCGCCAAGGCCGAGGACTCCCCCGCGTGCGGCGACCGCGACCCGAAGGTCCTCGCGGGCGTGCTGTGGAAGTCACGGGCGGGCTCCTGGTACCTGCTCGGTGCGGGCAGCAAGAACGTCACGTCCGTCACCGGGTCCGGCGGCGAGCGCACGCCGGGCAACGTCCTCGCCGTACGGACCGAGCGGACCGCGAAGGCGCGGCTCACCGGCACGCTGGCCGACGGAACGAAGGTGACCACGCTCCGCTGACGGAACTCACCCGCGCAGACCCCTGTACCGCCGAACTACCCATCAGTACATTGACGCCATGTCTAATACGCAGAGCCGGGCGCCCGAGCCCGTCGCGTCCGAGCACATAGCGCTCAAGGCACGCAACGTCTCCTTCTCCTGGGAGAGCACCCCGCTCCACTGGCTCCCGGACGACCCGTTCACCACGCACACCATCAACGTGCTGCATCTGCTGCTGCCCGCAGGCGAGCGCTGGTTCGTGCACGTCTACAAGCAGGTGCTGCCGCTGATCCGCGACGAGAGGCTGCGTCAGGACGTCATCGGGTTCATCGGCCAGGAGGCCATGCACGCGCAGGCCCACGACGAGGTCCTGCCGCACCTCAAGGAGCAGGGCCTCGACCCGACGCCGTACACCGCGCAGGTCGACTGGCTCTTCGAGAAGCTGCTCGGCGACCGGACGCTGCCGCCCGGCAAGGCGCGCCGGTGGTGGCTGATGGAGCGCGTCGCGATCATCGCGGCCATCGAGCACTACACCGCGTTCCTCGGCAACTGGGTCCTCAACGCGAAGGAGCTGGACCGCAGGGGCGCCGACCCCACCATGCTCGACCTGCTGCGCTGGCACGGCGCGGAGGAGGTCGAGCACCGCTCGGTCGCCTTCGAGCTGTTCATGCACGTCGACGGGGGCTACCGGCGCCGGGCCAGGACGTGGGCGACGGCGTTCACCGCACTGGTCTTCCTCTGGCAGCGCGGTGCGCGGTTCTTCATGGAGAACGACCCGACGCTCGTCGACGGCCGGGCGACGTTCAAGGACTTCCACCGGAGCGGGAAGGCCGGCACTCTGCCCTCCACCGGCGACATGATCCGCTCCATCCCCCGCTACCTCAGCCGGGCCTACCACCCCTCGCAGGAGGGCAGCACCGAGCAGGCCGTCGCCTATCTCGCCTCCTCGCCCGCGGCCGTCGCCGCGCTCGCCGCCGAGAAGGGGACCGCCTGACATGCCCCGCATCCGCACCGTCGCCCTCGCCGCGGGCGTCGCCCTGCTCACCCGGCGCGCCCTGCGCCGCCGCATCGCGGTCTCCCCGCTCTGGCCGCTGCCCGCCCTGGAGGAGCCCGTCTCCGGGCGGCCGCGCTCCCGGGCGCTGCGGCTCCGCGTCGCCCGGCACGAGACGGTCGCCGAGGGAGTCGTCCAACTGCGCCTGGAGGGCGCCCGGTTGCCCGGCTGGACGCCCGGCGCCCATCTCGACCTCGTGCTGCCCTCGGGGCTCGTGCGGCAGTACTCGCTCTGCGGCGACCCCGAGGACTCCTCCTCGTACACCGTCGCGACCCGGCTGATCGCCGCGGAGCACGGCGGCAGGGGCGGCTCGCGCGAAGTGCACGGGCAGCTCGCGGAGGGCGCCGTGGTCGAGGTGCGCGGGCCGCGCAACCGTTTCCCGCTGGCCGACGCGGCGTCGTACGTCTTCGTGGCGGGCGGCATCGGGATCACGCCGATCCTGCCGATGCTGCGGGCCGTCGAGGCGGCCGGGGCGCCGTGGCGGCTGCTGTACGGCGGGCGGTCGCGGGCGTCGATGCCGTTCCTCGAAGAGGTGGAGAAGCTCGGCGGCGCCGGGCGCGGACGCGTCACCGTGGTCGCGCAGGACGAGGACGGGCTGCCGGACCTCGCCGCCTTCCTCGACGGGACGCCGTCCGGCGCCGCCGTCCACGTGTGCGGGCCCGAGGCGTTGCTGGACGCCGTCGCCGCCGTCCTGCCCGACGGCTGCTCCCTCCACGTGGAAAGGTTCACGCCACGCACGTCCGCCGACGGCAACACCGCCTTCGAGGTGGAACTGCGGCGCAGCGGCCGTACGGTGGCGGTCGCCGCGGACACCACGGTGCTCGCCGCGGTCCGCGCGGAGCTGCCCGACACTCCGTACAGCTGCCGCCAAGGCTTCTGCGGAACGTGCCAACAGCGGGTCGTGGAAGGGGAGATCGACCACCGCGACGAGCTGCTCACCGACGGCGAGCGGGCCGGTTCGATGCTCATCTGCGTCTCGCGGGCGCGTGGTGAGCGGCTCGTCCTCGACATGTGAGACGGACGCCGGGAGCGGACGCGGACCGGCCGGTGGCGGGGCCGGTTCTGCTCGGTAAGGTGTTCGCATGACAACCGGGGTGCGCCGCAGGATGGGTGTCGAGGAGCGGCGGCAGCAGTTGATCGGGGTCGCGCTCGACCTGTTCAGCCACCGCTCGCCCGACGACGTGTCCATCGACGAGATAGCAGCGGCCGCGGGCATCTCGCGTCCGCTGGTCTACCACTACTTCCCCGGCAAACTCAGCCTGTACGAGGCGGCGTTGCGCCGGGCGGCGGACGACCTGGCGGGGCGGTTCGTGGAGCCCCGCGAGGGTCCGCCCGGGGCGCGTCTGCTGCGGGTCATGGGGCGCTTCTTCGCCTTCGTCGACGATCACGGTCCCGGTTTCTCCGCGCTGATGCGGGGCGGCCCCGCGGTCGGCTCGTCGACGACGAACGCGCTGGTCGACTCGGTGCGCCAGGCGGCGTACGAGCAGGTGCTCTTCCAGCTCGACGTCACCGAGCCCTCCGCGAGACTCGAACTCGTCGTGCGGTCCTGGATCTCCCTCGCCGAGTCGACGGCGCTGATCTGGCTGGACGGCCGCCGCATCCCGCGCGCGGAGCTGGAGCTCCAACTCGTGCACGACTTCGCGGCGCTCGCCGCGGTGAGCGCCGCCTACGACGAGGGGATGGCGACGCTGCTGCGCGAGGTCCTCGCGTCGGAGCCGCCCGAAGGACCCTTCGCCGAGCTCCTGGAACGGCTTGCGACACTGGCCCCATGACAGCTCAACTGACCTTCCGCGGCGCGGACATCGGCGACGCGGCGACCCTGGCGGGCCTCTACGAAGGCGCGGTCCGCTGGATGCAGGACCACGGCATCGACCAGTGGCAGCCCGGCGCCAAGGACGCCCGGCACTTCGAGCGGGTGATCGGCTCCTCGACGGCGGAGGTGTGGCTGGCCCACGACGGGTCCGGGCCCCTCGGCGCGTACGAGCTGTGGTGGTCCGACGAGCAGGCATGGGGCGCGCAGCCGCCGGTCGCCGGGTACGTGCACCGGCTGATGACGCGGCGCGGGGCGCCCGCGGGGACGGGCCGGGCGCTGCTGCGGGACGCCGAGCGCAGGATCGCGGCGGCGGGCCGCGAGCTGAGCCGCCTGGACGTCGTGGTGACCAGCCCCCGCCTGCGCACGTACTACGAAGAGGCCGGTTACACGGTCGTCGGCGAACTCACGGACAAGCTCGCCGCGGACGGCACCCCGTACGGCGTGCTGCTCATGGAGAGGCCGCTCGGCTAGGACGCAGGCCCTAGGGGAGCTCGTCCGTGCGCAGACGCATGGCGAGGAGGGCGATGTCGTCCTCGCGGTTGTGGCCCAGGCAGGCGAGCAGGGTGTCGCAGAGGGCCGTGACGCCGAGGGGCGCTTCGGCGGCGACCGTGCGCAGGTGCTCCATGGATTCGGCGAGGTCGGTGCCGCGGGTCTCGATGAGTCCGTCGGTGACCATGAGGAACCGGTCGGTGGGGCGCAGGACCGTCTCGGTGGGCGGCGGTCTGTCCAGGCCGAGGCCGAGGAGCGGGCCCTTCGCGTCGAGGTAGGCGGCGGTGCCGTCGTCGGCGACGACCAGGGGCGGGATGTGTCCCGCGTTGGCGACGCGGATGCATCCGGTGGCGGGGTCGACGAGGGCCAGGCAGAGGGTGGCGGTCACGTCGGGGTGGTAGCGCTGCAGCATGTCGTCGAGGCGCCCGGCGAGCGAGCGCGGGTCGGGGTCCTCGACGCAGTAGGCGCGCAGCGCGTGCCGGATCTCGACCATGACGGTGGCGGCTTCCAGGGAGTGGCCGACCACGTCGCCGATGGCCGTGAGGAGTCCCTGCGAGGTGGCGAGCGACGCGTAGAAGTCGCCGCCGATCTCGGTGTCGCGGGAGGCGGGTTCGTAGCGGACGACGACTTCGGTGCCGGGGGTCTGCGGGACGTGCGCCGGCAGGAAGCTGCGCTGGAGGGTGAGGGCGATGTGGCGTTCCATCTCGTACATCAGCAGTCGTTCGGCGGCGACGGCGGTGGCGTGGGCGAGGCGTCCCACGAACCGTCCGACGCCGGGGGCGGGTCCTTTGTCGTACAAGGGCGTGGCGAGGCAGACGGGCGCGGACCCTTCGCGGGCGCGGGCCAGGGTGAGGCGGGCTCCGACGGGGTGTCCGGTGCCGTTCGCCGGTTCGGCGTGGAAGAAGCCGCGCGGCCACACGGGTGCGGGCACGACGGTCTCGCGGACGCCGACCTGCCCGGCCGTGCCGCGCTGGATGAGGCCCACCACCGTGTCGTGCGCGCCTTCGTCGGGCAGGGAGGCGGCGCTCCTGCGCCGGGACAGGCTGCGGTGGAGCTCGCCGTCGTCGGCGATGACGAAGGCCGCCGCGGGGCCGCCGGAGAGGCGGGCCGTGCCGGCCGCGGCGGCCGCGGCGAGTTCCCGGGGGCAGCGGGCGGACTGCACGTCGAGGATCGTCTCGGCGAGCCGGGTCAGGTGTCCCGCCTGGGCCTCCGCGTCGCTGCGGTGGCGTGCGCCGCGGGCCGCGGCCCGCACGACGGCCTGGATCTCCTCCGGTTCGGCGGGCACCGTCAGATAGGCGTCGCCGCCCGCGTCGAGGCCGCGGCACCGGTCGGAGGGGGCTATCCGGGCGGCGGAGAAGTGCACGACGGGCAGGGCGGCGAACGGTGGCGTCTCCTTCAGCCTGCGGCACAGTTCGAAGCCGCTCATGTCGGGCAGGCCGACGTCGACGAGCGCCACGTCCGGCAGTTCACCGGCGCGTCTGCGCACGTCGAGCTCGATGAGGGCCTCGCCCGCGGTGGCGGCGAGGACGACGCGGTGGCCGTCCCTGCGCAGGACCGCACCGAGTGCGTATCGGCTGGCGGCGACGTCGTCCACCACCAGGATCGTGCTGCCTGCCGTGGCGTTCACGCTCACGCGGGGCCCCTTTGGGGCTGGTGGGGCAGACCCCCCGCGGGCCTGCCCGATCCAATTTAGCGTTCCGGGGCGCACGGCGGGAGGTGACGCCGCTCCTGTGACCGGGATCGGTGAAGATCCAGGAACATGCCGCGTACGAAAGGACCTTGGCGATAGAATCTCCGGCCCGTGCCACGGCGCCGTCCCACCCTCGTGACCTTCGCGTTCCGCCGGGCGTTCTCACCTCGGAAGCCGACCGCCGCACCCGTCCTGAGGGACTCCATGACCCAGAACGTCACCTCCGCGCCCGCCCCCGAGTCCTCGCCCGCCGGGGAGTGGTGGCGCGACGCCGTCATCTACCAGGTCTATCCGCGCAGCTTCGCCGACGGGAACGGCGACGGCATGGGCGATCTGCCCGGCATCACGGCCCGGCTGCCGTACCTGCGCGACCTGGGCGTGGACGCCGTGTGGCTCTCCCCGTTCTACGCGTCGCCGCAGGCCGACGCCGGGTACGACGTGGCGGACTACCGCGCGGTCGACCCGATGTTCGGCACCCTCACCGACGCCGACGGCCTCATCGGCGAGGCGCACGCGCTCGGGCTGCGCGTCATCGTCGACATCGTGCCCAACCACTGCTCGGACCGGCACGAGTGGTTCGGGCAGGCGCTGCGCGAGGGCCCGGGTTCCGCGGCGCGCGACCGCTTCCTGTTCCGGCCCGGCCGGGGCGCGTGCGGTGAACTCCCGCCGAACGACTGGGAGTCCGTGTTCGGCGGCCCGGCCTGGACGCGGGTCGAGGACGGGGAGTGGTACCTCCACCTGTTCGCGCCCGAGCAGCCCGACTTCGACTGGGAGCACCCGGACGTCCACGACGAGTTCCGGTCCGTCCTGCGGTTCTGGCTCGACCTCGGCGTCGACGGGTTCCGCATCGACGTCGCGCACGGCCTGGTCAAGGCGGCGGGCCTGCCGGACATCGGCCACGCGGAGCAGGTCAAGCTGCTCGGCAAGCAGGCCGTGCCCTACTTCGACCAGGACGGCGTGCACGAGATCTACCGCGACTGGCGCCGCATCCTCGACGAGTACGGGGAGGACGCCGGGGCGCGGCGCATCGCCGTCGCCGAGGCGTGGACCCCGACGGTCGAGCGCAGCGCCCGCTATCTGCGCCGCGACGAGCTGCACCAGGCCTTCAACTTCGAGTATCTGACGACGGCGTGGGACGCGGACGCGCTGCGCGACGTCATCGACCGCTCGCTGGCCGCGATGAACGCCGTGGACGCGCCCGCCACGTGGGTGCTCTCCAACCACGACGTCGTGCGCCACGCGACGCGCTTCGCGGACGGCGACGAGGCCCGGGGGCTGCGCCGGGCGCGGGCGGCGACGCTGCTGATGCTGGCGCTGCCGGGCTCGGCGTACCTGTACCAGGGTGAGGAGCTGGGGCTGCCGGAGGTGACGGAGCTGCCGGACGAGGTGCGGCAGGACCCGGCGTTCTTCCGCGGCTCGGGGCAGGACGGCACGCGGGACGGGTGCCGGGTGCCGCTGCCGTGGTCCGGGGAGCGTGCCCCGTTCGGCTTCGGGCCGCGCGAGGGCGGTCCGAGCTGGCTGCCGCAGCCGGACGCCTGGAAGGACCTGTCGGTGGCCGCGCAGTCGGGCGATCCTGCGTCGACGCTGGAGTTCTACCGGCGGGCGCTGGCCGTGCGCCGCGCGCATCCGGCGCTCGGCGCGGGCCGCGACGTCACGTGGCTGCCGGCGCCGGAGGGCGTGCTCGCGTTCCGCCGCACGACCTCCGCCGGTTCGTTCGTGTGCACGGTCAACCTCACCGCGTCACCGGTCGCGCTGCCGACGCCCGGCACGCCCCTGCTGGCCAGCACGGAGATCGCGCCGGGCGCGGGGCGGACGGTGCTTCCGGCGGATTCGGCGGTGTGGTGGGCGGCCTGACCCGATCTCCTTGGGTTATACACGCATAAGGCTCGCCGCCCGGCCCTGCCCCATGCGCCCCCGGGGTCCCTCCAGGGGCGCGCCCTCCTTCCTGCGGCGTAGAGAATGCGGTCCGAACCCGACCAAGGGATGATCGGTCGAAGGGTGGGGATCTGGCAGACTCTGTCCCTATGGGTGAGACGACCGTGACGACACTTGAAGGCCGGGAAAGGCCCGTTTCATCACCCATCGCGGACGAGCAGAACGGCCGCAATGGGCGCAACGCGCTGCGTCGTTTCCGTCGCCTCCGAACACCCCGCCGCCCCCGTCTCTGGTTCGAGATCCTCCTCATCGGCGTCAGTTACTGGACGTATTCACTGATCCGCAACGCGGTGCCGGAGCAGAAGTCGCAGGCGCTGCGCAACGCCGACTGGATCTGGCGCGTCGAGCACGATCTGGGGATAGCGGTCGAGCAGAGCGTCAACCACACCGTCGACTCCGTGACATGGCTCATCGTCGGCATGAACTACTACTACGCGACCCTGCATTTCATCGTCACGCTCGGTGTTCTCGTCTGGCTCTTCCGCAAGCACCCGGGGAGGTACGCGGCCACGCGCCTCGTCCTCTTCGCGACGACGGCGGTCGCCCTGGTCGGCTACTACTTCTACCCACTGGCCCCGCCGCGCCTGATGAACGGCACCCACTTCATCGACACGGTGGTCGTCCACCACACGTGGGGCTCGATGGCCTCCGGCGACCTCAAGAACATGTCGAACCAGTACGCGGCGATGCCGTCGATGCACATCGGCTGGTCGCTGTGGTGCGGGCTGACGATCTTCGCCCTGGCGTCGGTGCCGTGGGCCAAGGTGCTCGGCCTGCTCTACCCCGTCGCGACGCTCGTCGTCATCGTGGCCACCGCCAACCACTTCTGGCTCGACGCGGTCGGCGGCATGATCTGCCTGGCCTTCGGCTTCGCGGTCGCGCGGCTCTGGTACGGCACGATGCCGTACGCCCTGCCGCGCGACGTGGCCGCGCCGGACCGCCTCCCTACTTGAACGACTCGTCCCCGTCCCAGTTGACGTGGACGACGTCCGGGGCGAGGCCGTGGATGACGGCGCGGCCGACGTCCCGCTTGAAGCGCTCGATCAGGTCCTCGATGCCGCTGTGCGGGTACCGGGAGTTCAGCGCCTCCAGGAGCTTGTCGTGCGGTACGTCGACGGCGTGGGCGAGCGCCTGGGTGTTGCCGGGGCGGTTGTTCCAGCCGTCGGCGTTGTTGCGTCCCACGTGGATCGACTCCTGTGCCGTGAGGCTGGACGCGCCCGCCTCGTGGATCAGGTTCTGGCCGGCCAGCGGGCGTGCCGTCAGGTGGAAGAGGGAGCCCCTGATCGACGCCGAGGAGTCACCGGTCTTGCGGTCCCGGACCTCGCCGCCGCTGGTGAGCATCACGTTGAGGTGGACGGCGAGGCGGGCGGTGGTGCCGCCCGCGGCGACGGTCACCTCCACGGGGCGGGAGATGAGGTTGTTGCCGCCGTTGTTCCGGCACTCGGACCCGAACTGGAACCCGGCGAGCGTACGGTCCTGGCCGACGATGGTGTCCAGGAGCTGGTTCCAGTCGACGCGGGGGGCCGTCTGGGTGCCGGGGGCGCGCTGCACGGCGTGCTCCTCCGCGGCCGTGTGTGCGTGCGGGGCCGCCTCCGTGTGGGCCTCGGGCGCAGGACCGGAGAGGACCCGGTGGGCGTTCGCCTCGGCCTCGCGCTCGAACCGGTCGGACGGGTCGGAGACCTTGAGGCCCGAGCCGTTGTCGGTGCCCGCGACCGGGCCCTGCCGCTGCTGGATGACGTGCGTCAGCTCGTGCGCGAGCGTGTGCCGGTCCGCGCCGCCGTCGCCGATGACGACGTGGTTGCCGGAGGTGTAGGCGCGGGCGCCCACCTCGGCCGCCGAGGCCTTCGCGGCACTGTCGTCGTGGACGCGTACGTCGGAGAAGTCCGCGCCGAGGCGCGCCTCCATGTCCGTACGGGTCCCGGTGTCGAGCGGGCGCCCGCCGCCGCTCAGCACGTCGTGCACGGAGGACCGCTGCACCGCACGCACGACGGCGGCGTTGCCCGCGCTGCGCTGCAGGGCGCGGATCTCCCGCGCGGTCATGCCGCCCTCCGCGCTCGACGGCGACTCGGCGCTGCGGGCCGGTACGCGACCGGCGCGCTCCCCGTCGGCGGGTCGGGCGGATTCACTGGCGCGCATGGGGCCTCCAGGCAGACTGACTCGAACTCTTCCTGAATACGCCATGGAGCGGCCGCCGGACCAGGGGCGCAAGGGCAGCGTTGCGGGTCTGTTGAGGCAGCGCGGACGGCTCCCGCGGACCTCGGGGCCGTACGGTCACGCCCCGTAGAACCGCTCCTCCACCACGGCCCGCGCCCTGCGCGTGATGCGCCGGTAGTCGTCCAGCATCTCGCCGACGTGGCCCGGGTCGTAGCCCAGGTACCGGGCGACCGCCGCCAGTTCACGGCCGTCGGAGGGGAACGTGTCGCCCGCCCGGCCGCGCACCAGCATGACCGCGTTGCGCACGCGCGCCGCCAGGACCCACGCCTCGTCGAGGGTCGCCGCGTCCTGCGTCGGGATCAGCTCCGCCGCGCAGGCCGCGGCCAGGGCCTCGCGGGTCCTGGTCGTGCGCAGGCCCGGTTCGGCCCAGCCGTGCTCCAGCTGCAGGAGCTGCACGGTCCACTCGACGTCGGAGAGACCGCCGCGGCCCAGCTTCGCGTTGAGGGTCGGGTCGGCGCCGCGCGGCATGCGCTCCGCCTCCATCCGGGCCTTGAGGCGGCGGATCTCGCGGACCGCGTCCTCGCCGAGGCCCTCCGCCGGGTAGCGCAGCGGGTCGACGAGGCCGATGAAGGCGCGCCCGAGCTCCTCGTCGCCCGCGACCGGTTCGGCCCGCAGCAGCGCCTGGGACTCCCAGACGAGGGACCAGCGGCGGTAGTACGCCTCGTACGAGCGCAGGGTGCGCACCAGCGGGCCGCTGCGGCCCTCCGGGCGCAGGTCGGCGTCGATGAGCAGCGGCGGGTCGGCGGAGGGGAGCTGCAGGAGTCTGCGCATCTCGGCGACGACCTTCGCCGCGGCCTTGGCCGCCTCCTGTTCGTCGGCGCCCTCGCGCGGCTCGTGCACGAAGAGGACGTCCGCGTCCGAGCCGTAGCTCAGCTCGTGGCCGCCGAAGCGGCCCATGCCGATGACGGCGAAGCGGGTGGGGAGCGTGTCGCCCCAGCCCTCGCGGACGACGGCGCGCAGCGTGCCCGCGAGGGTGGCGGCCGTCAGGTCCGACACGGCGTCGCCCACCCGGTCCACGAGCGTGCCGGGGTCGGCCTCGGCGGGGTTGTCCTCCGTGCCGTACGAGCCGATGAGGTCACCCGCGGCGGTACGGAACATCTCGCGGCGCCGCACCCCGCGCGCCACCGTCACGGCCTGCTCGGCGCCGTCCGCGCGGCGCACCGCGGCCAGTATCTCCTGCTCCAGGTGGGCGCGGCCGCGCGGTTCGAGGCCGCCCTGGTCGCCGAGGAGGGCGACGGCCTCGGGGGCGCGAAGCAGCAGGTCGGGGGCGAGGCGTCCGGCGGAGAGGACGCGGGCGAGGTTCTCCGCGGCGGCGCCCTCGTCCCGAAGGAGCCGCAGGTACCAGGGGGTCTTGCCGAGCGCGTCGGACACCTTGCGGAAGCCGAGGAGGCCCGCGTCGGGGTCGGCGGAGTCCGCGAACCAGCCGAGGAGGACCGGCAGCAGGGTGCGCTGGATGGCGGCCTTGCGGGTCACACCGGACGCCAGTGCCTCCAGGTGCCTGAGCGCCGCGCTGGGGTCCGCGTAGCCGAGTGCGACGAGGCGTTCGCGGGCCGCCTCCGTGCTCAGCCGTGCCTCGCCGGGGGCGAGCTGGGCGACGGCGTCGAGCAGCGGGCGGTAGAAGAGCTTCTCGTGCAGTCGGCGGACCACGGAGGTGTGCCGCTTCCAGGCACGGCCGAGCTCGGTGATCGGCTCGGTGCGCATGCCCAGCGAGCGGCCGATGCGCCGCAGGTCCGCGTCGTCCTCCGGCACGAGATGGGTGCGGCGCAGCTTGTACAGCTGGATGCGGTGTTCGAGGGAGCGCAGGAAGCGGTACGCGTCGTCGAGCTGGGCGGCGTCCACGCGCCCCACGTATCCGCCGGCGCCGAGCGCCTGCAGGGCGACGAGCGTCGAGCCGCTGCGGATCGACCGGTCGCTGCGGCCGTGCACCAGCTGGAGCATCTGCACGGCGAACTCGACGTCGCGCAGTCCGCCGGGGCCGAGCTTCAGCTCCCGGTCCACCTCGCCCACCGGAATGTTCTCGACGACCCTGCGCCGCATCTTCTGCACGTCGGGCACGAAGTTCTCGCGTTCGGCGGCCTGCCAGACGAGCGGCGCGAGCGCCTCGACGTACTCCTCGCCGAGCGCGAGGTCGCCCGCGACCGGACGGGCCTTCAGCAGAGCCTGGAACTCCCAGGTCTTCGCCCAGCGCTGGTAGTACGCGAGGTGGCTGGAGAGCGTGCGCACCAGGGGGCCGTTCCTGCCCTCGGGGCGGAGGTTCGCGTCGACGGGCCAGATGGTGCCCTCGGCGTTCGTCTCCGAGCAGATCCGCATCATGTGCGAGGCGATGCGGGTCGCGGCCCGCATCGCCTTGTCCTCGTCGGTGCCCTCGGTGGCCTCGCCGACGAAGATGACGTCGACGTCGGACACGTAGTTCAGCTCGTGGCCGCCGCACTTGCCCATGGCGATCACCGCGAGCCTGCACTGCGCGGCGTCCTCGGGCGCGGCCGCGCGGGCCTGGGCGAGCGCCGCCCGCAGCGTCGCCGTCGCGAGGTCCGCGAGCTCGGCCGCCGCCTCGGCGACATCGGTGGTGCCGCACACGTCGCGGGCCGCGATGGAGAGCAGGCAGCGGCGGTAGGCGACGCGCAGCGACTCGGGGTCGGCGGCGTCGGCGAGACCCCGCTCGAACTCCTCCACGCCGGGGTGCAGGTCGGCCGATTCGTAGGTGACGAGGGCACGCCAGTCCAGGGGGTGCCTGGCCAGGTGGTCGGCGAGGGCCTCCGAAGCGCCGAGCACGCCGAGGAGGCGGTCGCGCAGGGGTTTGGCGGTGACGAGGGTGTCGAGCAGCTCGCGCCGTCCGAGGTCGTCGTCCTGCGCCTCCACGAGCCGGACCAGGCCGAGGAGGGCCAGGTCGGGGTCGGCGGTGGCGCCGAGCGCGTCCAGGAGCAGCGGATCGTCGCGCAGGGCGCTCAGCGCCGGGTCGTCGAGGAGCCGCTCCGCGGCGGACGGGTCGGTGAAGCCGTGCCGCAGCAGCCGCGTGAACGTACTGCTTCGTCGCCCTTGCGGCACCGTCATGCGAGCCTCCGTTCGATCACTCCTCGGCCCGAGCCTAAGGCCTCCCCGGCGAACCGGCGCCCGGCCGCCCCGCGACACCCTGCACGCGACGGCTGACAGGGGCTCAACTCACTGGTGTACTGCGGGCCATGGAATACACACTCGAAGTGATCCCGCTGCCCGTCAGTGACATCGACCGGGCGAAGGAGTTCTACAGCGACAAGCTGGGCTTCCACGTCGACATCGACACGGAGGTGATGCCGGGCATGCGCATCGTCCAGCTGACCCCGCCGGGGTCGGGCTGTTCGATCGCGCTTGCGGGCGACGCGCTCTGGGAGTCGATGGCGGGCCCGAGACCGCCCGTCGGCTCCTACCAGGGCCTGCAGCTGTGCGTCGCCGACGCCAAGGCCGCGCACGCCGAGCTGGTCGCTCGCGGCCTCGACGTCTCCGAGCCGGTGCAGCACGCGCCGCAGGACGGCGGCACGTTCATGTACTTCAGCGACCCGGACGGCAACGGCTGGGCCATCCAGGAGTACCGGGTGCGGGCGACTACGCCGCTGCGTGAGGCGATCACCGCGCAGGACTGACGCCGACGGCGAGGATCTGCGGCGCGATGTTCTTGATCATGGTGTTGGTCCAGCGCATCTGCCGCAGCGTCCTCGGGTGGCACTCCGTGGCCAGGACGAGAAGCGCCTCGTCGCGGGCGAGTACCGGGGCGGGCGTGTCCTCATCTGCGGGTTCCGGCCCGACCCCGGCGTCCGCCGGCCTCCGCGCGTGCTCCTTGGCGCAGCGCGGCCGCGGCCGGCGGTCGCACCCCCAACGGCGGGGTCGCTCCCCTACAGAACCGGCAGGTTCTTGCGGAGCTCGAAGGCCGTCACCTCGGAGCGGTACTCCTCCCACTCCTGCTTCTTGTTGCGCAGGAAGAAGTCGTAGACGTGCTCGCCGAGGGTCTCGGCGACCAGTTCGGACTTCTCCATGAGCGCGATCGCCTCGCCCAGGTTCTGCGGGAGCGGTTCGATGCCCAGCGCGCGGCGCTCGGCGTCGCGCAGCGCCCATACGTCGTCGTCGGCGCCCGGCGGCAGCTCGTACCCCTCCTCGATGCCCTTGAGTCCGGCGGCGAGCAGCACCGCGTACGTCAGGTAGGGGTTGGCGCCCGAGTCGATCGAGCGGACCTCGACGCGCGCGGAACCCGTCTTGCCGGGCTTGTACATCGGGACGCGGATCAACGCGGAGCGGTTGTTGTGGCCCCAGCAGATGTACGAGGGTGCCTCGCCGCCCGCGCCCGCGGTGCGCTCGGAGCCGCCCCAGATGCGCTTGTACGAGTTCACCCACTGGTTGGTGACCGCGGAGATCTCCGCGGCGTGCCGCAGCAGGCCCGCGATGAAGGAGCGGCCGACCTTGGAGAGTTGGTACTCGGCACCGGACTCGTAGAACGCGTTGCGGTCCCCCTCGAAGAGGGAGAGGTGGGTGTGCATGCCGGAGCCGGGGTGCTCGGAGAACGGTTTCGGCATGAAGGTGGCCTGCACCCCCTGTTCCAGGGCGACCTGCTTCATGACCAGGCGGAACGTCATGATGTTGTCGGCCGTGGAGAGCGCGTCGGCGTAGCGGAGGTCGATCTCCTGCTGACCGGGGGCGCCCTCGTGGTGGCTGAACTCCACGGAGATGCCCATGGATTCGAGCATCGTGATGGCCTGGCGGCGGAAGTCCATGCCCACGTTCTGCGGGGTGTGGTCGAAGTAGCCGGAGTTGTCGGCGGGGGTGGGCCGCGAGCCGTCCAGCGGCTTGTCCTTCAGCAGGAAGAACTCGATCTCGGGGTGGGTGTAGAAGGTGAAGCCCAGGTCGGAGGTCTTGGCGAGGGCGCGCTTCAGCACGTAGCGCGGGTCCGCGAAGGACGGTGAGCCGTCCGGCATCAGGATGTCGCAGAACATGCGGGCCGTGCCGGGGGCCTCAGCGCGCCAGGGCAGCACCTGGAAGGTCGAGGGGTCCGGCTTGGCGATCATGTCCGACTCGTACACCCGGGCGAAGCCCTCGATGGCCGAGCCGTCGAAGCCGATGCCCTCGTCGAAGGCCTGTTCCAGTTCGGCCGGGGCCACGGCCACCGACTTGAGGAAGCCGAGGACGTCCGTGAACCACAGGCGCACGAACCGGATGTCGCGCTCCTCCAACGTACGGAGCACGAATTCCTGCTGCTTGTTCATCTTCCGCTTCCACCCATCCTTGCTGGTCAGGCCACCTGCATTCGCGCCCCGGGACACACCGGGCACACGAGCATCCCACTCCTTGGTTTCGTGCGCGTTGCGGGCCCCGTGCCGCGGCGTTCGAGCCGTTTCTCTTGCCGCTCTGTGCCCATAGTGCCTGCTGCGCCGGTCGGCCGTAACGGTGGCGGGTCCCGGCGCCGTGTCCGGCCCCTTGCCGGCCCGTCATCCGTACCCCCGTCGCTATAACTTGCATATCAGATGCTAATTTGAGGATCGAAACAGACAAGGGGGGCGCAACCCTCCCTTACCGAGCCCTGCCCACGCCCTGCTCGTCACCAGGCACTGAGGAGCCCACGTTGCTGTCAGAACAGTCGGCCGCGACCGTCCGCGCCACGCTTCCCGTCGTCGGAGCGGCGATCGGCGAGATCACCGAGCGCTTCTACGACCGGCTCTTCACGGCCCGTCCCGAGCTGCTCAGGGACCTCTTCAACCGAGGCAACCAGGCCGCGGGGACACAGCGGCAGGCCCTGGCCGGCTCCATCGCCGCGTTCGCGACGCACCTGGTGGAGCACCCCGACGAGCGGCCCGACGTGATGCTGAACCGCATCGCGCACAAGCACGCCTCGCTCGGCGTGGCCCCCGACCAGTACGAGACGGTGCACCGTCACCTCTTCGCCGCCATCGTCGAGGTGCTCGGCGACGCGTTCACGCCCGAGACCGCCGCAGCCTGGGACGACGTCTACTGGCTCATGGCCAACGCCCTCATCGCCATCGAGGCCCGCCTCTACGCCGGGCAGGGCGTCACGGCGGGCGAGGACACGTGGCGTGCGTGGGAGGTCGTCGGGCGCGTGGAGGAGACGGCGGACGTCGCCACGTTCCGGCTGCGGCCCGTCGACGGGGCGCCGGCACCGGGCTTCCGGCCGGGGCAGTACGTGTCCGTGCAGGTGCAACTCAAGGACGGGGCCCGGCAGATACGGCAGTACAGCCTCACCGGGGCGGGCCGCGGCGGGTCCGAGGTGCGGCAGATCTGTGTGAAGAGGGTGCGGGGTGAGGCGGGGGCGCCCGAGGGCGAGGTCTCGAACCACCTGCACGCGCGCGTGCGGGAGGGCGACGTCCTCCGTGTCTCTCCGCCGTACGGCGATCTCGCTCTCGGCGAGACGGACGCGGACGTTCCACTGCTGCTCGCCTCCGCGGGGATCGGCGTCACTCCGATGATCGCCATGCTGGAGCAGCTGGCCGCGTCGGGGCACCGGGCGCCCGTCACCGTCGTCCACGCCGACCGCTCCCCCGCGGCGCACGCGCTGCGGGCCGACCACGAGGCGTACACCGCCAAACTCCCGGACGGCTCGGCGTACTTCTTCTACGAGCGGCCGGAGGCGGGCCACCCCGCGGAGCTCACGGGGTACGCCGATCTCGCGGCCCTGCCGCCGATCCCGGCCGGCACGCGCGCGTACCTGTGCGGTCCGCTGCCGTTCATGCGGGCGGTGCGTTTCCAGCTGATCGAGCGCAAAGTCGCCGCGGCCGACGTCCACTACGAGGTGTTCGGGCCCGACCTGTGGCTGGCCCGGAGCTGACCCGGCCCTTCAGTCGGTGGGGCGGGTCGTGATGCCCAGGAGGAGCGGGCCCGTCGGGCTCGCGACGATGTCCGCCACCGTCAGGGGGTCCAGCGACGCGTAGAAGGCCTCCTGCGCCCTGCGCAGCGCGTCACGCAGGCGGCATGCCGAGTTCAGCGGACACGGCGTGCCGCTCTCGCAGTCCACGACGTCGCCCGTGCCCTCGAAGGACCGCACCAGCGCGCCGACCGACGCCCCGCGCCCCGCCTCGGTCAGCGCGAGGCCGCCGCCCCTGCCCCGGCGGGCCTCGAGGAGACCCATCTTCTGGAGCTCGGCGACGACCTTCGTCTCGTGGGTGTACGGCACCGCCATGTCGGCCGCCACTTCACGCGTCGTGGGGGCGGGGTCCGCGCCGTCCACCACGGCGAGGCGCATGAGGGTGCGCAGTGCCAGGTCGGTGGAGCGCATGAGCCGCATACGGTCGAGCGTAGGGAATGCGCGGCGGTGGCTCAAATTGCTCCGTCACGCCGGTCGGCGGACGGAGTCGGGAGGACGCTCTGTAGTACGGGCCTCCCTCCGATTACGATCAGCGGACTCGTTCGTCGTCCCGTCCGTCCCTTTCCGCAGAAGGACACACCATGGGTTCCGCCAAGAACACGAGCAACGCTTCCCGCAAGGCCCGGATAGAGGAGATGCGCCGGGCGGAGCGCGCACGCGACCGCCGGGGCCGGGCCCTGACGATCACGGTCAGCGCGGTCGTCGTCGCGGCGCTCGGCGTGGGCGGCTACTTCCTCGTCGACAAGGCCTCCGACGACTCCGGCTCGGACTCGAAGAGCGCGCAGGACTGGCCGAAGTACAAGGTCTCCGCGGACGGCGAGAAGAGCTGGGGCAAGCTCGGCCGTACGCACGTCACGAAGACCGTGGACTATCCGATGACGCCGCCCGTCGGCGGGGACCACAATCAGGTCTGGATGAACTGCAACGGCGACGTCTACAAGAAGGAGATCCCGGAGATGAACGCCGTGCACTCCCTGGAGCACGGCGCCGTATGGGTCACCTACAACGACAAGGCGGAGCCGGCCGACCTGAAGAAGCTGGAAGCGAAGGTCAAGGCCACGCCGTACTCGCTGATGAGCCCCGTGAAGGACCAGAAGGACCCCGTCATGCTGACCGCGTGGGCGCACCAGCGGACCGTCACGGGCGCGGACGACCCGAAGGTCAAGGAGTTCTTCTCCACCTACGTCCAGGGCAAGCAGACGCCGGAGCCGGGGGCGGCGTGCACGAACGGTCTCGGGCAGTGAGTGCGGTGAACGCGGTGAGCGGAGCGGGCGCGGTGAGGCGGGGGTCGGCGTGAGGCGGCGTACGAACTGGATCGTCGGGGCGGTCGTGGCCGCGGTCGTCGCCGGGGGCGGGATCACGGCGGCGGTGGCCGCGACGGACTCCGACTCGGGCGGCTCGCCCGCGACTTCGTCGGCGGACGCGGGGTTCGCCCGCGACATGGCGGTCCACCACCAGCAGGCGGTGGAGATGTCGTACATCGTGCGGGACCGGACCGATGACGAGGACGTACGGCGTCTCGCGTACGACATCGCCCAGACCCAGGCCAACCAGCGCGGGATGCTGCTCGGCTGGCTGGACCTGTGGGAGCTGCCGAAGGTGCCGGAAGGGGCGCCGATGGAGTGGATGGGCATGGGCGACATGCCGCCGGGCGAGGACGGCGCGCTGATGCCGGGGATGGCCACGGGGGCGGAGCTGAAGCGGCTGGGTGGACTCAGCGGCAAGAAGGCGGAGATCCTCTACCTGCAACTGATGACGCGGCACCACCGGGGCGGGGTGCATATGGCGCAGGGCTGCGTGGACCGCTGCGAGGTGTCCGCGGAGCGGAGGCTGGCGCGGGGGATGGTGGAGTCGCAGGAGTCGGAGATCGAGCTGATGTCGTCGATGCTGAAGGAGCGGGGCGCGAAGCCGTAGGGCCCATCCCGCCGCACGCGCCGTGCGACCGGTGAGGGATCAGGTGGGCCTCGCGGACCGGGGCGGATCGAGGAGGCGGCGGGCGGCGGCGAGGACGCCGACCGCGCGGGGGAAGTCCTTGAGCCGGTTCAGCAGCGAATCGAGGGCGGGAAGCAGGCACCACGGCGGGACGTCACGGGCCGCCAGAATGTCCGCGGTCCACACGATGAACCTCGTGAACAGGTCGGGGTCGTCCACGTACAGGGCCGTGGCGAGGTGATTGACGATGTGGTCGATGTCCTCGACGGTCCGCTCCCGCTGGTACTCGCTGTACCCGCGCATGTCGGGAAAGCCCTCCTCGACGTCGGCGAGGGCCTGCTTGACCAGCTGCAGTCTGGTGCGGCAGACCATGGTGTACTCCTGGTCGGCCAGGTGGGGCAGGTCCAGATCGGGCGGGCGGGCCGTCTGCGGGGGCGGTGTGGGACTCCGGTCCAGGAGGGCGGCCGCACCGCGCGCGTCCTCGGCCCATTCGGCCCGCATCATCCGGGCGTAGCGCCCCCGCGGTCCGAAGGCGGCGCCTCCGGCGAGCACGCGGACACCGGCACCCTGGCAGGAGCTGATCGCGTTGTGGGCGCCGGGCAGCAGCGTGGGGATCGACGAGGACAGCAGCACCGCCTGGGCACGCGTGCTGCGCGCGTGCGCGACCACGTGCTCGGTGGGGACCTGCGCCCCGAGATGGTCGACCCGCCAGCCCCGCAGCCGCAGCACTTCGCTGACCAGCCGCGCGGGCAGGGCGTGCCACTCGCCGCCGACGCACGACACCAGGACCCGCCCCAGGGGCGGAGCGGCGAGCACGGGCGCGGCGCTGTCGGCGACGGCCGCCACGCACCGCTCGCTGATCACCGTGGCGGCGTGTTCCTGCGCCACCGTGATCTCGTCGGCCGCCCACGCGTGGCCCAGCCGCTCCTGGGACGGGGCGATCAGTTCGAGCAGGACGTGTTCGCCCGCGGCCCGCGTCCGTTCGTCGGAGGAGGTGCCCGAAGTCCCCTGCGCCGATCGCGCCGCGGCGAGTGCGCTGCGCACGAGGGCGACGGCGCGATCCTCCTCCCCCTCGCAGAGTGCCTCCCACAACTGCTCACGCGGCTCGGCCAGTTCAAGGGGTTCTGTGCCACGGTTCACCCTTATCGCCTTTCCTCGTTGTCTCTGTCGGCGTTGTCTCTGCCGGCGTCGTCTCTGTCGGCTCAGTCGCTTCTGCCGGCTCGGCCGTCCCTGGGCGCTCCGATCGCCACGACGGCCATGTCGTCGTGCGGGCCCTGCCCCACCCACTGGGCGACGACCATCTGCACCCGTTCGGTGAGCGCTTCCACCGGCATCCCGGCGCACCGGGTCAGCTCGGAGCGCAGCCTGTCCTCACCGAACATCACGTCACCCAGCGGTCCTCCGCGCGCCTCGGTGATCCCGTCGGAGTACAGCAGGCAGGTCTCACCCGGCTCCAGGCGGACTTCGGCGGTCCTGAGCTCGAGGTCGGCGATGGCGCCGATGAGCGTGCCGCGGGTCCGGACCTCCTCCACCCGGCCGTCGGAGCACACGACGAAGGGGACGGGATGGCCCGCGCTGGAGACGCGCAGCCGCACCCGCGCGCCCTCGCGCACGGCGGAGACCAGGACCAGGGTCACGAAGGGGGTCCGCTCCCAGGACAGCAGCGCCCGGTTGAGGAGGGCCAGCAGACGGGTGTGGTCGTCGGCGAACGGAACCAGCGCCTGCAGCGCGCTGCGTATCCTCCCGGCGGTGACGGCGGCCTCCAGCCCCTTGCCGCACACGTCACCCAGCACCGCGACGGTCTCCGCATCGGGTGTGCCGGCGGGGAACGTGTCGTAGAAGTCACCGCCGATGTGCTCGTCCGGGGCCGAGGCGCGGTACCGGCCGGAGAGGCAGATGCCGTGCACCGGGCCGAGTGCCGGTGGCAACAGGTCGCGCGTCAGCACATCGGTGCAGTACGCCTGGCGGGCGTGGCTGCGGGCCACGGACAGGGCGGCGCCCACCCGCGCGGCGAAGAGCTGCGCGAAGGACTCCTCGGCGGGGGTGAACGGCGCCTCGCCCCGGTGCCGGAGCAGGACGATGCATCCGGCGGGCGCGCCGTGCCCGGGCAGGGGCGCCACGACGACCGAGCCGATGTCGGCGGCGCCACCCGGGAACCCCTCGGGCACGGCCCATGCGGGCACGTCGTGAGGGTCGATCCAGCGCGAGGACACCGCGGGGAGCCCCGTCAACGCCTCTGCCAGGCCTGGCAGTTGCTCCGGGTCCATGGCGATCCGCTCCCGTACCACGGGCCCGTCGGCGGCACAGCGCGCCACCGGGTGTCCGCTCCGGTCGCCCGGTCCGACGAGGACCGCCGCGTCCGCCAGATGCCGGGCCGCCTGCCGCACGGCCGTCTCCGCGCAGCGCCCGACGTCGAGCGAGGCGAGCAGTTCCGAGGAGAGCTCCTGGAGCAGGCCCGCACGCGAGCGCTCGCGCGCCAACTCCTTGGCGGCACCGGCCCGGGCGCTACCGGCGATCAGCCACCAGGTCGTCGCGCCGCCCGCGCCCGGCCCCGCCAGTGCCGTCACGCGCCGCCCGCCGATCCTGCCGCCCGCCCAGGCCGGCGCCTGCTCGGCCGTGTCGCCGGTGTGCCGCACATGCGCCTCGACCAGCCAGGCGGGCGCGACATCGCTCAGCGGGACGCCGACAGCGATGCGCGAGAGCAGCACGGCGGCCTGCTTGTTGTGGACCAGGATGATGCCCGCCGCGTCCACGGTCAGCGCCGGGTACGGGGCACCGGGCCGCGCGGCGGGTCCTGCACCACAAGAGCTCGTCTGCTCGGGCAAAGAAGCCATCGCTTGGAGCCCGCTGACGCGGGTTCCCACCACCCATCCAGTCGGAGGCAGATGGCTCCCACGTTACCGAAGGCATATGACTACCGACCGTACTTCTCCGTACCTCGGACAACCTCCTTGCGGCTGTTGAATAATCCGCCCCGCAGTTCCGCTGCGTGACGCTCAGGCCAGACGAGGCAGGTCCTCGCGCAGGAGGCGGCCGCGGAGCGGCGCTCCGGACACATAGCGCTCGACCTCCCCCACCGCGTACTCCCCGAGCCTGCGCACCTCGCTCCCCTGCGCCCCCGCCACATGCGGGGTGACCAGCACGTTGGGGAGGCGGAGGAGCGCGTGCCCCGGGGGCAGCGGCTCGGGATCCGTGACGTCGAGGAACGCGTCCAGGCGTCCCGCCCCGCACTCCCGCACCAGCGCGTCCGTGTCGACGAGCGCCCCCCGGGCCGTGTTGACGACGACCCCGCCGTCGGGGATCAGCTTGAGCATGTCGCCGCTCAAGAGGCCTTCTGTCTCGGGGAGTTGCGGCGCGTGGACCGTCACGATGCTGCTGCGTGAGCACAGCTCGGGCAGGTCCACGAGTTCCGCGCCGAGCGACGCCGCCTCCTCGGGGGCCACGTACGGGTCCGTGAGGAGGATCCGGCTGCCCGCGTCCGACTCCCGGAGCGCCGCGATCACCCGCCGCCCGATCCGCGACGCGCCGACGACGCCGATCGTGCGCGCGTCCGCCCCGGTGCGGGCGGTGAAGGACGGCCACCCGGAGGCGTAGCCGGCCGCGGCCGACAGCGCGCCCTTCGCCGCGAACGTGATCGCCGCGAGGGTGAACGCCACCACGGGGTCCGCGTTCGCGTCCGCCGCCGAGGAGACGACGACACCCCGGTCCCAGACCGCGTCGGTGACCATCGGTTTGACGGAGCCCGCCGCGTGGACGACCGCGCGCAGCCGGGGCGCGAAGGCGAGGATCTCCCCGGTCAGGGGCGGGCACTCCCACCCCGTGACCAGGATTTCCGTCTCGGCGAGTACCGCCCGCGCCTCGGGCGTCGTCAGCGGCCCGGACAGGAGCACCGGGGCCAACGCCACGCTGCGGGCGAGCCGTTCGCGGAGGTCCGGCGCGAACACGCGGTCCGCGACCTCGACGCCCATGGCCAGGGCCGCGCCCGGCGGCCCGCCCCCGTTCCGCTCCCGCCGATCCGCCCGCTCTGCCTGATCTGCCACGCGTGACCGTCCCTCGTAGTAACCGGTTACCAACCAGCGCCTGGAGGCTAGGACCAATCCGGGAGGACGGTCAAGAGAGCGCGAGGCAAGGGGGGTTGACCGGGCGAAGTAACCGCTTTAGATTCCGGGCACCTTATTCCGACGACGGAGGGGTTGCCGTGCCGACGGTGACGAAGGAACGGGCGGAAACCGAGGCGGTGAAGCCGCCCGGGAGAAGTAATAACGGGTCAGAACGCGACAAAGCACGGCGGGATTCGCCCTGGAAACGGTTTCAGCACACGCGTGTCCTGGTGCTGCTCATGGTGCCGGGCCTCGCGTACTTCCTGGTCTTCCACTACGGCGCCTTCGTCGCCAACGCGGTGGCCTTCAAGGAGTACGTCCCCTTCGACGGACTGTGGGCCAGCCCCTGGGTGGGCACCGAGAACTTCTCGCGGATGTTCGGCGACCCGGACTTCTGGCACGCGACGTGGAACACCCTGTTCATCGCCGTGCTGCAGCTCGTCTTCTTCTTCCCGGCGCCGCTCGGTCTCGCCCTGCTCCTGCACAGCCTCACGTCGGATCTGCTGCGCCGTTTCACGCAGTCCGTGATCTATCTGCCGCACTTCCTGTCGTGGGTCGTCGTGGTCGCGCTGTTCCAGCAAGTCCTCAGCGACACAGGACTGTTGAACACCTTCCTGAGTGACTCGGGGCTGCACATCGTCGACATCATCGGCAACCCGGACGCGTACAAACCGCTCGTCGTCATCGAGGTGATCTGGAAGGACGCCGGGTGGGGGACGATCATCTTCCTCGCCGCGCTGATGCAGGTCGACGAGCAGCTGTACGAGGCCTCGGCGATCGACGGGGCCGGCCCCTGGCGGCGGTTCTGGCACGTCACGCTGCCGAGCATCCGGCCCATCATCATCCTGCTGCTGATCATGCGGCTCGGCGACATCCTCTCCGTCGGCTTCGAACAGATGCTGCTGCAGCGGCAGTCGGTGGGTCCCGAGGTCGGTGAGGTGCTCGACACCTTCGTCTTCTGGCAGGGCATCGTCGGCGGCGACACCGGCTACGCGGCGGCCGCGGGCCTGTTCAAGGGCGTCGTCGGCGCGGCGCTCGTCTTCACCGCCAACCGGATCGCCCACCGGCTCGGCGAGCAGGGGGTCTACAAGTGAGTGGCAGTGTCAAGCAGGTCAGCCGTCCCGCCTGGATGGAGAAACCACGGGTCGCGACCAAGGCCGCGAAGGCCGTGGCGGTGACCGTCGTTCTCGCGCTCGTCCTGATTCCGTTCCTCGTCATCGTCTCGACGTCCCTCGCCTCCAACCGCGAGGTCGTGGACAACGGCGGCTGGGTGCTCTGGCCGAGCGATCCGACCCTGCGCGCCTACCGGACGATCCTCAACGGCGGCATCGTCACCAAGGCGCTCGGCGTCAGCGTCGGCCTCACGGTCCTCGGCACGCTCTTCTCGCTCGCGTGCACGACCTTCCTCGCGTACGCCCTGGCCCGCCCCGGGGTCTTCGGCGGCAAGCCCGTGCTGCTGCTCATCCTCTTCACGTTCCTCTTCCCGCCCGGCATGATCCCCGCGTTCCTGCTGGTCAAGGGCATGGGGATGATGGATACGTATGCCGCGCTCGTCGCGCCCGTACTCATCAACGTCTTCAATCTGATCGTGCTGCGCGGCTTCTTCCAGGGGATACCCGAGGAGTTGTACGAGGCGGCCAGGCTCGACGGCGCCGGGGACTGGCAGATCCTCTGGCGGATCGTGCTCCCGCTCTCCAAGGCGGCGCTGGCCGTGGTCTCCCTCTTCTACGCCGTGAGCTACTGGAACGCCTGGTTCCACGCCTCCATCTACATGGAGTCCGGTCACTGGCCGCTGTCGCAGGTGCTGCGCACGTACGTCATCGGCGGCTCGCAGATCGCCGACACCGGCCTGAGCGAGGCCGGCATGGTCTCCGCCCCGCAGACGACGCAGATGGCCGTCCTGGTGATCGCCACCGTGCCGATCCTGCTCGTCTACCCCTTCCTGCAGAAGTACTTCACCAAGGGCGTGCTCACCGGCGCCATCAAGAGCTGATATCTCACCTCGTCGTACAGAAGGGCTCCCTCCGTGTCCGGTTCCTCGATGTCGCGCCGCACCCTGCTCCGCTCCATAGCCGTCGGCGGCGCCGCCCTCGCGGCCCCCGCCGTCCTCACCGCCTGCTCCACCGAGTCGAGCGGCGGCGGCAACGTCTCCAACGCCGGCAAGAAGGCGGCGCCCTGGCCGACGTACACCCCGGCCAAGGGCCCCACCCCCGACCTCGCGCCGACCGCCGAGGGCGTGCAGCCCGGGTACACGAAGTACCCGGAGAAGCTGGTCCGTGCGACGGCCGAGAAGCCGGGCACGGGAAAGCAGAAGATCAAGGTCATGACGATCACGTACGGCACCCCGCCGAAGCCGGTCGGCCGCAACGAGTACTGGCAGGCCGTGAACGAGGCGCTGGGCGTCGAGGTCGAGTTCACCGTCGTGCCCGACGCGGACTTCCGCGCCAAGATGTCCACGCTGATGTCGGGCGACGACCTGCCCGACATGATCAACTTCGGTGGCGGGTACGTCCTGCCGCGCGAGTCGCAGTTCGTGAAGTCGCGGTGCGCGGACCTGAGCGACCACCTGTCCGGCGACGCCGTCAAGGACTACCCCAACCTCGCCAACATCCCCACGTACGCGTGGGAGGGCATGGGACGCATCTCCGGGCGCATCTACGGTCTTCCGATCGAGCGGGCCAAGGTGCAGGGCGCGATGTTCATCAACCGTGAGGCGTTCGACGAGGCCGGGTACCGGCCGGGCATGTCCGCCGCCGACTTCCAGGCGATGACCGCGGAGGCCTCCCAGGGCAAGAAGTTCGCCCTCGGCGCCTCCACAGTGGGGTTTTATGGGTACCTGTACCACGCGATGTGGCACGGCGCGCCCAACCAGTGGCAGATCAGGGGCGGCAAGGCCACCGACATGTACGGGACGGACGCGTTCAAGGCGGCGCTCGAGTACATGGCGAAGCTGCGCGAGGGTGGCTCGTACAACCCGGACGCCACGTCGATCTCGCAGGTCGACCTGAAGACCCAGTTCTACAACGGGACCGTCCGCTCGATGACGGACGGCTGGGGTGCCGTCATCTCCAACGCCCAGGGCATCAAGGACGAGTTCACCCTCGACGTCGCCGAGCCGTACGCGGTCGACGGCGTGACGCCCGTCTACCAGCAGAACCGCGGCTGTTTCGGCTACACCGTCATCAAGAAGGCCTCCAAGGAGCGCATCCAGCTGATGCTCCGCGTGCTCAACTGGATGGCATCGCCGTTCGGTTCGAAGGAGTACGAGCTGATGCACTACGGAGTGGAGGGCACCCACTTCAAGTACAACAAGGACGGCGATCCGGTCGCCACGGAGACCGGCCTCATCGACTCCAAGACCAACCTGCCCTTCCCCTACCTCATGGACGCCCCGCAGCCGCTCTACTTCCCCGGCTTCCCCGACCTCACGAAGCGGCTGCACGCCTGGGAGAAGAAGGTCGTCCCGCTCCTCGTGCCGGACGACCACTGGGGGCTGATGTCGGAGACGTTCAACCGGCAGGGCGCCACGATGCAGCAGATCATCGAGGACGGCGTGACGGCGATCGTCTCCGGCCGCAAGAAGCTCTCCGACTGGGACGGCATCCACCAGAAGTGGCAGTCCCAGGGCGGCAAGCGGGCCGCGGAGGAGTTCCTGAAGGAGTACGAGGCCGCGCACTGACCCGCGGGCTGGGCGCGGGATGATGGTCCGGGGGCGGGCTGCCGTTGAGCAACTCGGCCCCGGTCCCGGCGGGTTGGCCGCCGGACGAGGGCCGGCCGACGGCCAGGAGAGGGAGACACAGTGGGTGAGCGGGTCACCATCCGCGAGGTGGCCGCGCGCGCGGGCGTCTCGGTAGCGACCGTCTCGCGGGTCCTCGCGGGCAACTACCCGACGTCCACGGCGTCGCGCGCCAAGGTGCTGCGGGCGGTCAAGGACCTGGACTACGTCGCCAACGCGCACGCGCGCGCGTTGGCGGGCGCGGGCCGCAAGACGATCGCGGTCCTCATGTTCGACGTGGTGGGCGCGTTCTACGCGCAGGTCGCGCAGGGCGTGGAGATGGAGGCCGCCCAGCGCGGCCGGCTCACCCTGGTCGCGTCCACGGGCAGCGATCCGGCCCGTGAGCTGGCCCTGGTCCAGATGATGCGCGAACAGGCCGCGGAGGCGGTGATGCTGGTCGGCGGTGTCGTGCAGGACGACGAGTACCGGCAGCGGATGGCGCGCTACGCAGAGGCTCTCGCGGCGGCGGGCTCCCGCCTCGTGCTGTGCGGGCGCCCGGCGCCGACGCCCGACGTGCCCGCCCTGGTCGTGGAGCACGACAACGAGGCGGGCGCCCACGCGGTCACCAGCCACCTGCTCGGCGCCGGGCACCGGCGGATCGCCCTGCTCGGCTACGAGCCGGGCAACACGACCGGCGAGGACCGGCTCGCCGGCTACTTGCGGGCGCTGGACGACCACGGGGTGCCGCGCGGCGACGCGGTTCTCCATGGGACGGGCTTCGGGCAGAACCACGGCTACCAGGCGATGCGCGACCTCCTCCAGAAGGCGGACGGCAGACCCGACTTCACCGCGGTCTTCGCGGGCGACGACCGGGCGGCCGCCGCGGCGATCATCGCGCTGCGGGAGTACGGGCTGCGGGTCCCGGAGGACATGTCGGTGGTCGGCTACAACGACGACCCGGTGGCCGGTGACATCACCCCCGGCCTGACGACGGTCCACATCCCCGCCGAGGAGATGGGCCGCACAGCCGTGCGCCGCGCGCTCTCCGGCTCCCCGCGGGCGGGCCAGGAGCGCCACGTCCTGGGCACGCACATCGTCATCCGGGACAGCGTGCGGCGGGTTCGGGGGGCCGGGGCGTAGCTCTCGCCGCGAGCACCGCTCGCGCCACCTCCGCGGGGCGGTCGCGCATCACCAGATGGCCCGACGGGATCGCCACCCGGAAGGCCGCGTCCAGGGTGCGGGCCAGGTCTCGCTGGCGGTCGAGCCAGCGGTGCGAGCCGCTGCCCGTGTACGCGGCGAGCACGGTCACCGGGACTCCCTCCGGGAGAGGCAGGCGGCGTCGGAGCGCGGCGAGTTCGCGGGCCGCGTCGCCGTACGTCACGTACTCCATGAGCGCCGCCCGCCACACCCTGCTGCCTCCGTAGAGCCACGCCCACGGCGTGGGTGCCGTCAGGCGGCGCAGGGTCGGTCCCACCGCCCGCGGCAGACCTGTCGCGCACAGCAGCGCGCCGCACGCGCGCGTGGCCGCCACCCGCACTCCGCGCGGCAGGAGCGTTCGGGGCCGTTCCTCAACGCTGGAGTCGACGAGGACGAGCCCCTGCGTGCGCTCCGGGTACAGCCGCGCGAACGCCTCGGCGTGGAATCCGGCGAGCGAGTGCCCGACCACCGTCGCCCGCGCCGCGCCGAGCCCCACCGCGTCCAGGACCCGCAGGATCCGCTCAGCCTCGCCCCGCACCGTGGGCGCCGCGCGCGCGTGGCCACTGAGTCCGAGGCCGGGCCTGTCGAAGCGGACCACGGTCCGGTGCGGGGCGAGCAGCGGCACCACCGGATGCCAGTCGAACCAGCCGAGCCCGAGCCCTGCGCCGAGCACGCACACCGGCCCGTCACCCGTCACTTCGACGTGGTGCGGCACTCCCCCGATCCGTACGAACTCGCCCCGTGCGTACGTCGTCACTCCCGCCGCGCCTCCGAAACCGCCGACCACGCGAGGACGACGAGCCACACCGCGATGAAGAGCAGTTGGAGCCGCTGCGCGATGCCGAGGCCCCACGTGCCCCGCCCGGCGTCGAACGCGGCGACGGACGCCAGGGTCCAGCCGGTGGCGAGCAGTTCGAGGACGACGAGGACCGGGCCGGTGCGAGCGAGCGCGAGCCGGGGGGCCGTTGCGTGACGGCGGGCGACGAAGGTCAGCAGCACCATGCCGATCAGCGCCCCGGTGACGGCGACGCTGCTGCTGACCGCGTGCGCGGAGTGCGTCCAGGGCACGTCGCCCGCCCGCTCCCGCGCGAGGCAGCCGGGGTCGGCTGTCGCCGCGCAGCTCAGCGGCAGCCGCGAGTCGGCCGCGGTGGCGGCGCCGAACAGCGCGATCCCCGCCCAGCCCACCGCGGGAAGCCACCCCCGTCGGGCCGCGCGCCCCAGCGGCGCCGTCCGGCCGAGCGGCGTCGTCCGGCCGAGCAGCGCCCCCAGCGCGCCCGCGAGGACGAGGAGGCCCGCGATGAGGTCCAGGGTGCGGAAGAACGTCCCGTACGGCTGGTCCTCGGCGGCGAGTTCGCTGACGTACGTCGTGCGGGGCGAGAGCCCGGTCGGCAGGAACGCCTCCAGCGACCAGGTGCTGTACGCGAGGGCGCCGGCCAGCAGGAGGCCGGCCAGGACGCGTGTCGCGGTGGACCGCGAGGTCCGGGCGAGGGGTCCGGAGCGGGGCTGCTGTTTCGCCATGGGAGTGGCTGCCGTCGTAGACGATGACATCGGTGGGTACATGCTATTTCGACGCATATGTCGCCCTGTGGTCGGGGTGGATCCAGCCGGGTTTGCGGTACTTGAGGAAGGCCGCGGGGGCCAGGACGCCGAGCGCGAGCAGGCCGCCGCCGACGATCAGGAGGTAGCGCCACAGCGGGCCCTTGCCGAACTGGTCGGGCGGCACGAAGCCGATGGCGAGCGCGGCGAGCGACGCGGCGAATCCGACGGCCGCGACGACCTTCACCGCGGGGACCACGAAGCCGCGCGGCACCTCCGGCTGCGACGTCCGCAGCCGGACGACGGCCACGAACATCAGCAGGTACGCGATGAGGTAGATCTGCACGGTGATGACGGAGAACATCCAGTACGCGCTGGATACGTCGTCACTGAAGGCGTACAGGACGCCGATCAGCGTGGTGATGACGCCCTGCGCGACCATGATGTTGCGCGGGACGCCCGCCTTGTTGAACTTCTGCAGGACAGGCGGCAGATAGCCCTCCTGCCGGGCGAGCGTGACCAGCCCCTTCGCGGGCCCGGCGAGCCAGGTGAGCATGCCGCCGAGCGCCGCCATGACGAGCATGATCCCGACGACCTTCGTCAGCCAGCCGACGTGGAAGTGGTCGAAGAAGGCCTGGAAGGCCTGCATCAGCCCTGCGGTGAGGCTGAGCTCCTCGGACGGCATGACCCAGCTGATGGCCAGGGCCGGAAGGATGAAGATCAGCAGGACGAGGCCGGTGGCGAGGAAGATCGAGCGCGGGTACTCGGCGCGCGGATGGCGCAGCGACGACACGTGGACGCCGTTCATCTCCATGCCCGCGTAGGAGAGGAAGTTGTTGACGATGAGGACCAGGCTGGCGAGGCCGGTCCACGGGGGCAGCCAGTGGTCGGGGCTCATGGGCGCGGCGGACGCGTTGCCCTGCCCCAGGAAGACGATGCCGAGGACGACGAGGACGACGCCGGGGACGAGCGTGCCGATGATCAGCCCCAGGGAGGAGAGCCCGGCGACCGTCTTGGTGCCCCGGCAGGTGACCCAGACGCCCGTCCAGTAGATGACGACGATGACGATCGCCACGTAGGGGCCGTTCTCGGCGAGGCTCGGATGAATGACGTACGCGAACGTCGAGGCCACGTAGGCGAGCAGGCTCGGGTAGTACGCGATGGTCATGGCGAACTGGCACCACACGGCGACGAACCCCAGCGGCCTGCCCAGCGCCTCGCTCACCCAGCGGTAGATGCCACCGGACCACCCGGAGGCGAGTTCGGCGCCGACGAGGGCGGTGGGGAGCAGGAAGACCACGGCGGGCAGGAGGTAGAGGAAGACGGCGGCCAGTCCGTAGACGGCCATCGCCGGCGAGGGGCGCAGGCTGGCGACGGACGCGGTGGTCATCAGGGCGAGCGTCACCCAGGAGATGCACTGCCGCGGAATGGCGGGGTCCGGCTCCGGCAGGCTTCCCGAACCGGTTTGCTGCGGTTCGTCCGTGTTCGTCATGCGCTCATGATCGTCGGAGTGGCGGGGGGCCGCATGTCGCCGCATACCCGTCGGGGGTAGGGTTCGCCGCATGGCGAGGACGAGGAGCGGCACGGGTCACGGGCGGCTCCTGCTGCTCGCCGCGCTGCTGCTCGGGATCGTGACGATGCATACGCTGGGACATCCCACGGGCGGCCACGGGGCGGAGCCCGGGCGCACCGCGGGGCACCACGCCACGGCCGAACGCGGGACCGCCGCACGCCTGCCCGACGCCGCGCCGCACGAACGGCGGGCCGCCTCCCCGCACCCCGATGCCGCCGCCCACGAGCGGGGCGCCGGGGCCGGGCGGGGCGTCGTAGCCGGGCACGGCTCGGGCAGCGGGATGGTCATGGATCCGTTGTCCGTGTGCCTGGCGGTGCTCGGCGCGTTCACGCTTCTCCTGCTGGTGCGGGCCGGGCTGTTGCGGCCGGGCGGGACGGTCGTCCGTGGGTACGCGCCGGGGCGGCGGCTGCACGGTCCGCGGCCCGATCCGCCGCCGCCCCGCATACTCCTCTCCCACCTGTCGGTGCTGCGCATTTAGGCCTGCGCACCGGCTGCTTCGTGCTGCTCGTGGAAGTCGTGGGGTTTCGGTCGGAACCCGCGGGCGTCGAGCGGTGCACCAGAAGCAGCAGACGCGTCCAGCTGCACGCACCACACGACGAGGTGTCACTCAGTCATGCGTAACGAAGCTTTTCCGCGCGTCCCCTCACGACGCTCCGTGCTCGGCGCCGCCGCCGCGGTCGCGGGGACGGGAATCCTGACGGCCTGTTCCGACGCGGACCCGGGCGACCGCGCCGGTCACGGCGGCCACGGTCAGGGCGGGGCGTCCGGTCCCGGGGGGTATGTGGATCCGGCGGGCAAGGAAGTCGCCGCCGCCGAGAGGAAGCGGGGCCGGGGCGGCCGCACCCGCGAGGTCAGGCTGACGGCCGCGCGGACCCGGCTCGACCTGGGCGGCCCCACGGTCAGGACGTGGGCGTACGGGGACCGGCTCCCCGGCGAGGAAGTCCGCGTCACCGCGGGCGACACGCTCGCCCTCACCCTCGCCAACCACCTCCCGCAGGCCACGTCCCTGCACTGGCACGGCATCGCCCTGCGCAACGACATGGACGGCGTCCCCGGCCTCACCCAGCAGGACATCAAACCCGGAGCGGACTTCACCTACCGCTTCGCGGTGCCGCACCCGGGGACGTACTGGCTGCACCCCCACTCCGGCACACAACAGGACCGGGGGCTGTACGCACCGCTGATCGTGGAGGACCCGAGGGAGCCGCTGAAGTACGACAAGGAGTGGGTGGTCGTCCTCGACGACTGGGTCGACGGGGTGGACGGATCGACCCCGGACGGCGTGCTCGCGGAACTGCGCGAGGGCATGGCGGACCACGACATGTCACACATGTCGCACGCCGCCCTGCGGTCGGACGGGTCACCGGCGCCCGGCCCCTCCCGCATGATGATGGGCGCCAAAAGCGACCTGCTCGGCGGCGACGCGGGCGACGTCGCCTACCCGCACTACCTGGTCAACGGACGCACGGCCAAGGCGCCCGCACAGTTCCGCGCCCGCCCCGGCGACCGCATCCGCCTGCGCGTCATCAACGCGGGTGGCGACACGGCGTTCCGTGTGGCGCTCGGCGGCCACAAGATGACGGTGACGCACACCGACGGCTTCCCCGTGCGGCACGCGACGACGGACGCGCTGCTCCTCGGCATGGGCGAGCGGTACGACGTGCTGGTCACCGCCAAGGACGGCGTCTTCCCGCTGACCGCGGTGGCCGAGGGCAAGAAGGAGGCGGCCCTCGCGGTGCTCCGCACGGGCGGCGGGGCCCCGCCGACGGCGTCGACCCGCCCCGACGAGCTGAAGGGCCGCCTCCTGACGGCGGACAAACTGCGCGCGCACGAGTCCGTGGCGCTGCCCTCCCGCAGGCCGGACCGCACGATCAGGCTGCAACTGACAGGCGGCATGGCCAAGTACGACTGGGCCTTCGACAAGAAGCCCTATGCCCCGGGGCAGCGTCACCCCGTCCGCGCGGGCGAGCGGGTCCGCCTGACGTTCGCCAACTCGACGTCGATGTGGCACCCCGTCCACCTCCACGGCCACACCTTCGCCCTGGCGGGCGTGCGCGCCGACGCCCGCAAGGACACGGCGATCGTCCTGCCGAACGGCACGCTGTCGGTGGACTTCGAGGCGGACAACCCGGGCCTGTGGATGATCCACTGCCACAACGTCTACCACGCGGAGGCGGGAATGATGACGGTGCTCGGTTACCGCGCCTGACGGGTATCCCCCGCCGGGCCGGGCCATTCCGGCTCACGCGAACGATGCCTCCGGACCACGCCTCCGGAGGCATCACCCCGGCCTCCACATAAGTAGGCACTTTCGACAGGAAGAGGGAAAATGACGTCATAACGCCAGCAGGCCGCCACCTGACCTGCCCCTTCCCCCAAGGGGCCCTGCCATGACCACTTCCGGCGACGCTCCCCCACCACCCCAATGGGGGCAGCCCCCACCACCGCCGCCGTCACCGCGGCCGCTCCGCAACGGTCTCGGTGTCGCGTCCCTGGTGCTCGGCATCATCGGCGTGCTGTGCGGCCTGGTCCCGTTGCTGTTCTGGGCCGCGGGGATTCTCGCCGTCCTGGCGCTGGTCTTCGGCTGCGTCGGGATCGGGCGTGCCCGCGGGGGCCAGGCCGACAACAAAGCCGTGGCGATCTGGGGCACCTCGCTCGGCGTGGTCGCCGCGATCCTCGCGGTCGTCGGGCTCGCCATCACGATCACGGTGGTCAACGACACGGTGGACGACCTGCACAGCACGGGCGGCAAGAAGGAGCCCGCGGTGGCGAAGGAGTCGCCGGCCGGGGAGACGTCGCGCTCCGGCGCGCTGCGGTTCGGGGAGGCGTTCGCGTACGACGACGGGGTGAGGGTGACCGTGTCCCGCCCCGTCTCCTATCAGCCGGGCGCCTACGCCGCGGGCCACGCGGCGGGCAACAAGGCGCTGACCGTGAAGATCACCGTGGTCAACGGCTCGGGCGAGTCGGTCGATCTGAGTCTGACCACCGTCACCTTCAAGGACGCCGACGGTGCCGAGGCGGAGAAGGTCTACGACGGTGACCTGCCGAGGGAGCTCGCCGGGCATCTGGAACCGGGCGAGCAGGCCGTCGCCACGTACGCCGTCAGCCTCCCCCGCGACGCCGCGCGCACGCTGGACGTGCAGGTCGAGCCCGGCTTCCTCCACTACAAGAGCGCCACCTGGTCCGGGACCGCCCCGTAGCGGCACCGAACCCGCCCGACAGGCCATCGCGTCGTTTTGACGATTACACTGGGGCCGTGCCTCAACTACGCCTCGCTCTGAATCAGATCGACTCGACCGTCGGCGATCTCGCCGGGAACGCCGAGGCGGTCGTCCACTGGACCCGGCACTCCGCCGAGCAGGGGGCGCATCTCGTCGCGTTCCCCGAGATGGTGCTGACCGGGTACCCCGTCGAGGACCTCGCTCTGCGTTCGTCCTTCGTCCAGGCCTCGCGGGACGCGCTGCGCGCGCTCGCCGTGCGGCTGCGGGACGAGGGGTTCGGGGAGCTGCCGGTCGTCGTCGGCTATCTCGACCGCACCGAGGAGGCCAAGCCCAAGTTCGGCCAGCCCGCGGGGGCCCCGCGCAACGCGGGCGCCGTGCTGTACCGCGGCGAGGCCGTCCTGACGTACTCCAAGCACCACCTCCCCAACTACGGCGTCTTCGACGAGTTCCGTTACTTCGTGCCGGGCGAGACGCTGCCGGTCGTGCGTGTGCACGGCGTCGACGTCGCGCTCGCGATCTGCGAGGACCTCTGGCAGGACGGCGGCCGCGTCCCGGCGACCCGGAGCGCGGGGGCGGGGCTGCTGCTCTCCATCAACGCCTCGCCGTACGAGCAGAACAAGGACGACCAGCGGCTCGAGCTCGTGCGCAAGCGGGCACAGGAGGCCGGCTGCACCACCGCGTACCTCGCGATGATCGGCGGGCAGGACGAGCTGGTCTTCGACGGGGACTCGATCGTCGTCGACAAGGACGGCGACGTCATCGCGCGGGCGCCGCAGTTCGCCGAGGGCTGCATCGTGCTCGACCTGGAGCTGCCCGCCGCCGCGCCCGTGCCGCCGTCCGGCGTCGTGGACGACGGGCTGCGCATCGAGCACGTGACGCTGTCGGAGGAGCCGCTTCCCGCGTACGAGGGCGAGCTCACCGGCGGGTACGCCGAGCGGCTCGACGACGACGAGGAGGTGTACTCGGCGCTGGTCGTCGGCCTCCGTGCATACGCCGCGAAGAACGGTTTCAGCAGCGTCCTCATCGGCCTCTCCGGCGGCATCGACTCCGCGCTCACCGCCGCCATCGCCTGCGACGCGCTCGGCGCCCAGAACGTGTACGGCGTGGCCATGCCGTCCCGCTACTCCTCGGAGCACTCCATCGGCGACGCGGAGGAGCTGGCGCGGCGCACCGGTCTGAACTTCCGTACCGTGCCGATCGCGCCGATGTTCGACGCGTACATGGGCTCGCTCGGGCTCACCGGTCTCGCCGAGGAGAACCTCCAGTCGCGGCTGCGCGGCACGATGCTGATGGCGCTCTCCAACCAGGAGGGGCACATCGTGCTGGCACCGGGCAACAAATCCGAGCTGGCGGTCGGCTACTCGACGCTCTACGGCGACTCCGTCGGCGCGTACGGCCCCATCAAGGACGTCTACAAGACAGCGATCTTCCGGCTCGCCAAGTGGCGCAACCGCGCGGCCGAGGAGCGCGGGCAGACGCCGCCGATCCCGGAGAACTCCATCAGCAAGCCGCCGAGCGCCGAGCTGCGCCCGGACCAGGTCGACACGGACTCGCTCCCGGACTACCCGGTCCTCGACGCGATCCTCGAGCTCTACGTCGACCGGGACCAGGGCGCCGACACGATCGTGGCCGCGGGCTACGACCGTGAGCTCGTCGTCAAGACGCTGCGGATGGTGGACACCGCGGAGTACAAGCGGCGGCAGTACCCGCCGGGGACGAAGATCTCCGCGAAGGGGTTCGGCAAGGATCGTCGACTGCCGATCACCAATCGCTGGCGCGAGGCCGCCTCCGGCTGAGGGGGCCATGTACTGAGCCGCCGCTTCGCGGCGGGTCTCCTCCCACCCACCCGTTTGCCCCGCACCGTTAGGGGCCGTAGGGGCCTCGCCCGCGGGTGGGTGGTCAGTCGGTCAGTGGTGGACCCGCTCGCGGTGCTCCGGCGAGGAAGAAGCCACCACGCGCTCCGCACCCGGCACCGGCCCCCTCCGCAGGTCCACCGCGTACGCCAGGCCCGCCACCGCGAGGCCGAGCACCGCGAGGACCGCGCCGGTCACCGCCGGGGAGGTCACGCCGAAGCCCGCCGCCAGCGCGAGGCCGCCGACCCAGGCGCCGCCCGCGTTGGCGAGGTTGAACGCGCCCTGGTTGGCGGAGGAGGCCAGGGACGGCGCGGCCGCCGCCTTCTCCATGACCATGAGCTGCAGCGGCGAGCCCGTCGTGAACGCCGCCATGCCGAGCAGCGCGACGCCGAGCGCCGCGCTCCACGCGGCGGTCATGAGGAGCGGGAAGAAGCCCAGGACCACGGCGAGCGAGATGAGCCCGCCGAGGAGCGTGCCGCGCAGGGAGTGGTCCGCGAGGCGGCCGCCCAGGAGGTTGCCCGCCGTCGCGCCCACGCCGAACAGGGCGAGGAGGAGGGTGACGCTGGACTCGGCGTAGCCGGCGGCGTCGGTCAGCATCGGCGTGATGTAGCTGTACGCGGAGAACAGCGCGCCGAAGCCCGCGACGGTCGTGCCGAGCGCCAGCCAGACCGGGACGCTGCGCAGCGCCCGGAGCTCGCCGCGCAGCCCCGCCGCGTCGCCGTGGCCGTGGTCGGCGGGGACCAGGAGGGCGAGCGCGGCGATGGCCGCGAGCCCGATGGCGCTCACCGCGAGGAACGTCGCGCGCCAGCCGAGCTGCTGCCCCATGGCGGTGGCGACCGGTACGCCCACGATGTTGGCGACGGTCAGGCCGAGGAACATCAGGGAGACCGAGCGGGCCTTGCGCTCGGGGGCGACGAGCCCGGTGGCGACGACCGCGCCGACGCCGAAGAACGCGCCGTGCGGCAGTCCGCTGAGGAAGCGCGCGGCCATGAGCAGGTGGTAGTCGGGGGCGGCCGCCGACAGCGCGTTGCCGACCACGAACAGGACCATGAGGCCGATCAGGACACGGCGGCGCGGGAGCTTCGCGGTGACGGCGGCGAGCAGCGGGGCTCCGATGACGACGCCGAGCGCGTACGCGGAGACGAGGTGTCCGGCGACGGGGATCGATATGTGCAGGTCGTCGGCGACGTTGGGCAGCAGGCCCATCATCACGAACTCGGTCGTGCCGATGCCGAAGGCGCCCACGGCGAGGGCGAGCAGGGCCAGGGGCATGAAGAAGTACCTTCCACGGATGCGGGGGCAGTGGGGGGAATGCGGGGGTGCGGGTTTACGGAGAACCCGTAAGTTTACTTGCGGAACAAAGCCGCGCCCGCCACGTATTCCGCCCCGCGCCCCCACCGCGTCACGAAGACGCCCCGTGCCCCTACGGCGTCACGAAGAAAGGTCGACCCGCGCCGCGATCGGCAGGTGGTCGCTGCCCGTCTCCGGCAGCGTCCAGGAGGAGACCGGCTCGACGTCCTTGACCATGATCTGGTCGATGCGCGCCATCGGGAACGACGCGGGCCAGCTGAAGCCGAAGCCATCGCCCGCCGCGCCCTGCGTGGAGCGCAGCTGCGAGGTGACCGCGTTCAGCGCGCGGTCGTTCATCGTGCCGTTGAGGTCGCCGAGCAGGATGACCTTGCCGATCTTCTCGTCGGCGATGGCCTCGCCGAGGGCGTCGGCGCTGTTGTCGCGCTGGTTGGCGGTGAAGCCGGCGTTCAGCTTCACGCGCACCGACGGCAGGTGGGCGACGTGGACGGCGACCTCGCCCTTGGGCGTCGTCACGGTGGTGCGCATCGCGCGGACCCAGCCCAGCTTGATGTCGACGGGCCGGGTGTCGGACAGCGGGTACTTGCTCCAGAGGCCGACGGTGCCCTTGACCGCGTGGTACTTGTACGTGCCGGCCAGCGCCTTCTCGTACACGGGAACGGCGGACGGGGTGAGCTCCTCGAGGGCCAGCACGTCCGCGCCGGAGGCGGCGACGTCCTTGGCGGTGCCCGTCGGGTCGGGGTTGTCCGCGTTCACGTTGTGCGTGGCGACGGTGAGGTCGCCGCCGGTGCCCGACTTGCCGGTGATCAGGCCGCCGAACGAGTCGACCCAGATGATCACCGGGAGCAGCAGCGCGATCAGTGCGGTGGCGGACTTGCGGACCACGGCGACGACCAGCAGCACCGGGATGAAGAGGCCGAGCCAGGGCAGGAAGGTCTCCGTCAGGGAGCCGAGGTTGCCCACGTTGTTGGGGATCTGCGCGTGGAACAGCATCACCAGCGCGAGGAAGACGGCGATCGAGGCCGTGACCAGGCCGCGCCGCCAGATGCCCGGGTCGCCCCGCCAGCCGTCGAGCAGGCGTCGGAACCGGGCCCCCGGACGCTCGGGGCCCGAGTCGCTGTTGCCCGTCTCCGTCTTGTACGCCTGCGCCATGCTCTCGTCGCCTCACTGCTGCCGTGCACACCGTCTGTCCCGCCCAGGAAACCCTAGGCGATGATCCGGTGTCGTCCCCGCCGTCCACGACGGCCGTACAGGCACCAGGACGAACGGCCCGCGGCGACGGGTTCCTGAACAGCGGCGGAGAGCCACCTCTGTGACGAAATGCGCATAACCGCGGTTCAGCGTGGCGGGGGCCGCAGCCCCTCCAGGACCGTGTCGACGATCCGTTCGGCGAGATGGTCGTCGAGCGGCGCGCCCGGCCGCAGGATCGTGCGCACCAGCATCGGTCCGACGAAGAGGTCGTTGGCGACCTCCAGGTCGATGTCCGCGCGCAGTTCGCCGTCGGCGACGCCGCGCCGCAGCACATCGATGATGATGCGGCGGCGGGGCGCGACGACCGTCTCCTGGTACGCCTCGGCGAGCTTGGGCAGGGTCTTCATCTGGGCGAAGACGTTGTGCAGCAGGGCCGAGGAGCGCATGGTCAGGCCGCGGCGGCGCAGGCTCTCCAGGACGCAGACGAGGTCGTCGCGCATCGAGGTGCCCGGCCGCTCGAGGTCGGGCTCCTCGAAGGCGCGCAGGACGTCGACGAAGAGGGCTTCCTTGCCGTCCCAGCGCCGGTAGATGGTCGCCTTGCCGACGCCGGCGGTGCGGGCGATCCGCTCGATGGAGAGCTCGGTGAGGGAGACGCCGTCCTCGAGGAGCCGTACGACGCCCTCGATGATGGCCTGCTCGACGGCCTCGCTCCTCGGCCGTCCCCGGCCGTTCCTGGGGAGGGGCGTCATGCCCGTGACGGCCCGGCCGCCCGTGCCCGCGGCGTCGTCGCCGTCGGCGAGGCCACCGCCGTCCATGACGTCACCGCCGTCCGTGACACTCGCGCCCTTGTGGACCACGTCGTCCCTCCCTCTCCGTTCGCCGGGCGGCCGGGCCCGGCCGCCCGGCCGATTCTCCCTCAGCGCCCGGCGGCGCCCACCGGCTCGTCGGTCTCCTCGACCGGGCCCGCCTCCGGCGGCGTACGTCCCGGCAGGAAGAGGAAGACGACCAGCGCGCCGAGCACGGCGACGCCCGCGCCGCACAGCGCGGTGACGTGCATGGCGTGCAGGAAGGAGTCGTTGGCCGCGGAGACCAGGGGCTCGCCCCTGGGGCCGAGCTTCGCGGCGACGCCGAGGGTCGCCTCGATGGACTCGCCCGCGGTGTGCCGCACCCCCGCGGGGAGCAGGGTCAGCTTGTCCTCGACCCCGTTGCGGTACGCCGTGGACAGCACCGAGCCGAGGACGGCGATGCCGAGGGCGCCGCCGACCTGCCGGAACGTGTTGCTGAGCGCGGACGCGGAGCCCGCCTTCTCGCGCGGCAGGGCCTGCATGATGACGACGCTGGTGGGCGTCATGATGTGCGCCATGCCGGTGCCCATCAGGAAGAAGACGACTTCCAGGAGCCAGATCGGTGTGTCGGCGTCGAGGAGGGTGAAGGCCGCGAGGGTCGCCGTCAGGAGCAGCAGCCCGCCCGTGCAGACGGCTCGTACGCCGAAGCGGTCGACGACGAGGCGGGCGCGCGGCGCGAAGATCAGCTGGGCGACCGCGAGGGGCAGCATCAGCAGACCGGTCTGCAGCGGCGAGTAGCCCCGCACGCTCTGGGTGTAGAAGACCGAGAAGAAGGTGACGCCCATCAGCGCGAAGAAGACGAGCGCGATGGCGCAGATCGCCGCGGAGAACACCCGGTTCTTGAAGTACGTGATGTCGATGGAGGGGTGGTCGCTGCGCTTCTCGTACAGCACGAAGGCGACGAGCACGGCGAGGCCGGCGATGACCGTGCCGAGGACGGCCGGGTCGGTGAAGTCGGCGAGCTGGCCGCCCTTGATGATGCCGTAGACGAGGAGCACCAGGCCGACGACGGAGAGCGCGACGCCGAAGAGGTCGATGCGGCCGGGCGCGGGGTCGCGGGAGTCGGGGACCAGCCAGACCATCAGCGCCAGGGCGATGAGCACGATCGGTACGTTGATGAGGAAGACCGAGCCCCACCAGAAGTGGTCGAGCAGCACGCCGCCGGTGATGGGTCCGATGGCGATGGCGAGGCCGACGCCGCCGGCCCAGATGCCGATGGCCTTGGGCTGTTCGTCGCGTTCGAAGACGTTCATGAGGACGGCGAGGGTGGCCGGCATCACGAAGGCGGCACCGAGACCCATGACGGCCCGGAAGGCGATGAGCTGGACCGGCGAGCCGGACATGGCGGCGAGCGCGGAGCCGATGCCGAAGACGACGAGGCCGCCGAGCAGGACCTTCTTGCGCCCGAGCCGGTCGCCGAGCAGGCCCGCGGTGAAGAGGAGGCCCGCGAAGACGAGCGTGTAGGCGTTGATCGCCCATTCGAGCTCGCTCTGGGTGGCGCCGAGGCCGGTCGGTTCGGGGGTGGAGATCGTCTTGATGGCGACGTTCAGGATCGAGTTGTCGAGGACGACGATCAGCAGGCTGAGCATCAGCACCCCGAGGATCGCCCACCGGCGCCGGTGGACGGCTTCCGGTATGCGGGGCGGGGTGGTCGTGGCAGGGGAGGACATGCGATCAGCGTAGATCAATTTCGATACGAGACCGTCTCGTATTGGAAATCCTTGCCGAACGGTATAGCCCCGCTTTACCCGACGGGCGTCACAGGACACCGCACTAGCCGCGGAGCGGCACGTGGTGCCACCATGGAGGGGATCCGGGGACGCCGTCAGGGCGCCTCGAGATGACAGAAGGAGCCGTTGCGATGACGCAGCTTTCGGCTGCCCACAAGAGCACCGACGCCCCGCAGAGCCCCGACAGCAGCAGAGCGCTGTACGGCGGCAAGGGCACCCGGCGCATCACCGTGCGCGACATCACCGCCGCCAAGGAGCGCGGCGAGAAGTGGCCCATGCTGACCGCCTACGACGCGATGACCGCGTCCGTCTTCGACGAGGCGGGCATCCCCGTCATGCTCGTCGGCGACTCGGCGGGCAACTGCCACCTCGGGTACGAGACGACCGTGCCCGTCACCCTCGACGAGATGACCATGCTGTCCGCGGCGGTCGTACGGGGCACGAGCCGCGCCCTGATCGTCGGCGACCTGCCGTTCGGCTCGTACCAGGAGGGCCCCGTCCAGGCCCTCCGGTCGGCGACGCGCCTGGTGAAGGAGGCGGGCGTCGGCGCGGTCAAGCTGGAGGGCGGCGAACGCTCCCTGGCCCAGACGGAGTTGCTGGTGCAGTCCGGCATCCCCGTCATGTCCCACCTCGGCCTGACCCCGCAGTCCGTGAACACCATGGGATACCGCGTGCAGGGCCGCGGCGACGAGGCCGCCCACCGGCTCCTCAACGACGCCAAGGCCGCGCAGGACGCGGGCGCGTTCGCGGTCGTCCTCGAGCTGGTCCCCGCGGAGCTCGCGGCCGAGGTCACCCGCTCCCTGCACATCCCGACCGTCGGGATCGGGGCGGGCTCCGACTGCGACGCCCAGGTCCTGGTCTGGACGGACATGATGGGCCTGACCGGCGGGAAGATGCCGCGCTTCGTGAAGCAGTACGCGGAGCTGCGCGGCGCCATGGCGGGCGCGGCGAAGGCATTCGCCGAGGACGTCGTGGGCGGCGCGTTCCCGGCACCCGAGCACGCGGTCCACCGATGACCGCCTGAGACCACCGCGGCACCACGGCAGCCCGCCGATCTTCCCCCGTCGGCGGGCTGCCGCTTTCCCCGCGCGGTGGCCGAAAGCCGTCTGTCGGTCGGCTGTCGGTGTTTTGTCGGTGGGCTCTGACACCTTGGGGGCATGAACCGAATCGACATCACCCCCGGCGGCGCAGGGAGCGCGGTCACCGTGAGGGGACTGGTCAAGCACTACGGCGAGACCAAAGCACTGGACGGCGTGGACCTCGACGTGCGCGAGGGCACCGTCCTCGGCGTGCTCGGTCCCAACGGCGCGGGCAAGACCACCCTCGTGCGCTGCCTGTCCACCCTCATCACCCCGGACGCGGGCTCCGCCCTGGTCGCCGGGTACGACGTGGTGCGTCAGCCCCGCCAGCTCCGCCGCGTCATCGGCCTCACCGGGCAGTACGCGGCGGTGGACGAGAAGCTGTCGGGACGCGAGAACCTCTACATGATCGGGCGGCTGCTCGACCTGTCCCGCAAGGAGGCCAGGTCCCGCGCCGACGGTCTCCTGGAGCGGTTCTCGCTCACCGAGGCGGCCAAGCGCCCCGCCAGCACGTACTCCGGCGGCATGCGCCGCCGCCTCGACCTCGCCGCGTCGATGATCGGCAGCCCCTCCGTCCTCTACCTGGACGAGCCGACGACCGGCCTCGACCCCCGCACCCGCAACGAGGTGTGGGGCGAGGTCAAGCGCATGGTCGGCGACGGCGTGACGGTGCTGCTCACCACGCAGTACATGGAGGAGGCCGAACAGCTGGCCTCCGAGCTGACGGTCATCGACCGCGGCAAGGTCATCGCCAACGGCGGCATCGACGAGCTGAAGGCGAAGGTCGGCGGCCGCACCCTGCGCATCCGTCCGGCCGACCCGCTGGAGCTCGGCCCGCTCGCGAGCGCCCTCGACGACCTGGGCCTGACCGGCCTCGCCACCACCACGGTGGACACCGAGTCCGGCACGGTCCTCGTCCCGATCCTCAGCGACGAGCAGCTGACCGCCGTCGTCGGCGCGGTCACCGCGCGCGGCATCACCATCGGCTCGATAGCCACCGAACTGCCCAGCCTGGACGAGGTGTTCCTGTCCATCACCGGCCAGAAGGCCAGTGCCCCGCAGGACGCGCGTCCCACGGAACTCGAGGAGGTCGCCGTATGAGCGCCACCACACTCACGGCCACCCCCCTCAAGAAGGGCGAGGCGGACGCCCGCATCGGCCTGCGCGGCCATGTCCGGCACACCGGCGCGCTGGTCCGCCGCAATCTGCTGTGGATCAGGCAGGACCCGGAGTCGATGTTCGACGCGGTCCTGATGCCGATCGTCTTCACGCTCCTGTTCGTGTACGTCTTCGGCGGCTCCATCGGGCAGGCGCTCGGCGGCGGTCAGGACCAGTACGTGCAGTACGTGGTGCCCGGCATGATGGCGATGATGAGCATGAACATCGCGATGGCCGTCGGCACCGGCTTCAACCAGGACTTCCAGAACGGCATCATGGACCGCTTCCGGACCCTGCCGATCGGTCAGGGCTCGGTGCTCTTCGCCAAGATCGTGGTGGAGCTGATGCGGCTGCTCATCGCGACGACGATCATGATGATCGTCGGTGTCCTGGTGGGCTTCGACATCACCAACTGGGGCGGCCTGTTCGCCGCCGTCGGCCTCTCCGCCCTGTTCGGCACGTCCATCATGTGGATCTTCCTGGTCCTCGGCGTCTCGATGAAGAGCGCCCAGTCCGTGCAGGCGATGGGCTTCCTGGTCCTGATGCCGCTGCAGTTCGGCTCGTCGATCTTCGCGCCGACCCAGTCGATGCCGGGCTGGCTCCAGGGCTTCACCGACTACAACCCGCTGTCCGCGCTCGCGGACTCCGCGCGCGGACTGATGGTCGGCGGTCCCGTCGCCCACGACCTGTGGGTGACGGTGGGCTGGTCGGTGGCGCTCACGGTGGTCATGGCGCCCATCGCGATCCACAAGTTCCGCACGAAGAACTGATCACCGGGCCGCCCACGCGGCACACAGGGCGGTGACCTCCTCCAGGGAGAGGTCACCGCCCGACGCGTACGCCGCCTCGAACGCGTCGTCGCCGAGCGCGGCGCGGCACCGCTCGTCCGCGCCCTCCCGGATCTCCCGCTCCATGGTGGTCGCGAAGTGCCCGGGCGGCAGCTGGCCGTCGGAGACCGCGAGGAGCCGCGCCGCCTCGTACGCGTGCTCGCCCTCCCCGGCGAGCGCCATGACGACGATCGACAGGTGCACGGCCACCATCTGCGGGGCGACGATCCGCGACAGCGGATCGAGCGCCTTCCCGAATGCCTGGCACGCCCCCACGAGGCTCTCGGCGTACCGCCCGTCCAGCGCGTCGAACCAGGCGGTGACGCCGAGCACGGAACTGTCGAAGATCGCGTACCCGATACCGCTGAACTCCAGGCGCAGCAGGCGCAGTTGCTCGCGCGCCTCGTCGAGGCGGTGGCTGCGGCCGAGCGCCAGGGCGAGGAAGAGCCGGGCGGCGGGCAGGGCGTCGGTCGTGCGGTGCCGGCCCGGGTCGTCGAGGACCTCCCGCAGCAGCGCCTCACCCCGGTCGAAGAGGTCACGCCGCGCGGGCGAGTCCGTCAGGATCGAGCCGAGCCGGGCCTTGAGCAGCGCCACCTGGCTCTGCGCGTCGAGCTGCGCGGCGTACTCGATCGCGGCCTCGTAGTCCTTCGCGGCCGCCGCGAACTCACCGCGCCGCTCCCGCGATTCGCCGCGCGCGGCGAGCGCCTCGGCCATGCCCCACACGTCACCGATCCGCCGGAACGCCCGCAGCGCCTCGTCCGCGTCGCCCAGGGCGTCACCGGCCCAGTCGGTGCGGTTGGCGAAGATGTTGGCCCGCGTCTGGAGGGCGGCGGCGAGCTCCCATTCGTACCCGAGCGCACGGCAGGCGGCGACCGTCTCGTCGAGTACGTCCCGCAGCGCGTCCATGCCGCCGCCGAGCAGCACGGCGAAGAACCAGAGGTTGCCGGGGGTCCGGCAGGTCTGCGGGAGGCCGGGCCGGTAGGCGCGCCGGACGCCCTCCAGCCTGGTCGCCGCCTCCGGCGACTGCCAGTCCACCATGTCCATCTCCATGCAGGAGACGAGGAGCAGGTGCACGCCGCGGCGGGCCTCCACGAGGACCTCGGGGCGCATCGGCGGGGGCGCGTCCGTGCACGACTCGTACAGCGGGGGCGCGGGCTCGACGGGCGGCGCGAACGGGTCGGGGCCGAGGGCGGCGACGTCGCGGGACCAGTTGCGGGTCTCCAGGCGCAGGCCGCGGATCTGCCAGAACCAGGAGAGGGACAGGACGAGGCAGAGCGCCTCCTGTTCGTCCCGGGCGGCGACCGCGTGACGCAGGGCGGTGCGCAGGTTCTCGTACTCTGCCTCGAAACGCTCCACGGCGGCGAGTTGCCCGCGGCCCCGCAGCTCGGGGTCGGTGGTCCGCGCGACCTCGCGGTAGTGCACGAGGTGGGCGCGCTCGGCGGCGGCCCTGTCCCCCGACTCGTCGAGCCTCTCCCCCGCGTACTCGGCGACGGTCTCGAGGAGCCGGTAGCGCATGCCGCCGTCGGAGAGCGCCGCCGGGGCGGCGACGACGAGGGACTTGTCGACGAGGGATCCGAGCAGGTCCGCGACGTCGTGCGGGCTCCCGGGGACCGCGCACACCTCCTCCGCCGCGGTCAGGTCGCAGCCGCCCGCGAAGACCGCGAGGCGCCGCAGGACCGTGCGCTCGGCCTCGTCCAGGAGGTCCCAGGACCAGTCGACGACGGCCCGCAGCGTCTGCTGGCGCGGCAGGACCGTGCGGGCGCCGCTGGTGAGCAGCCGGAAGCGGTCGTCGAGACGGTCGGCGATCTGGCGTGGGGTGAGCATCCGCAGCCGGGCGGCGGCGAGTTCGATGGCGAGCGGCAGGCCGTCGAGGCGGCGGCAGATCTCGGCGGCGGCCGCCGGGTCCGCCCCGACGGTGAAGCCCGGCCGGGCCGCGGCGCCGCGGTCCGCGAAGAGGCGCAGCGCGACGGGCTCGGGCAGCGGCTCGACGGGCCGCAGCAACTCACCTGGTACGCCGAGGGGTTCACGGCTCGTGGCGAGGACCGTCACCCCGGGGCAGCGGGCGAGGAGTTCGTCGGCGAGGCGCGCCGCGGCCTCGACGACGTGCTCGCAGTTGTCGAGGACGATCAGCATGCGGCGCGCGCCGCAGTGCTCGACGAGCCGGGCGACGGGGTCCTTGCCCTGCCGCTCCGTCATGGCCCGCATCTCCTCGGCGCCGGCGCCGCGCAGCACGGTCTCGCGGGCGCCGAGCGCCGTGAGGACGGCGGCGGGGACGTCGGCGGGATCCTCGACCGGGGCGAGCTCGGCCAGCCACACGCCGTCCGGGTGACCTCCCGCGACGGCCTCGGCGACCTCCTGCGAGAGCCGCGTCTTCCCGGCGCCGCCGGGGCCCAGCAACGTCACGAGCCGCGCGCCGTCGAGGTCGCTCCGGAGCGCGTCGATGTCGGCCTCGCGGCCGACGAAGGAGGTGAGCCGGGCCCGGAGGTTGCCGGGGGCGCGGTCACGGGCGGGGGCGGGGGGCGGCTGCCTCAGCAACTCCTCGTGCAGGGCGCGGAGTTCGGGGCCCGGGTCGGCGCCGAGCCGGTCCGCCATGCCGCGCCGCACTCCTTCGTACGCCGAGAGCGCCTCCGCCGCGCGGCCCGTGTCGCGCAGGGCCCGCAGCCGCAACGCCTGCAGCGGTTCGTCCAGGGGGTACGTGTCGCAGAGCTCGGCGAGCTCGGGCAGGGCCCGCTCGGCGTCCCCCAGGGCGAGGGCCGCGGTCATCCTGGCGCGGCGGGCGTCGAGGTGGCGGGCCTGCCAGCGGGCGGTGTCCGCGGTGCGTTCGGGGAGGTCGGCGAGGGGCTCGCCGGTCCACAGGGCGAGCGCGTCGTCCAGGGCCGCGGCCGCCTTCGCCGCGTCGCCGTCCGCGAGGGCGCGGGTGCCGTCGGCGACGAGGCGGTCGAAGCGGAACACGTCGACGTCGTCCGGGTCCGCGCGGAGCCGGTAGCCGCCGTCCGCCGAGGCGACGGCGTCCGCGCCGAGCGTCCTGCGAAGGCGGGCCACCAGTGCCTGCAGCGCGCCGTTCGCGTCCGCGGGGGGATCGGCCGTCCATACGTCGTCGACGAGGGCCTGGGCGGGGACGAGGGAGCCGGGGCGCAGGGCGAGGGCGGTGAGGAGGGCGCGCAGGCGGGCGCCGCCGACGGGAACGGGGGTTCCGTCGGGGCGGGTGGCTCTGGTCGTCCCCAGCACGCGGTATCTCACCGGGACATTCTCCCTGACCCTCGACCGGGGCGGTCCTGGCCCGCCGCTCCGCGGCGGATGCCTCCCACCCGCCCGCCCGTTCGCCCCGCGACGTCCCGTGGGAGCAGGAGCCCCGGCCCGCCGCTCCGCGGCGGGTCACTCCCACCCACCCATTCACCCCGCGCCGTCCAGCGGGAGCAGGGGCCCGCCGACGGAGGCAGGCGGGCGGGGCGCGGGGCCGTACCGGTGAGCCACCTCCGCCTACACCTCCACCTACACCTCCACCTCCAGTGCCACCAGCACCCCCGTCTCCTCCCGGCGCAGCTTCGCCCCCGCCGCCGCCCTGCCCACGTGCTCGAAACGCTTCGGGCACCTGTCCACCGGGCGGAGGGTCCTCTTCCCCGGTACCAGGTTCTCCTCCAGAAAGCCCTGGCCGACCACCTGGATGCCACGGACCACCCCCGTCGTCCGCGGCCACTCGCCGCCGTGGTGCTCCACCCTGAGCAGGCCCCTCAGGTGCAGCCGCGGCGGCCACGCCCCCGATCCCGTCCACGGCACCGTCACCCCGCCCGAGCAGACCACCGGGCCGCCTCCCGCCGACTCCACCGGTCCCTCGATCTCGGTGAGTTCCGCCCGCCACTCGCGCTCGGGCGCCGTCGTGTCGACCATGAGCCGCCACGTCACCTCGTCGCCCACCGCGAACGGGTCACCGCAGCACTCCAGCTGCCAGTCCTCGTACATCACGTTCCATACGGTCATGCGCCCAGCGTCCCCGGAACCCGGCGCGGCGTGCGAGACGTTTTCGGTACGGTCGGCACGCCCGGCCGCCGCCGCCAGACTCCAGGAGCACCGCCCCATGACCACCACCCCCGTCCGCCGCTCCGACCGGCGGATCAGCCCCGTCTTCCTGGGGATCGCCGCCGTCACCGCGGTCTCCGGCTGGGCCGCCTGGACCGGTTTCGCCGACAACCCCGGGCTCGCCGTCTTCCTCTTCGTGACGGCCGCCTGGATCGTCTCGCTCTGCCTGCACGAGTACGCGCACGCGCGCACCGCGCTGCACAGCGGCGACATCTCCATCGGCGCGAAGGGCTATCTGACCCTCAATCCGCTCAAGTACACGCACGCGCTGCTCAGCATCGTGCTGCCCGTGCTGTTCGTGATCATGGGCGGCATCGGTCTGCCCGGTGGCGCCGTCTTCATCGAGCGCGGCCGCATCCGGGGCCGCTGGCGGCACAGTCTGATCTCGGCGGCGGGCCCGCTGACGAACGTGCTGTTCGCCCTCGTCTGCACGGCGCCGTTCTGGCTGCACGCCCTGGACGGCGTCCCGGACACGTTCCGCTACGCGCTCGGGTTCCTCGCCCTGCTCCAGGTGACCGCCGCGATCCTGAACTTCCTGCCCGTCCCGGGCCTGGACGGGTACGGCGTCATCGAACCGTGGCTCTCGCACAGGATCCGCCGCCAGGTGGAGCCGTTCGCGCCGTTCGGGCTGATCGCGGTCTTCGTCGTCCTGTGGATCCCGGAGGTCAACCGCGCCTTCTTCGACGCGATTGACGCGGTCCTGCGTTCCCTGGGCGTCACCGAGTGGGACACCTACTGGGGCCACGAGCTGTACCGCTTCTGGGAGGGGTCCCAGGAGATTCCTCCCAGGCCCTAGGGCTTTACGCCTGCGCCCGCTGCGCGTCCCGCTCCGCCTTGGCCCGCCGCAGGTAGAACCAGGCCATGTTCGACGAGAGCCCGGCGAGCAGCACCCACACGATGCCGAGCCAGCTGCCCTGCACGAAGGAGATCACGGCCGCGGCGACGGCGAGGGCGCAGACGACGAGGGCGTACACGGCGAGGCGGGGCATGGGGGTCGGCTCCTGTCGGGGAAAGCGTGCTGACGTACGCATCCAGTGTCCCCCATGCCCCGCCCCGGCCCCGCACGCCCCGGCGGTCTCTAGACGTCCGTGACGCGCAGGCCCGCGTGCGCCTTGTAGCGGCGGTTCACGGAGATCAGGTTGGCGACCAGCGACTCGACCTGGTGGGCGTTGCGGAGGCGGCCCGCGAAGACGCCGCGCATGCCGGGGATGCGGGCGGCGAGGGCCTGGATCGTGTCGGTGTCGGCGCGGCTCTCGCCGAGGACCATCACGTCCGTGTCGATCTCCTCGATCTCCGGGTCCTGGAGGAGCACGGCCGACAGGTGGTGGAAGGCGGCGGTGACGCGGGAGTCGGGGAGCAGCGCGGCGGCCTGCTCGGCGGCGCTGCCCTCCTCGGGCTTGAGGGCGTAGGCGCCCTTCTTGTCGAAGCCGAGCGGGTTCACGCAGTCGACGACGAGCTTGCCGCTCAGCTCCTCGCGGAGCCCTTCGAGGGTCTTGGCGTGGCCGTCCCACGGCACGGCGACGATCACGATGTCGCTGCGCCGGGCGCACTCCGCGTTGTCCGCGCCCTCGACGCCGTGGCCGAGCTCGTCGGCGGCGGCCCGCGCACGCTCGGCGGCGCGGGAGCCGATGATCACCTTCTGGCCCGCGCGGGCGAGGCGGTAGGCGAGCCCCCGCCCCTGGTCGCCGGTGCCGCCGAGCACGCCGACGACGAGCCCGGACACGTCGGGCAGCTCCCAGGGGTCCTTGGCGGGGGCCTTCTGCACACTGTCGTTGGAAGTCATGCGGCGACCTTACTCAGCCGTACGTCACGTCAGTTCCGCGACCGGCACCCGGCGGAACGTGATCGTCTCGTACGCGCTGAAGTCACCGGTCTCGTAGAGCAGCCCGACGGTCTCCGCGTCGAGGCGCACGAGGTCGGAGTACGCGGCGGGGAGCCCGTCGACCGTGTGGGCGACCTGCCAGGTCGTGCCGCCGTCGGTGGAGCGGCGCACGGTCATGAGCGCGCGGAAGCCCGGGTCGGCGGGGCCGGAGAAGAGGAGCACGTCGGGGTCGCGCAGCTGGAGGACGCTGCCCTCGACGACGGGGCCGGTGAGGCCGGCCTGGGGGCGGAAGGGTCGGGCCAGGCTGTGGCCGCCGTCGTGGGAGTGGGCGTCGCCCCGGGTGCCGGGGGCCGGGGAGTCGTTGCGGGTGTTGAAGTAGACGCGGCCGTCGGGGAGTTCGGCGGCGGTGGTCTCGTTCACGTTGATGTAGCCGTTGGTGTTGTCGTCGATGTAGCCGATGCGCCAGGTCGCGCCCGCGTCGTCGCTGAGCAGGCAGTGTCCGCCGTTGTACTTCCCCTCGGTGCCGTTGTCGGCTCCGGAGGGCGGCAGGGAGTGGTTGGCGGGGACCAGCACCCGGCCCGTGGTGAGCTGCACGGCGTGCCCGGGTGTCGTCGCGTACCACCGCCAGTTCGCCCGCTTGGTCTGGCCGGTGATCTCGCGCGGGGCGCTCCAGGTGAGGCCGTCGTCGTCGCTGTGCTGCACCCAGACGCGGCGTCCGGCAGCGGCGGAGACCTGGCCGCGGCGGATGGCGTCCTCGGTGGCCGCGGCGGCGTTCCTGACCTGGACGAGGAGGACGCGTCCGGTGTCCAGGACTACGGGGGCGGGGTTGCCCGCGAGGTCGGCGCCGTTCTTGCCGACGACCTGGAGCGGGCCCCAGGTGCGGCCGCCGTCGGCGGAGCGCTTGAGGACGATGTCGATGTTGCCGAAGTCGTCCTGGGAGCCGACGCGGCCCTCGCAGAAGGCGAGGACGGTGCCGGTCGTGCTGGTGACGACGGCGGGGATGCGGAAGCTCGCGTATCCCTCGCGGCCCGCCCGGAAGGGAACAGATGTCTCAGCAGTCATCCCCCGCCCTTCCCCTGCGCGGGGGAATTCCCCGTGAACGCCCGGTGACGAGTGGCCTGTTGCTGCATGATGCGACGCCATGGACGCCGTTCGGGTCGCGCTGCTGCGCGAAGTGCTCGCCGGGACGGAGTGGCTGGGCGCCACCCGCCGCTTCGCCGGGACGCTGCGGACCTCCGTCGTGCCGCACGGCGGCGGGCTGCTGCTCGTGGGCACGGAGGCGTACGAGCCGTGGCACCTGGCCGCGCACCTCGTCGACGAGGCGGCCTGGTCGGGTACGCCGGAGCTGACCCCGACGCTCGTGCGCCACCGGGTCCTCGCCACGGACCCGGCGCATCTGTCGACGGGGCTCGGCCGCATCGAGGCGGCACGGCGCGGCGAGACGCTGCTCGTGGTGGCGCCGGACGCGCCGGACCCGGAGCTGCTCACGCGGGTGCACGACGCGCGGCGGGCCGGCGCGACGGTGCTCGCGCTCGACGCCGGGGACCGGGACCTGGCGGCGCTCTCGCACGAGGTCCTCGCCGTACCCGAGACGCCGGAGCTCGACCTCGACACGGTCCAGCACCTGGTGAGCGCGGCGGCCGGCGAGAACGCGCTGCCCGCGGCGCGGGGCCGCAGGCGGCTGCGCGACCGTCTTTCCCGGCTCGCCGACCAGCTGACGTCTCCGCCGCCGACGCGGTGGTGAGTGCGGAGCGAACAGAAATAAGTTGCTCACCGCACCGGTCTGCGCAGAGCATGACTCTTCGTGCCTCTCTCCGCGATACTGCCCGATCTCTCCCCCTGGCGATCCACCCGTGACTTCCGGTTGCTGTGGGTGCAGGGGCTCGTCACCACGTTCGGCAGTTTCATGGCCCTGGTCGCCCTGCCGCTCCAGATCAAGGAGCTGACGGACTCACCGGTCGCGGTCGGCGCGATGGGCGCGGTGGAGTTGGTGCCCCTGATCGTCTTCGGTCTGTACGGCGGGGCGCTCGCCGACGCCGTGGACCGGCGCAAGGTGATCCTCCTGACCGAGGCGGGCCTCGGTCTCCTCGCCGTCGTCCTCCTGGTGAACGCGCTGCTGCCCGAGCCGCTGCTGTGGCCGCTGTACGTCGTGGCGGCCGGTGTCTCCGCGCTCGCCGGGTTGCAGCGGCCCGCCCTGGACTCCCTGATGGCGCGGATCGTGCCGCACGACCAGCTGACGGCGGCCGCGGCGCTGAACTCGCTGCGGTGGAACGTGGGCGCCATCGCGGCGCCCTCCCTCGCGGGCATCGTCGTCGCGTACGCGGGCCACGCCTCGGCGTACGGGGTCACGGCCGTCTGCTTCGTGCTCTCCGTCGCGCTGTGCACCCGTCTCTCCCCGGCGCCCGCCGCCCACGACGCGGAGAAGCCGTCGCTGAAGGGGCTCGCGGAGGGCGCGCGGTACGCGTGGTCACGGCCGGTGCTGCTCGGTACGTACGCGATCGACATGGCGGCGATGTTCTTCGCCTTCCCGAACACGATCTTCCCGTTCCTCGCGGACGACCTGGACGCGAAGTGGGCGCTGGGCCTGATGTACGCGGCCGGGGCGGTCGGGTCCCTGGTGTTCAGCCTCACCAGCGGATGGACGTCGCGGGTGCGGCGGCACGGGCTGCTCGTCGTGTTCGGGGCGGCGGGCTGGGGCCTCGCGATCACCGCGGCGGGCTGGCTCTCCAACATCTGGCTGGTGCTCGTCTGCCTGGCGTTCGCGGGCGCCGGGGACATGGCGAGCGGGCTCGGGCGCTCCACGATCTGGAACCAGACGATCCCGGACGAGCTGCGCGGGCGGCTCGCCGGGATCGAGGTCCTGTCGTACAGCGTCGGCCCGCAGCTCGGGCAGGTCCGCGCGGGCACGGCGGCCGGCTGGACCGGCACACGGCCCGCGATCTGGTCGGGCGGCCTCGCCTGCCTGGCCTCGGTCGGCATCCTCGCGGCGGTGCTGCCGAAGCTCGTCTCGTACGACGCGACGACGGACCCGGACGCGAAGCGACGCAGGGAGGCGGGCGAAACGCCGGAGCCGGTGGCCCCGTAAGGGGCGCGGGGAACAGCGCGACCAGCCACCCCCGGCCCGCGGAGGCCCACCGGCTCCGGAAACCCCCTACGTGTCGCCGTCCTCGCCCCGCGCACTCGCGTCATGCCACTTGGGATCGTTCTCCCATTCGAGATTCCGCTCCTGAGCGGTCTGCATCGCGTGCTGCGCCTCCTCGCGGGACGCGTAGGGCCCCATCCGGTCCTTGCCGGGGCAGTCAGGGCCCTCCTCGACCTTTCCGTGCTCCAGGCAGTAGAACCACTCGCCCGGCTTGCCGACTGTGCGCTTCTTGAACAGCGCCATGCCCCGCTCCTTCCGTCCCCGTTCGGGTACCGCTCTCCGAGACCATGCTGCCCCACGACGGCTGGCTAGACTCGCTGGCATGTCTGGCCAGTCACTGCTCGTCCCGGGGGAGCTCTCTCCCCACCGTTCCGTCCCCGGCGCCATCCGCCGCCCGGAGTACGTGGGGAAACCCGCGCCGACCCCGTACTCGGGACCCGAGGTGCAGACCCCCGAGACCATCGAGCTGATGCGTACCGCGGGCCGCATCGCCGCCCGCGCCATGGAAGAGGCCGCGAAGCACATCGCGCCGGGCGTCACCACCGATGAGCTGGACCGCGTCGCGCACGAGTACATGTGCGACCACGGGGCCTACCCCTCCACGCTCGGCTACCGCGGCTTCCCGAAGTCGCTGTGCAGCTCGGTCAACGAGGTCATCTGCCACGGGATCCCGGACTCGACCGTCCTGAACGACGGCGACATCATCAACCTCGACGTGACGGCGTACATCGGCGGCGTGCACGGCGACAACAACGCCACCTACCTCGTGGGCGACGTCGACGACGAGTCGAAGCTGCTCGTCGAGCGGACCAGGGAGTCCCTCAACCGCGCCATCAAGGCCGTCAAGCCCGGCCGCCAGATCAACATCATCGGCCGGGTCATCGAGTCGTACGCCAAGCGCTTCGGCTACGGCGTGGTGCGCGACTTCACCGGCCACGGCATCAACACGTCGTTCCACTCCGGCCTGATCGTCCCGCACTACGACAGCCCGCACGCCACGACCGTCATCCAGCCCGGCATGACGTTCACGATCGAGCCGATGCTGACGCTCGGCACGCACGAGTACGACATGTGGGAGGACGGCTGGACCGTCGTCACCAAGGACAGGAAGCGGACCGCTCAGTTCGAGCACACGCTGGTGGTGACGGACACCGGGGCGGAGATCCTGACGCTGCCCTGAGCAGGATTTCGTCCAGGAGGTTCCGCGGGCCTCAGGCGGGTAGCGTTTTTACCGACAGGATGTCGGGAACCAGTTGACTTAGGTAAGCCTAACTTGCATGATCTGCGGAGGGCGCACCGGTTCCCGCCATTCCGTCAGCCCACGGCTCCCCTGGAGGCATCGCATGGTCACGCCGCACCCGCCGCTCACGCCGTTCTCGACGGTCATCCGCACCGCGTCCCACGAGCAGCACACCGAGGCGGAGACCTCGTCCTTCATGAGCGACCTCCTCGGCGGCAGGCTCGGCGTCGACGCGTACACGCGGTACACGGAACAGCTCTGGTTCGTGTACCGCGCCCTGGAGGACGGCGCCCGCGCGCTGCGCGAGGACCCCATCGCCGGGCCGTTCATACGGCCCGAGCTGGCCCGCGTCGGCGAGCTGGAGCGCGACCTCGCGCATCTGCGGGGCGCGGACTGGCGCGCGGGCCTCACCCCGCTGCCCGCCACGGAGGCGTACGCGGCCCGGGTCGAGGAGTGCGCCCGCACCTGGCCCGGCGGGTACGTCGCCCACCACTACACGCGGTACCTGGGCGACCTCTCCGGCGGCCAGATCATCCGCGGCAAGGCCGAGCAGACCTGGGGCTTCGCCCGCAAGGGAGACGGCGTGCGGTTCTACGTCTTCGAGGGCATCTCCAACCCGGCCGCGTTCAAGCGGAGTTACCGCGAGCTGCTCGACGGGATCGACGCGGTGGTCACGGACGAGCTGGAGAAGAAGCGGATCGTCGACGAGTGCAAGTTCGCTTTCGCTCTGAATACGGCGGTGTTCCGTGAGCTCGGGGACGAGTTTCCGCTGACCGCCTGACCGGTGGACGACTCGGGGGCTCCGCCCCCGGGCCCCCGCTCCTCAAACGCCGGAGGGGCTGAATTACCCGCCCGTCGGGCTGAATTGACCGTCTGGCCGGCTGAATTCCACTCTGCCGCCCACCTCGATCACGTTCCCCGGACCCGGCGCCGTGAGGATCTGTGAGCCGCGGCCCTGCGTGATGTTGAGGGCGCGGCCCAAGTCGTGGGTGAGCAGGAGTGCCGCCGCGCCCGTCGCCTCGTCCTCGTCGATGCCGTCGTTCCGGCCGGGGAACGCCCGTGCTCGTACGCGCCCCGCGGCCTCGTCCTGCCACGCCCAGGCGTAGACCCACTCCCCCGGCGGCGGCACGTCGAGCGCGTCGACCTCCGCCGCCGTCCCGTACCGTCGCAGCGTCCTCGGCGGCGCCCACTCCGCGCGGGCCGAGATCCACGTGAACTCGCCGTCCTGACGTGACGTCACCACCCCTGCGGGCGTGACCAGTTCGGGCAGGTCGAGGAGCCATGCCGTGCCGACGCAGGGGTGACCCGCGAAGGGCAGCCGCAGGGTGGGCGTGTAGATGTCGATGACACCGCGTTCCGGGTCGTCGACGAAGACCGTCTCGCTGAAGCCGAGCTTGCACGCCAGCGCCTGGCGGTCCTCGCGGACAGGCGTGCGGGCCCCGTCGCGCACGACACCGAGTTCGTTGCCGTGCCGACCGTCGGGCCCGCAGAAGACGCGTACTACGTCGAATGGTTCAGTCACCCGGGCATTGAAGCATCACACCGCTTCGGGGCCCCGTCGCCGCCGTGCCGCGACGACCGCGCCCGCGCCCGCCGCCAGCGCCACACCCGCCGCGCCGAGCAGCGCGGTGGAGGGGACGGAGGAGCCGGTGGCCGCGAGTGTGCCCGTACCGCCGCCGACCGCGCCTCCGCCGCCGACCGATCCCGAGCCCGTCGTGCCGGTGCCCTTGGTGCCCGTGCCGCCCGCCTCTCCGCCGTCGGCCTCCGGAAGGTTCGCGCCCGCCTTGGCGGAGAGCGCGACCGTCACCGGGTCGAGCTTCTCGCCCGGCTCGTACGGGGAGCCGGTCGTGTCGTTGGCGAACTGCTCCGCGCCCGCCGCCGTGAGGGTCGCGGGCACCTTGTCGAAGTGCACCACGTCGTTCTTGGGCCGGTACGAGACCCCGGAGAGGTCCAGCGTGGCGAACTGCACGTCGTTGTTGGTGCCCTTGGGCGTGGTGACGTCGGCGAGCAGCGTGCCCTTGGTGCCGTTCGCCCGCACCTTGAGGTCGCCGAACTTCATGTCGATGCCGTGCGCCTTGTACGTGAAGCGGACGCTGCCGCCGAAGGACGCGTCGGCCTTCTTCGCGTCGGAGTCCAGGTCCGCCTTGGCGTAGGGGAACCGGAAGCCGCTGGAGATCTTCTTCGCGCCGCCCGCGACGGTCGCCTCGCCGCCGGTGGAGATGTACTTGCGGAAGGACTCCTTCAGCCCCCAGGACAGCGAGCCGTCGACCACTCCGGCCGGGGTGGCCGCCGCGGGCTTCTGGGGCTTTTCGGCCGCGGGCTGCCGCGACTTGGTGGGCTCGGGGCGCTTGGGGGGCTTCGGGTGCCTGGGGGTCTCGGCGGGCTTCGTCGGTTCGGCGGGCGCGGGGGGCTCCGCGGGCACGGGCCCGCCGGGCGTCACCGTGAGCGTGGCCGGGTCCAGCTTCTCGCCCTTCGCGTACATGCCGTTGAACGCCTTGGCGCCCTTCTCGGTGAGCGTCGCCGGTATGTCCTTGAAGACCATCGCGCCGCCTTCGCCCCCGCCCTGGCCGGGGCCGACCGCGCTCAGGTCGAGCAGGGCCAGGTCGATGTCGTTCTGCTTGGCGCCGTTGAGCGTCACATCGGCGCGGATGGCGCCGGTCTTGCCCTTGGTGCGGACCTTGACGTCGGCGATGCTGATGTCGAACTTGTGGAGCGCCGACGTGAAGCGGACGTCGCCCTTGAAGGCGGTGTCGGTGGCGTGCGTGCCGGTGTCGTACGTCCCCTTGCCACCGGAGAACGTGAACACCCCGTTGTCCGCGGCCTGCGTGGCGCCGTTCTTCGCCTCGATCTTGCCGTGGGCCATGCCCATGACGTACTTCCGGAAGGACTCCTTCACACCCCACTGCAGCGTGCCGTCCTTCAGCTCCAGCTTCGGCGGGGCGGGCTTCTTGGCACCGCCACCGCCGTCGGCGGCGAGCGCGGGCAGCGTCAGGGCGCTCGCGCCGAGGGCGACAGCGGTCGCGACGGCTGCCGCGAAGGTCATGGAACGACGGGTGGCGGCCATGATCAGGCTTCTCCTTGGGAGAGAGGGAGGGGGTGAGGAGGGAGCGGGGGGGGGAGGTGGTCAGGAGTCGTCGGGGTCGGGCGTCGGCGTGTCGGTCGCCGCCCGCCTCTTGCGTACGACGCCGAAGGCGACCGCCGCGGCGAGCAGTACCGCTACGCCCGCGCCGACGCCGATGGGCACGGCGTTCGACGAGGAGTCGGCGGATTTCGCGGCGTTCTCGGTCTTCGGCTGCGCGTGCTTCTCCGGCTTCTCCGGTGCGGAGTCAGGCCGCGCGGACGAGCCGAGGTCGGGCAGCGCGGGGAGCTTCGCGTCCGTGTCGAGGGCGACGGCGAGCGACAGGGGGTCCATCGCGGAACCCGCCCTGTACATGCCGCCGAACGCCTCGGCGCCCTCGGCGGTGAGCTTCGACGGCACCTCGGCGAGGGAGACGAGGCCGTCCTTCGGCTTCAACTCCTTCTCCCCCGCCGGGAAGGTGATCAGCGGGGCGTCCTTGAGGGTCGCGCCGCGGTCGCCCTTGCTGTCGACGTCCGCCGACAGCGTGCCCTTGCCGTCCTTCACCTCGACGGCGATTCCGGCGAGCGTCAGGTCGAGGCCGTGCGCGCCGGTGAAGCGCACCGATCCGGCGAAGTCCGCGGCGAGGGTGTGCTTCTTCTCGTCGTACGTGCCCTCGCCCTTCGGGAAGCGGAAGAGCGCGCCCCCGTCCTGGGCGCCGGCGGACAGTTTCCATTCGCCCTCGGCGATGGGCCCGGTGACGTACTCGCGGAAGGTGCGGCGCACGCCCCAGTCGACGGCGGCGTTCTCGATGCGCCCCGCCTTCGCCTTCTCTTTCCCCTTCGCCTTGCCGTCCGAAGGGGCCTTCTCGGGTTCGGACTCGGGCGCCGACTTCGCGACCAGGTCCGTCGACAGGCTCACCGGGTCGAGCGCGGTGCCCGCCGGGTAGTACCCGGCGAACGCCTTGGCGCCCTGTGACGTGAGTGTCGCGGGGAGGCTGTTGAGGGCGATCGGCCCCGTGCCGCCCTTCATGTCGATGCCGGAGACATTGAGCGAGGCGAGCGGCACCTGCGGGGTCGAGGTGACCTTGCCGGTGCCCTTCTCCTTGCTGACCATGTCGGCGTAGAGCGTGCCGGAGCCGCCGGAGACCTTCACGGTGGGGCGGCTGATCGTGAGGTCGAGCTCGTACGAGCCGCCCTTCTTGTGGCCGGTGAAGCGCACCCCGCCGGAGAACCCGGCGCCGAACGTCCCGCTCTCCGGGTCGTACGAGCCCTTCGCCGAGTGGAAGCGGAACTGGCTGCCGCCGACCGTGGCGGCGCCCCCTTGCAGGGTCGAACCGCCGTGGGCGATGGGCCCGGTGACGTAGCTCTGGAAGGAGGACTTGATGCCCCAGTCGAGCCGACCGCCCCGGACCGTGCGGTCGTCGGCGTGCGCGGCGGCCGCCGGGAACAGGGCTCCGGCCAGTGCGGTGAGCGCGGCCACGGTTCCTGCGCGGCCGATGGCGCGCGCCTGTCCGGACGACGGCATGGGGATCTCCTCCAGCTCTGCCAGGGCCTGGCTAATTAGGTAAGGCTAACCTAAACTACGATCACTCCGGACTGGAAGACCACAACCGGAATCCGGCCGGACCCGACCGGAACCGACCGGCTCCGATCCCTCGGGGCAGGCATCAACTACGCGACAGGACGGTGGACTTCGGTGCGTATGGCGCGCTCACTCCGTATCGCCGGCGCATGGGCCGCCGTGCTCGCGCTCGGCCTGACCGGGTGCGGGACGTCGGACGACGGCGGCGGGCGGACACCGAAGACGGGCACCGGGGCGGCGGCCTCGGCGCCCGACCGGGTCGAACCGCTGGCGGCCCGGCCGAAGGCCGAACTCCCCGCCACCGTCACCTCCGCCGACGGCCACCGGGTGACCGTGCAGGACACCAGCCGCATCGTGCCGCTCACCGGCAGCCTGAACGAGATCGTCTTCACCCTGGGCCTCGGCGGGAACGTCGTCGCCCGCGACATCACCGCCACCTTCGAACAGGCGAAGAAGCTGCCGGTGGTGACGCGCGCGCACGACGTCTCGGCGGAGAGCGTGCTCTCGCTCGAACCGTCCGTCGTCCTCGCCGACTCCACCACCGGCCCCGCCGAGGCCCTCGACCAGATCCGCGACGCGGGCATCCCCCTCGTCGTGTTCGACCCCGCGAAGAGCCTCGCCGACGTGGGCCCGCGCATCGAGGCGGTGGCGAAGACCCTGGGCGTCGAGAAGGCGGGCGCCGAGCTGACCGCGCGCACCGAGCGGCGGATCGACGCGGTCCGTGACGACATCCCCGCCGGGACCCGCGGAAAGAAGCCGCGGGTCGCCTTCCTCTATCTGCGCGGCTCCGCATCCGTGTATCTGCTGGGCGGCCGCGAGTCGGGGGCGGGTTCGCTCCTGGAGGCGGCGGGCGCGGTCGACGCGGGCAAGGAGTCCGGGCTGCGCAAGGACTTCACCGCGATCACCAGCGAGGCGCTCGCCAAGGCCGCGCCGGACGCGATCCTCGTGATGACGAAGGGCCTGGACTCGGTGGGCGGCGTCGACGGTCTCCTGAAGGTGCCGGGCGTCGCCGAGACCCCCGCGGGCCTCGACCGCCGCGTCGTCTCCGTCGACGACGGCGTCCTCCTCAACTACGGCCCACGCACCGACCAGGTCCTCAAGTCCCTGGTGAAGCAGTTGTACGCGGGCGACTCCGCGTCATGAGCCTGTTGACCGGGCCCGGGGCCCGAAGGACCACCCCCGCGGCCCCCGACGAGCCCCCTCGGACCCGCCGGGGCGCCGCCCTCCCGCTGACCGTCGGCCTCGCCGCCGCCCTCGTCGTCCTGTGTCTGGTCTCCGCGGGCGTCGGCGCGTACGACATCCCGCTCGGCGACGTCGTCTCCTCCGTGCAGCACCGCATGGGGCTCGGCGGGGCCGCGCTCGACCGGGTCGGCGAGAGCGTGCTGTGGAACGTGCGGCTGCCGCGCGTCGTGCTCGCCCTCCTCGTCGGCGCCTCGCTCGGCTGCGCGGGCGCCCTGATGCAGGGCGTGTTCGGCAATCCGCTCGCCGAACCCGGCGTGATCGGGATCTCGTCGGGCGCCGCCGTCGGCGCCGTCGCCTCCATCGCGCTCGGCTTCTCCTTCTTCGGGAACTGGACCGTCACCGTCTGCGCGTTCGTCGCCGGGCTCGCGACCGTCCTGCTCGTGTACGCCATGTCGCGCGAAGGCGGCCGCACGGAAGTCGTCACGCTGATCCTCACCGGCATCGCCGTGAACGCCTTCGCGGGCGCCCTCATCGGCCTGTGCATCTTCTTCGCGGACAACGCGCAGATCAGCCAGATCACGTTCTGGCAGCTCGGCTCGCTCGCCCAGGCGACGTGGCCGAAGGTCCTCGCCGTGCTGCCCTGCGCGCTGCTCGGCCTCGCCGTCGCGCCGCTGTACTCCCGAAAGCTGGACCTCCTGTCGCTCGGCGAACGGCCCGCCGGACACCTGGGCGTGGACGTGGAACGGCTGCGGCTCGTGCTCGTCCTCGTGGTGGCGCTGCTGACCGCGGCGGCCGTGTCCGTCGCCGGGATCATCACCTTCGTCGGCCTCCTCGTCCCCCATCTGCTGAGGATGGCCGCGGGCCCCGGGCACCGCTTCCTCGTGCCCGGGAGCGCGCTCGGCGGTGCGCTGGTCCTCGTCGTGGCCGATCTGGCCGCGCGCACGCTGGCCGCGCCCGCCGAGCTGCCGCTCGGTGTGCTGACCGCGCTCTTCGGCAGCCCGTTCTTCTTCTGGCTGCTGCGCAGGACCCGTCGCAGGCAGGGAGGCTGGGCGTGAACGGACAGGTGGGCATGATCGGGCAGTTGAGCAGGAGGCTGTTCGCGGGGCGTGACCGGGCGCTGCCCGCACCGGCCGCCCCGGGTGACGTCCTCGCCGAGGCCGAGGGGGTGCGGGTGCGGCTCGGCGGGCGCGAGGTGCTGGGCGGGAAGTCGGGCGGGATGTCGGGCGAGGCGTCGGGCGGGGTGTCGCTCGCCGTTCGCGCGGGCGAGGTGCTGGCCCTCGTCGGGCCCAACGGGGCGGGAAAGTCGACCCTGTTGGCCGCGCTCGCCGCCGACCTGCCACCCGCCGAGGGGGTCGTACGCGTCTGCGGCAGGCCCGCCGCCGACTGGCCCGCACCGGACCTCGCGCTGCGCAGGGCCGTGCTGCCGCAGTCCGCCGCGCTGTCCTTCCCCTTCCCCGTCGAGGACGTCGTCCGCATGGGCCGCGCGCCCTGGGCCGGGACGCGTCCGGCGGACGACGACGACCGGATCGTGCGCGCGTCGATGGCGGCCACCGAGGTGACGGAGTTCGCCGCGCGCCCCTTCTCCGCGCTCAGCGGCGGCGAGCGGGCCCGGGTCGCGCTGGCCCGCGTCCTCGCCCAGCGCGCCCCGCTGCTGCTGCTCGACGAGCCGACCGCCGCCCTCGACCTGCGCCATCAGGAGCTGGTCCTGCGGATCTGCCGGGAGAGGGCGGCCGCCGGTGACGCGGTCGTGGTGGTCCTGCACGATCTGGGGCTCGCGGCGGCGTACGCGGACCGGGTCGCGGTGCTGCGCGACGGGACCGTCGCGGCGGAGGGCGCCCCCGGCGACGTATTCGAGGAAGCACTGCTCTCCGAGGTGTACCGGCAGCCGGTCGAGGTCTTCCCGCATCCGCGCACCGGCGCCCCCGTGGTCGCCCCGCTGCGGAAGCCGCCGCAGGGCCCGCACACCCCCGCTTGACCGTCGCTTTGCCTGGTCATGGCCCATCCATCAGGCTGCTGTGATCGGGCCGTGAGCGGTGGTGGAACGTGAGAGCTGAATCACGGAACGGGCGGGTATTACCGAGGTAAGGCTCAGTTAAGTTAGGTCCGCCTCGCCCGCCTGTGGCGAGGCCAGCGCCTGCCGTGAACCGCCTTGGAGCCCCCTATGCGCCCCGTGCGACCCGCCCGTGTCCCCGTCGTCACCGCCGTCGTCGCCGTGGCCGCCCTGACCGCCGTCACCGGCTGCACGGAGAAGAGCGACGCCAAGAGCGGCGGGACGAACAGCGTCAGCGTGACCGCCACCGACGACGCGTGCGAGGTCTCCAAGAAGGAGTTCACCGCCGGACACGTCGAGCTGGCCATCGAGAACAAGGGTTCCAAGGTCACCGAGGTCTACCTCCTCTTCCCCGACGACCGCATCGTCGGCGAGCGCGAGAACATCGGCCCCGGCACCAAGCAGAAGCTGACCGCCGAGGTGAAGGCGGGCTCGTACGACATCGCCTGCAAGCCCGGCATGAAGGGCGACGGCATCCGCCAGAAGGTCACCGTCACCGGCGGCGGCAAGAGCGCGAAGCGCGACCCGCGCCTGGACAAGGCCGTCGCCGCGTACCGCGCCTACGCGCAGGCACAGGCCGACGAGACGCTGCCCGCCACGAAGACCTTCACCGACGCCGTGCGCAAGGGCGACCTCGACGCGGCGAAGAAGGCGTACGCCACCTCCCGCATCGGCTGGGAGCGCACCGAGCCGGTCGCGGAGTCCTTCGGCGACATCGACCCGAAGGTCGACGTGCGCGAGGACGGCCTCGAAGAGGGCCAGGACCTGGCGAAGGACTGGACGGGCTGGCACCGTCTGGAGCGCGCGCTGTGGAAGGACAAGAAGATCGGCGAGCGCGAGAAGACGCTCGCCACGCAGCTCGACAAGGACCTCCTGGACTGGCAGAAGCGGGTCGGCAAGGCTGTGATCACGCCGACCTCCATGGCCAACGGCGCCAAGGAGCTCCTCGACGAGGTCGCCACCGGCAAGGTCACCGGCGAGGAGGAGCGCTACTCGCACACCGACCTCGTCGACTTCAAGGCCAACGTCGAGGGCGCCCAGAAGTCGTACGAACTCCTGAAGCCGGTCGCCGCCGAGAACGACCCGGCGCTCACCAAGGAGCTCGACAAGCAGTTCGCTGCCCTGGACAAGCTCCTGGAGAAGCACCGCGAGGGCGGCGCCGGCTCCTACGCGTTCACGTCGTACGACAAGGTCGGCAAGGCGGACCGCAAGGAGCTGCACGACGGCGTCAACGCGCTGGCCGAGCCGCTGTCCAAGCTCGCCGCCGCCGTCGCCGAGTCCAAGTAGCGGCAAGGGGGAACGATGGCTGAGACCACCACCACGAGGCGTTCCGTGCTCGGCTGGGGCGGCGCCGGGCTCGCGCTCGGCGCGGCCGCGGCGGGCGGCGCCGTGGCGATGGCCCGCTCCGGCGACGACGTGACACCCGCCGCCGATCCGGGGGCCGCCGTCGCCTTCCACGGCGCGCACCAGGCCGGCATCGCGACCGCCGTCCAGGACCGGCTGCACTTCGCGGCGTTCGACGTGAAGACGGACGACCGGGAGGAGTTCGTGCGGCTCCTCAAGGACTGGACGAAGGCCGCGGCGCGGATGACCGCGGGCCACGCGGTCGGCGAGGGCGCGTACGGCGGGCTCGCCGAGGCGCCGCCGGACGACACCGGCGAGGCCCTCGGTCTCAGGCCGTCCCGGCTGACGCTCACGATCGGCTTCGGGCCCTCCCTGTTCGGGAAGTTCGGGCTCGACGACAAGCGGCCCGAGGCCCTGGTCGACCTCCCCAAGTTCCCCGGCGACAACCTCGACAAGGACCGCAGCGGCGGCGACCTGTGCGTGCAGGCCTGCGCGGACGACCCGCAGGTCGCGGTGCACGCGATCCGCAACCTCGCCCGCATCGGCTTCGGCAAGGTCGCCGTGCGCTGGTCCCAGCTGGGCTTCGGCAAGACGTCCTCGACGACGCCCGACGCCCAGACGCCGCGCAACATGATGGGCTTCAAGGACGGCACGCGGAACGTCTCCGGCACCGACGCCGCCGCGCTCGCCCGGCACGTGTGGGTCGGGCCGAAGGACGGCACGGACTGGATGACGGGCGGCTCCTACCTGGTCGCCCGCCGGATCCGCATGAACATCGAGACGTGGGACCGGACCTCGCTGCAGGAGCAGGAGGACGTCTTCGGCCGCGACAAGGGCGAGGGCGCGCCGGTCGGCAGGGCCAAGGAGCGGGACGAGCCGTTCCTCAAGGCGATGAAGCCGGACGCGCACGTCCGCCTCGCCCACCCCGACACCAACGACGGGGCGACGATCCTGCGCCGCGGCTACTCCTTCACGGACGGCACCGACGGCCTGGGCCGCCTGGACGCGGGCCTGTTCTTCCTCGCGTACCAGCGGGACCTCCGCAAGGGCTTCATCCCGGTGCAGCGCAGCCTGTCGCGCTCCGACGCGCTCAACGAGTACATCCAGCACGTGGGTTCCGCGGTCTTCGCGGTCCCGCCGGGCGTCCGCGACAAGGACGACTGGTGGGGCAGGGGCCTGTTCACCGGGGAGGCATGAGCCGATGTTCGGCAACTATCTGATCGGCCTGCGCGAGGGCCTTGAGGCCAGCCTGGTCGTCTGCATCCTCATCGCGTACCTGGTGAAGACCGGGCGGCGGGACGCGCTCGTCCCCATCTGGGCGGGCATCGGCGTCGCGGTGGCGCTGGCACTCGGCTTCGGCTGCGCGCTCACCTTCGGCTCGTCGGAGCTGACGTTCGAGGCGCAGGAGGCGCTCGGCGGCTCGCTGTCGATCGTCGCGGTGGGCCTGGTGACGTGGATGGTCTTCTGGATGCGGCGCACGGCACGGCACTTGAAGGCCGAGCTGCACGGCAAGCTGGACGCGGCCCCGCGGATGGGCACGGCGGCGCTGGTGGCGACGGCGTTCCTCGCGGTCGGCCGGGAGGGCCTGGAGACGGCACTGTTCGTGTGGGCGTCGGTCCGCGCGTCGAGCGACGGGTCGCACGCCCCGCTGATCGGCGTGATCCTCGGGCTGCTCTCCGCGGTCGCGCTCGGCTGGCTGTTCTACCGGGGCGCGGTCCGCATCAACCTCGCGAAGTTCTTCACCTGGACCGGCGCGATGCTGGTCGTCGTGGCCGCGGGCGTCCTCGCGTACGGCGTGCACGACCTCCAGGAGGCGCGGTTCGTCGGCGGCCTGAGCGACAAGGCGTTCGACATCAGCGCGACGATCCCGCCGGACAGTTGGTACGGCACGCTCCTGAAGGGCGTCTTCAACTTCCAGCCCGACCCGACGGTGCTGCAGGTCGTGGTGTGGCTGCTGTACCTCGTCCCGACGCTGGCGTTCTTCTTCGCGCCGACGCGTTCCACTCCGCGGAAGGCCGCGCCCGAGAGGGCAACAGTTCCGGAACAGGGTTGATCGGGACTCGTCAAGTTGCAAAGGCGTGTGCCTATGATCGGCGCGTTCATCAGTCGATCGACCTACGGGGAAGCTCCATGCGTAACTCCCGGTTCGGGAAGAGCCTTGCCACGCTGACCGCGGTCACCGCGGTGGCGCTCGGCGCCTCGCTGATCACCGCTCCGACCGCCTCGGCGGTCGGCGGCAGCGCCTGCACCAAGAACGTCAAGAACCACAACATGATGGTCATCAACGTGGGCGCCACCGCGTACTCGGGCCCCGGCACGAGCTACAGCAAGCGCAAGCGCCTCGAGTGGTTCGACAACGTCTACGTCCGCTGCTACACGGTGAAGCGCAACACCCAGTGGTACTACGGCGACCTGCCCCGCACCAGCAAGCGCGGCTGGGTCAACGCGCAGCTCCTGCAGGAGATCTGACCCGCACCACGCACCCTTTCCCGGGCCCGATAAGGTTCGGGCCCGGGAAGGGGTAGGTGAGGGAATTCCGATGAGCAACGTTCGCAGGGCACGACGGCTGCGCAGGCCCGTCACGGCGTCGGCGGCGGTGACGGCACTCGCGCTCGCGGCGACCGGATGCGTGACCGTGCACGGTGAGCGGGAGATCGTTCCCACGGCCACCAAGCCGGAGGCGGAGCGCGCCCTCAAGGACTTCCTCAAGGCGTACAACGCGGCGGACAAGGCGTACGACCCGGCCCTGGACGCCCCCCGCATCACCGGGCCCCTCGGCGCCATCAACCAGGGCGGCCTGAAGTCGCGGCGCGTGCAGCACCCGGACGGCAACGCGGGGCACGTGCCGCTCGAACTCTCCGACGCGACGTACGCGATCCCGAAGAAGGCCGGCTGGCCGCGCTGGTTCATGGCCGACACGAAGGCCAACCGCCGCTCGGACCTGCGCTGGCTGTGGGTGTTCACGAAGGGCGGCCCCGACGAGATGTGGCGGGCCACCTACCTGAACCTGGTGTCGCCGCAGAAGATGCCGGAGCTGAAGAAGGACGAGGACGGCTGGGCCGTGCCGGTGGCGCCGACCGCGAAGGACCTCGCGATGGCCCCGTCGGACCTCGGCAAGGAGTACACGACGTACCTGAAGTCGGGCGGCGACGGCTTCGCGCCCGGCGATCACACGACGCGCTGGAAGGCGTACCGCGAGCGCAACAGCAAGCGGGCCGGTCTCGCCGTGCAGTACGTCGACGAGCCGCGCAACGAGGGCACGTTCGCGCCGCTGGGCCTGCGCACCGAGGACGGCGGCGCGCTGATGTTCTTCTCCACGCACCACTACGAGAAGCAGACCGCGTTCAAGGGCCTGAGCCCGAAGGTCGACGCGGACGCGAAGGCCCTCCTCAAGGGCACGGTGCGGCAGACCCTGATGCTGGAGCGGGTCTCCAACCAGGTGGTCGTCGACCCGACGGGTGGCGGCGATGTGGCGTTCCTCGGCCGCATCCAGGGGTTGACGGGCGCGAAGGGCGACTAGCGGCCCCTCAGCCGCGCAACGGCCAGGCGGCGATGTCGTCCTGGGGCTCGCCCGCGACCCGGGCGCACTCGTCGGTGAGCGTCGCGAGGAGCGTCAGCGGGTCGGGCAGCGGGTGCTCGGGGCCGCGCAGCCAGCGCACCTCCAGGTCACCGGGGAGCCGGGCGGGCGGCACCAGGACGTAGGAACCCCGGCAGTGCCAGCGCAGGCCCGGGTGTTCGTCCATCGTCTCGGGGTGGCTGTCCAGCTCGCAGGGCCACCACTCGTCCTCGTCCTCGGGGGTGCCGCGGGTCGCGGTGAAGAAGAGGAGCCTGCCGTGTCCGTTGCTGCCGCCCGACTCGGCGACGGGGCCGACGTCGATGCCGGCCGCGAGGAGCCGTTCGAGGGCTTCGAGGCCGGCGTCCAGCGGTACGTCGAGGACGTCGTGGACCATGCCCGTCGCGGTGATGAAGTTGGCCTGGGGCTGGTGGCGGGCCCACCGCTCGATCTGGCCGCGGTCGGTCGTGGACTGCGTCTGCCAGGCGAAGGAGACGGGGTGCCGGGCCGGTGTGGGGCAGCCGATGCGGTCGCAGGAACATCGGTACCCCGACGGATACGCGGCGGGCGCGAGGGGCAGCCCGGCCCCCGCGGCGGCGAGGAGCAGCTCCTCGCGGGCCCGGTCATCCGCCGATGTGTCCTTGGGACGCCGACGGAGCCACTGGGAAATCCTGCCCTGCCCGCCGGACCGGCTGCCGAACTCCGCGCCCATCTAGCCCCTCACCTCGCCGTTGTGCCGAAAGCATGACCCCATGGTCGCACCATCCTGCGCCCCGGGGGGCCGGAGCTCACATCCGGGGTCTCCCGGGGTGATGCCAGCCTGTGGGTGACATAGCGGTCTATTTCAGTGCAAGGAGTGATGTACCGGCCTACCGTGGGCGCCATGGTCATTAGGACTGTGCTGACGGGCCTCACGGCGCTCACCCTGACGGCACCGCACGGGTTCCTCGCCCCGATCGAGTGGGGCGGCGGGCCCCTGACCGTGGACGCACTCCCCCGCGTCGTCTACACGGCCCACCGCGGCGGGGCCCTGGAAGTGCCGGAGAACAGCATGTCGGGCCTCCTGGCGGCCTTCGAACGCGGCACGGCCCAGGTCATCGACTTCGATACGCGGATACTGCGCGACGGCACCCTGGTGGTCATGCACGACGAGACCGTGGACCGCACCACGTACGCGTCCGGCTCGGTCCGCACCATGGACCGCTGGGACTGGCTGGCCGTCCGGCTGCGGCCGGGGACCACGCTGCCGGGCAACTGGCGCCCGGAGCGGCCGCCGACGGTCGCGGAGGTCCTCGACCGGTTCGGCGGGAAGATCATGCTGATGCTGGAGGCCAAGGACCCCAAGAGCCTCGATCCGCTCGCCCGGCTCATCCGGTCGCGCGGGCTGACCCGCTCGGTGTTCGTGAACACCAACGACCCGGCGGTCGCGCGGCGCGCCCACCGGCTGGGGCTGCTGGCCCAGCTGTGGCGTTCCCGGGGGCAGATGCTCACCGACCGCCCGGAGGGGTGGGCGGCGTTCGTGGACGTCCTGGACGTGGACTACAAGGCGCGCGACGGCGACCTGCTGCGGGCGGTCAACTCGGGCATTCCGCGGGTGTGGGCGCACACGGTGACCAAGCCGAGGCAGCGGGACCGGGTGCTGTGGCTCGGCTGCAACGGCGTGATCACGGACGCCCCCGGCCTGCTCTCGCGCACGCCGGTCAAGAAGTACAAGCGGGTCAGGGTCGGCGGGCCGGTCCGGCGGTGAGCCCGGTCAGGGTGCCTCGGGGCGCGGAGTGATGCCGTAGAGGGCGTACTCCACGAGCGTGTCGGCGTAGGCGTGGGTGAGCGGCCCCGAGCGCATCATCCAGCGCTGGGCGAGCGGGCTCGCCCACAGTTCCAGGGCGATGCGGGGGTCGATGCCGGGGGCGACCTGCCCGGCGTCGCGGGCCTGCTCCACGCGCCGCACGTAGAGCTGGAGCTGCGGCTCCAGGAGCTTCTCGACGAACTCGGCGCCGAGCTCGGGGTTGAGCAGCCCCTCGGCGGCGAGCGCGCGGTAGGGGGCGTCGTACTTGGCGTCGTTGAACTCGTCGACGGTGGCCCGCATCACGTACTTGAGGTCGGCCTCCAGGTCGCCCGAGTTGGGGATCTCCGTCTGGAGCTCGGCCTGGCCCGCGTTCTCGCTCGCGGCGCGTGCGGCCTGTTCGCCGAGGTCGAGGAAGGCGTCGAGCAGGACGGCGCCCTTGGACGTCCACCAGCGGTAGATCGTCTGCTTGCCGACGCCGGCGCGGGCGGCGATGGCCTCGATCGTGAGCTTCGCGTAGCCGACCTCGGTGACGAGGGCGAGGGCGGCGTCGTAGATCGCGCGGCGCGAGCGTTCGCTGCGGCGCGTGGAGTCGGGGGCAGTCTTCTGGACCATGCGTCGAATGTAGCAGCGGGCGAACCGAGACGTCCCGTCTTGACAAGACGTTCCGTCTCGCTGATAGTAGTCGATATCGCGAGACGCTCCGTCTCGTTAAAGGTGTCGACGCACGCTGAAGGAGTACGACATGACCCGAGGTGGATCCGGAAACATGCTGGGCGTCGGCGGCACGCGCAGCAATCTCTCCCGCGGCGCACTGCGCGGCGCGGGCCGCGGCGACCGTGTCGGCGGCGGGCTCAGCCCCCAGCAGCAGAAGCGTGAGCTGCTGCGCAGGCTGCGGGAGGGCCGCGAGGCGCACGGCAGGCCGTGAGGCATGGCACGGGTGGTGCGGATGACCATCTCGGCAACCACCCGTTCGGTGCACAGCGCGAAGGCTCCTCACACCGCACTATGGGCATCAACTGCCCCACCAAGGGCAGCACATGACCCTGCGGTACGTGAGGAGCCTTCTTTGTCCCGTAATCCTCGCTCTCCTCGGCGCGCCACACCCCGGCGCTATCTGATGTGCCCACCGGCACACTTCAAGGTCACTTACTCCATCAACCCCTGGATGGACCCCACCAAACCGGTCGACGTCCCCCTCGCCATCGCCCAGTGGGAGGACCTGCGCGACCGCTACCGCTCGCTCGGCCACACCGTCGAGGAGCTCACCCCCCGGCCCGGCCTGCCGGACATGGTCTACGCGGCGAACGGCGCGACCGTCGTCGGGGGCCGCGTGCTGGGCGCCCGCTTCGCCTACGCCGAGCGCGAGCCGGAGGCCGTGGCCCACCTGGAGTGGTTCCGCGCCCACGGCTTCACCGAGATCCACGAACCCGTCCACATCAACGAGGGCGAGGGCGACTTCGCCGTCACGTCCTCCTACGTCCTGGCCGGACGCGGCTTCCGGGCCAGCCCGCTCTCCCACGGCGAGGCACAGGAGTGCTTCGGCCGCCCGGTCATCGGCCTCGACCTCGTCGACCCCCGCTACTACCACCTGGACACCGCACTCGCCGTCCTGGACGACGCGGCGGACGACGTCATGTACTACCCGCCCGCCTTCTCGCCCGGCAGCCGCGCGGTCCTGCGGCGGCTCTTCCCCGACGCGCTGATCGCCGAGGAGCCCGACGCCGTGGCGCTCGGGCTCAACGCCGTCTCCGACGGGCTCCACGTACTGCTGCCGCAGGCCGCGGCTGGTCTCTTCCAGCCGCTGCGCGAGCGGGGCTACGAACCCGTCCCGATGGATCTGAGCGAACTGCTCAAGGGCGGCGGCAGCGTGAAGTGCTGCACGCAGGAGCTGCGGAGCTAACTCTTCCGCAGGTCGGCCGGGCAGAGCCGGCGCGGTTCGTCGTCACCCTTGAGGCGGGCGTCGACGCAGCCGCCCGGCAGCCCGTCGTGCGCCGTGGTGCCGAAGTTGGCCGTGACGGTCAGCGTGCCCCCGCCGAACACCGTGCGCTGGACCGTGTTGTCGGCGGTCAGGCGCCGGTAGGAGGTGAGGGGCTCGGTGCCCGCGGCCTTGTGCAGCGGCGCGAAGTACTTCTGCAGCGCCGCGAGTTCGGCACCGTGCTGCTTCAGGGAGGGGCCGTCGAGGACGTAGTTGAGCGGGGTGTTGTAGAGCATCGCGGTCAACGCGCGGTCGGTCTTCTGGTCCGGCAGCTTCTCGTACGAGAGCTCCCAGCGCTCGGCGTTGACGAGCGAGCCGTGCAGCGCGGTCTCGTAGAGCGGCACGCGGTAGCGCGGGTCGTACATCGCCTTGTCGAGGTCGGCGGGCAGGTCGACCGGCTTGAAGAAGATGCCGGGCGCGTCCTCCGGGTAGTAGCCGCCCCACTTCTCGCGGTCCTTCTGGAGCGCCCACAGGCCGTCGGCGACCGGGGTGCCCGCGCCGTGGTCGAAGGCGAGGACCTGGTTGGCCCAGGCTCCGGCGGTCTCGGAGCCGAGGACGAGGCCGCCCTTCCCGTGCTCCGCGATGCGCTGCATCCGCGCGAGGCGGTTCGTGCGGTCCTTCGCCTTGGTCATGCGGTGGCCCTCGGCGTGGTCACGGAAGAGTTCGCCGGTGGCGTCCACGTCGAGGAAGTAGCTGTCGGCGCCGTTGGCGACCATGGAGCGGGTGCGGTCCGCGAGGTGGTGCTCGCGCGGTTCGGACTGCTCGAAGGCCTGGGAGCTGAGGTAGCAGCCGCGGCCGCCGAAGCCGGTCTCGGGCTCGCCCTTCGCGTCGCGCACGCAGTAGTCGGGGTAGACGGTGCCCGGCCAGGCGGAGGTGGGGCTGTCCGCGCTCTTCGGGTCCTGGCCGTTGGCGAAGGAGTCGTAGGGTCCGACGAGGTAGCCGGCCTTCTTGGCGGCGCTCACCGCGGCCTTGTCCATGGGGCCGGGGCCCGCGTCGTAGCCGAGCCACATCCGGTCGACGCCGAGCTCACGGAGCCGTTCGACGCCCTCCGCCTTGCGGGCGGTGCCCCAGGTGTAGGCGTGGAAGGCGCCGAGGAGCTTCTCCGTGGCCGGGTTCTTCGCGATCTTCCGCTTCAGGCTGCCGAGGCGGCCGCGCTCGGCGAGGTAGGAGCGGTAGTCGGCGGCGGGCGCGACCGCGTTGCCGTCGGTCAGGGCGAACGTGACGGTGTAGTCGCGGGTGCCCTCGCCCCGGTCGAAGGTGTGCTCGGCGGTGGTGCGCAGCCGCCCGTCGTCGGCGGTGAAGCCGAGGTCCGTGCCGATGTCGGTGGGCGTGAGGTAGCTGACACCGGTCCGCTTGCCGGTGTGTTTGCCGAGGGTGTAGCCCCACAGGGGCAGGGTCAGCCCTTCGCTCATGTCGACGGTACTGCCCGCGAGTTGGCCTTTCCCCTTCGTCCAGAACGCGTCCTCGACGGGTATGTCCAGGCCTTCGCCGCGGGGCAGTTGGAGGGAGGAGGCGGTGGCGTCGGTGCCGGTGACGGGCCAGCTGACCTTGGTGTCGCGGTGCGCCTTCATGCTGAGGGAGAGGCGGCCGTGGTCGGTGCGCGCGGTGACGTCGATGCCGCGTGCGGGGTAGCTCCAGCGTGCCCGGTCCTTGCCGGTGCGGGTCACGGGGCCCGGCGTGCCGAGGTCGGTGCCCGCGGCGTCGGAGAGGGTCAGGTCGCGCCCCGCGCCGGTGCGGGCGCGGACGGCGAGCGTGGCGGTGTCGACGACCGCGGTGCCGCCGTCGAGGGAGAGTTCGACGTCGCGGCCGTGCGGCTCCTGCGCCCCGGCGGTGAAGGCGTACGTGGTGGCTCCCGCGGCGGCGACCGCGAGGGCGATGGACAGGGCGAGGAAACGGGTCTCCGACCGCCTGCGGGCGTGGCCGGGAGAGCTGCTCTTGTTCGGCATGGACCAGTAAGTAGTCGCCGACTCTAAGAACCTTTTAAGAACAGCGGCGGACCGGCCGTGAACAGGGGCGGTTCAGCCATCTGGCCGACTTCGTGCTAACAATACGAACGCAACACCACAACCAAAAAGTTGGGCCCACCAGGGCCCAGGGGGAAGAAGAGGTATCAGCGCAGTGAACCGCATGCGCATGTCCGCCGCAGTTCTGGCCACCGCGGGGGCGCTCACCGCCGCACAGCTGGGCCTGGCCGGGTCCGCTTCCGCGGCGTCCGGACCGACCGCCAAGGCCTCGCCGCGGGTCGTCAACGGCTGCCCGATCGACATCGTCTACCCGAAGCGCTTCTCGTACGACCGCTACGGGAACGTGACCAACGGTGGCCTGTACTTCGGCATCAAGAGCAAGACCACGAAGAGCATCAAGAAGGTCACCTTCACGGTGACCAACACCAAGAACGTCCGCTTCAGGACGGCGACGCCGACGGGCGGCAAGATCACCCACCGCACGACGAAGACCGTCTCGGTCTACGACAAGTCCTTCGCCGGCAAGGCGAAGCTCGGCTTCAAGGTGAAGACCCGGCTGCTCAACACCCGTTCGTTCGGCGTGAAGTTCACGCTGCGCGGGTCGGGCTGGAACTGCTCGGTGAACCAGGGGACCTGGGGCCCGAGGTAGTTCACTGCGCGGACGGGGGCGGCCACGCGTCGCCCCAGTCCGCGTCGCGCGCGGCGCGGTAGAGGAGGCCGTGGCGCTTGGTCACGGTCTCCCTGCGCAGCACCTCCTCGGCCTCGCACAGGTCGAGGAGGACCTGGCCCTTGCGGATCTGCGGGCGGCGCACGATGCGCGTGGGCGCGGGTTCCGGGTCGAAGCGGACCGCGGCGACGTAGCTGAACTTCTCGTCCTCGTACGCCAGGGAGCCGCCCTTGACCCGGCGGTGCAGGGACGACCTGCTGACGCGGGCGGAGAAGTGGCACCAGTCCGTGCCGGGCTCGATGGGGCAGGCGGCGCTGTGCGGGCAGGGCGCGGCGACGCGGTAGCCGGCGGCGATGAGGCGGTCGCGCGCCTCGATGACGCGCTGGTAGCCGTCGGGGGTGCCGGGCTCGATGACGACGACGGCCTGTTCCGCCGCGTGGGCGGCGGCGTCGACGACGGACCGCCGGTCGGCTTCGGTGAGCTCTCCCAGCACGTACGACACCGTGACGAGATCAGTGCTCTCGATCGCGAGCGCCGCTCCGATACGGGAGCGCTGCCACTGGACGTCGCGCAGCTGAGGTGCCGCGCCGGCCAGTTCCCGTCCCAGTGCGAGCGCGGGCTCGGCCCAGTCGAGGACCGTCACGGGCCGCTCCCCCGCCCAGGTCGCCGCGACGGCCCACGTCGCCGCGCCGGTTCCGCCGCCCACGTCCACGTGACTCCCGGGCGCCCACCCTTGTGGCGCGGCGTCCGCGAGCGCGCCGAGCGCGGCACGGACCGCCTCGAAGGTCGCGGGCATCCGGTACGCCGCGTACGCCACGACATCCGCACGGTCCCGCAGGATCGGCGCGTCGGTCGGGGTCCGCCCCCGATAGTTCGCGATCAGCCGCTCGACGGCCTGGGTCGCCTGCCGCGGCGGAAGACCGTCCAGCAGCCCGGCGAGGGCGGCGCGCAGGGTCTCGGCCGGGGACGCGGTGGCCGTGGCCTGGGGGGTGGGGGCGTTCACCCCGTGATTCTACGGGGGGCGGGTGTGACACGTGCCCCCCACTGTGCCTGAGCCCTGGACACGGGCTCGTCTGCCCGGCCGGGCAGCGTCGGCGGCTGCGGGCCCGCTCCGGCTGGTCGCGCAGTTCCCCGCGCCCCTAAAAACACCCCCGGCACCGCCAGGGCCCCGCACAACCAAGACACACGAACGCCCCCCGCAAGGACGCGAAGAACCCCGCGACCCAGCCCCGCCGGGGTTAGGGGCGCGGGGAACTGCGCGACAGACCCGCAGGGGCTGCTCAGGGGCGCGGGGAACTGCGCGACAGACCCGCAGGGGCTGCTCAGGGGCGCGGGGAACTGCGCGACCAGCCACCGGCGGCCCGCACCCGCCGACGCTGCCCAGTCGGGCAGACGAGGCCGCGTCACCGCCCCCGAGCAAGCGCAGCGCTACCGTCCCCGCGCCGCGCGAGCGAGCCGCGTCGCCGCCGCGACCCGGGGCGCGTTGTCCGCCGCCCGCCGGCGCGGATGGACCGTGTTGGCGAGCAGGACCAAGAACGTGTCCGTCGACGGATCGAGGACCAGCGACGTCCCCGTGAACCCCGTGTGGCCCGCCGCCCCCCGCCCCGCGAGCTCGCCCATGAACCAGGGCTGGTCGATGCCGAAGCCGAGGCCGGACCCCGCGAGCATCAGCTCGACGAAGTCGGGCCCGAGGATGCGCGCCCTGCCGTACGACCCGCCGCACAGCAGCGTGCGGCAGAGCACCGCCAGGTCGCGAGCCGTGGAGAACAGCCCCGCGTGTCCCGCGACGCCGCCGAGCGCCCACGCGTTCTCGTCGTGGACGGTGCCGCGCAGCATCCCCCGGTCGGCCTTGGCCCAGGGCTTGCGCTGGTCCTCCGTCGCGGCCGCGTCGGGGCGCGGTCCGAAGCCCGTGGCCGTCATGCCGAGCGGGCGGGTGATGCCCTCGCGGATCAGGTCGTCCAGCGGGCGGCGGGTGAGGCGCTCCAGGATGTGCTGGAGGAGCAGCATGTTCAGGTCGGAGTAGACGTAGTCGCCGGGTTCGGTGGCGGGGGCCTCGGCGCGCAGCGCGGCCAGGCGCGCCGCGGCGTCCCGGCAGTCGTACAGCGGCAGCTCGGGCCGGAGCCCGGAGGTGTGGGTGAGCAGCTGGCGGACCGTGATGCGGTGCTGCGCGGCGGCCGTGAATTCGGGGACGTACGCCCCGACGAGCGCGTCGATGCCGAGTGTGCCCCGCTCCAGCTGCTGCACGGCGGCGACGGTCGTGAAGAGCTTGGTGAGGGAGGCCAGGTCGAAGGGCGTGGTCGTGCGCATCGGCACCCGCCATTCGGGCGGCAGCTCGACGCCGCTGTCGGCTACCGGGTCGTACGAGGCGTAGCGCACCGCCCAGCCCGCCGCCTGCTCCGCGGCGATGACGGGCCCGCGGCCCACGAGGACGACGGCGCCCGCGCACCAGGGCCGCGGCCCGCGCGTCAGGTCGGTCACCTCGGCGACGAGGCGGCCGATCTCGTCGGGGTCGAGGCCCGCGCGGTCCGGGGTGCCGGGGCGCAGGAGTCTGGGTGCGCTCAGTGGTCCGCCTCCGTCGCGTGCGCCGTGGGTTCGTGCTGCCAGGGGCGGCACAGTCCTACGAAGCATGCGATGGCTGCCACCGCGCAGGCCAGTTGGACCACGGCCATCGGGACGGCCGTGTCCTCGCCCGCGATGCCGACGAGGGGCGAGGCGACGGCGCCGACGAGGAAGGAGGAGGTGCCGAGGAGCGCGGAGGCGGAGCCCGCGGCGTGCGGGGTGCGGTTCAGTGCGAGGGACTGGGTGTTGGGCAGGGTGAGGCCCATCGACGACATGAGGACGAAGAGCCCGGCGGCGACGGGAACCAGGCCGACGTCGCCGAAGACGCCGGTGGTCATGAGCAGCAGCGCCACCGCGGCAACCGTGATCATGGCGAAGCCGACGGCGAGGACCTTGTTGAGACTGGTGCGGCCGACGAGGATCTTGCCGTTGATCTGGCCCGCGGCGATCAGTCCGACGGAGTTGACGCCGAAGAGGAGGCTGAAGGTCTGCGGGGACGCGCCGTAGATCTCCTGGATCACGAAGGGCGAGGCGGAGATGTACGCGAAGAGCGCGGCGAACGCGAAGCCGCCCGCGATCATGTAGCCGGCGAAGACGCGGTCGGCGAGGAGCGACTTCATGGTGCGCAGCGCCTCGACGGTGCCGCCGCTGTGCCGCTTCTCGGGGGCGAGGGTCTCGGGCAGGCGGCGCCAGACCAGCAGGGTCAGGGCGGTGCCGACGACCGTGAGGACGACGAAGATGCCGCGCCAGTCGGTGAAGCGGAGCACCTGGCCGCCGATGAGGGGCGCGGCGACGGGGGCGACGCCGGAGATCAGCATCAGGGTGGAGAAGAAGCGGGCCATCGCCACGCCGTCGTACAGGTCGCGGACGATCGCGCGGGCGATGACGATCCCGGCGGAGCCCGCGAGGCCCTGGAGCAGGCGGAAGCCGATGAGGAGCTCGACGGTGGGCGCGAAGGCGCAGGCCGCGGTGGCGATCACGTAGACGAGCAGGCCGGCGAGGAGCGGTCGGCGGCGGCCCCACTTGTCGCTCATGGGGCCGACGACGAGCTGGCCGAGTGCCATGCCCATGAGACAGGCCGTCAGGGTCAGCTGGACGGTCGCGGCCGGGGAGCTCAGGGCGTCGGTGACCTCCGGCAGCGCCGGCAGGTACATGTCCATGGAGAGCGCGGGGACGGCGGTGAGCCCGCCGAGCACGAGGGTGACCAGGGCTCCAGTACGGCGAAGGGCGGCGGGACCGGATGGCTCCGCCGCCTTCGGTATCGGATGGTCTTCCGTGGCCTGCCCGAGCTCAGGCATCGCGCCCCTCCCAGTCGCTGCGTCTCGCCTCTGCGGCTTCTATCGTCGCAGCTGTGGGTGGGTGGTACGGACCGGTTTCCGGCTACGCCGGGTGCAGGCCCGGGTTTCCCGCCTCCGTCACGAAGGACGCAGCCGTGCTGATGGGGGCGCCCGGCTTGGTGATCACGGGGACCGTCTTGAAGTCGGCGAGCGCGGAGTTGCGGTCGAGGGCGACGGTCACGTAGCCGCGGCGGCCGTTGTAGAACTTCATGTGCGGGTTGGCCTTCATGAGCGTGTTCCAGTTGGCGGGCTTGTCCGCGCCGTCCTTGCCGCTCGCGATGGACGTGGCGACGATCTCCGTGCCGACGTTCTTCGAGGAGGGGTCGTCGAAGTCGTCCTTGATGTCGAAGGCGTAGCCGACGTGCACGTCGCCGGTGAGGACCATGAGGTTGTCCAGGCGCGCGGCCTCGGCGCCCGCCAGGACCCGCTTGCGGGAGGCGCGGTAGCCGTCCCAGGCGTCCATGGAGAGCTTGGCCTGCGCGTTGAGGTCCAGCCTGCGCTCGGAGAAGGCGACCTGCTGCGGTACGACGTTCCACAGGGCCTTCGAGCGGCGCCAGCCGTCGATGAGCCAGCGCTCCTGGGTGGCGCCGGTGATGCTGCGCGCCGGGTCGTCCGACTCGGGTCCCGGGACGTGGGCCGTGTCGCCGTAGGCCTGGTCGGAGCGGTACTGGCGGGTGTCCAGGATGTCGAACTGGGCGAGCGTGCCCCAGGTGAGGCGCCGGTAGAGCTGCAGGTCGGGTCCGCTCGGCAGCTGGGCGCGGCGCAGCGGCTGGTTCTCCCAGTAGGCGCGGTAGGCGGCGGCGCGGCGCAGCAGGAACTCGGCCGGCGGGTCGTCGTTCTCGGAGATGTCGTCGGCGTAGTTGTTCTCGGTCTCGTGGTCGTCCCAGGTGACGACGAAGGGGTGCGCGGCGTGTGCGGCGCGCAGGTCGGGGTCGTGCTTGTAGAGGGCGTACCGCAGGCGGTAGTCCTCCAGGGTCTTCGTCTCCTTGTTGAAGTGCGCGGGCAGCGTGCGGTCGGTGTAGTTGCGGGCGCCGCCGACCGCGTTGACCGCGTACTCGTAGAGGTAGTCGCCGAGGTGGAAGACGACGTCGACATCGTCCTGGGCGAGGTGCTTGTACGCGGTGAAGTACCCGTCGTGGTACGCCTGGCAGGAGACGGCGGCGAGGGTGAGGCTGCCGGGGCGGGCGCCCTGGTGGGGCGCGGTGCGGGTGCGGCCGGTCTCGCTGATCCAGCTGCCGGTCCTGAAGCGGAAGTAGTAGGTGCGGCCCGGGAGCAGGTGGTCCGCCTCGACGTGCACGGTGTGGCTGAACTCGGGGTGCGCGGTGACCGTGCCCCGTCTGGCGACGCGCCGGAACCGGGCGTCGTGGGCGACCTCCCACTGGACGGTGACGCGCTGCTGCGGGAGGCCGCCGCCGGGCTCGTAGGGGGCGGGGGCGAGGCGGGTCCAGAGCAGGACCGAGGTGGGCTGCGGGTCGCCCGACGCGACGCCGAGGGTGAAGGGGTTGTCCGCGAGGCGCCGGGCGTCGAGCTCGGCGGCGCCCGCGACGCCCGCGGTGGGCAGGTTGGTGGCGAAGGCGAGTGCGGCGGCGGCGCCCGTGACGGTGAGGAAGCGACGGCGTCCCACGTGCTGGGCGGCGGCCCGGATCTCGGGTGCGTGCTGCTGGCCTGCGTTGGTCATGTGGCCCTCCCCTGACGATTGGTGTCAGGGGCATGGAAGTAGTGGGGGACGACGCGCGACTGTCGCGTACACAACACCCGTATGGCGGGCGGATGATGTCCGCGTGGACGCCCCTCCCGTACGCTGCGGGGCCATGAACGCTGAGCGAACTGCCGCATCGAACGGGTCGGGGACCACCCCTTCCGGAGCCTCGTCCAAGGTCGCCGTGGTGACCGGCGCCGGGTCCGGGATCGGCCGCTCCGTCGCCCTCGAACTGCTCGCCGCGGGCTGGTCCGTGACGCTCGCGGGCCGCCGCACCGAGACCCTGGAGGAGACGGCGGCCCTCGCGGCCGCCGGGTCGGGCGCGCGGGACGACGCCGTCGTCTGCGTGCGTACGGACGTGTCGCGCCCCGAGGACGTGGCGGCCCTCTTCGCCCGCGTCGGCGACGCCTTCGGCCGCCTGGACCTCCTCTTCAACAACGCCGGCACGTTCGGCCCCGGCGGCGTCCCGGTCGAGGAACTCCCCTACGACGCCTGGCGCCACGTCGTCGACACCAACCTGAACGGCGCTTTCCTGTGCGCGCAGGCGGCGTTCCGGCAGATGAAGGAGCAGGACCCCCAGGGCGGCCGCATCATCAACAACGGCTCCATCTCGGCGCACGCCCCGCGCCCCAACTCGGTGGCGTACACGGCGACGAAGCACGCCCTGACCGGCCTGACGAAGTCCCTCTCCCTGGACGGCAGGCCGTACCGGATCGCGGTCGGCCAGATCGACATCGGCAACGCCGCGACCGACATGACCGAACGCATGCAGTCCGGCATCCTCCAGGCCAACGGCGAGCTGGCGAGCGAGCCGGTGATGGACGTGTCGGACGTGGCCCGCACGGTGCGGCACATGGCGGAGCTGCCGCTGGAGGCGAACGTTCAGTTCGCGACGGTGCTCGCGACGAACATGCCGTACGTGGGGCGCGGCTGAGGCGATGGCGCGGCCCGGGGGCCGGCGCGAGATCTCCACAAGTGGAATAGGAACTACCGCATCAATCGGGGTCACTGCTCCCCTTATGCTCAGTTCCTCTCCACGAGAACTTCACACTTGGAGCACTCCTTGCGCATACGCACCACGGCCCCCGCCGTCCTCGCCGCCGCCGCCCTGTCGGTGTCGCTGCTCGCCGCGTCCCCCGCGTCGGCCGCGACGGCTCGTCACCAGGGCGGTCTGCACCTCGGCACCATCCAGTACGACAGCCCGGGCCGGGACAGCCGTTCGAACTCCTCGCTGAACGCGGAGTGGGTGAACATCCACAACAGCGGCCGCTCGGCGGTCCAGCTCAAGGGCTACAAGCTGAAGGACGACACCGGCTACACGTACACCTTCGGCAGCTACAACATCGGCGCCGGCAAGACCGTCAAGGTCCGCACCGGCAAGGGCTCCAACGCCTCCGGCGTGCGCTACTGGGGCCGTACCAACTACGTCTGGAACAACACCGGCGACAAGGCCCGCCTGATCAAGCCGAGCGGCTCGCAGCTCGACTCCTGCAAGTGGACGCGGCTGGCCTCGGGCTCCATCAGCTGCCACTGACCACCATCAGGGGAGGGGAGGGCGACCGCTCCGCGGCGGGGGCCCGCGGTTGGGGCCGCGGGAACGTTCCGCGCCGCGGAACGGTCGCCCTGCGACGGAACCCCCGCGATGGAAGGCCTTTCGACGGACGCTCTTACGACGTTCCGTCAGGCCTGGCCCGTCTCGAAGCGGGTGACCTTCCCGTCGTCGACGGTGAAGCGCCACTTCGTACGCATCTCCCCCCAGGCGTCGTTGCGGTACGAGACCGTCAGCACGCGGCCTCCGTCCGCCTCCGACTCGACGTCCATGTGGCCGTTGGACGAGAAGATCTCGCGGTCCGTCCAGTCGGCGACGTCACGGTCCGTGCCGTCGTCCGACATGGTCGCGCCGGGCGCGAGCAGGGCCTCGAAGGCGGCCTTGTCGTGGGAGTTCACCGCGGTCACGAAGGCCCGGACCGTGGGGTCCGCGAGCCGGTTCACCTGGATGCTCATGGGTTCACGCTCACACCGGGCGCGGCCCGCCGCCACCGCTGCCCCGCCGTACGGGCGTCACCCGTACGGCCCGGTGACCGGGTGGCCGGGGCCGGTCCGGTGGACGGTGGAGGCGGACGCGACCGCCACCCCGCCGAGGGGCCGAACCAGGAGTTCCCATGACCACCTGCACGTGCCTGGACCGCCGTGACCTCGGGCTGCTGCTGCTCCGCGCGGGAACCGGCGGCGTGCTCGCCGCCCACGGCGCCCAGAAACTGTTCGGCTGGTTCGGCGGCGGCGGTGTCGCGGGCACCGGCGCCTTCATGGAATCCGTCGGATACGCGCCGGGCCGCCTGAACGCCGTCGTCGCCGGTCTCTGCGAGGCGGGCGGCGGCGCGCTCCTCGCGCTCGGGCTCGCGACGCCCGCGGCGGGCTCGGCGGCGGCAGGCGCGATGGCGGGCGCAGCGGCCGTGCATGCGCCGAACGGCTTCTTCAGCCAGGGCGGCGGCTACGAGTACCCGGCGTTCCTCGGCATGGTCTCCGCCGCACTCGCCGTCACCGGACCCGGCCGCTACTCCGCCGACCACGCGCTCGGCCACTCCCTCAACCGCTCCTGGATGGTCCCCGCCGCACTCGCGGGCACGGCGGTCGGGGTGCTCGCGACGATCGGCGCGAGGAACAAGAACGTACGCGCGGCGGCGCGACCCGACGAGCCCGCGGCGGACAACGACGAGACGGCGGCGCGGGGGGCCTAGCGCGCTGAGGCCCGGCGCGCGGGGCCCGGGCCCGCGGGTCCGGGGCGCCCGCCGTCGCCCGACGGGAGAAGCACGGCAGGGCTCGTGGCAGTCTGCGGGGCATGGACGACGAGCAGCAGCCCCCCTCCCCCGCCCAGCCCGCCTCCCCCGCCGAACCCGCCGAACCCGCCGAACCCGCCGACGGCGACCCCTGGCCCACCGTCGAGCGGCTCCACGCCTGGCTCGACGCGCACAACCAGCAGCAGCCCCAAGCAGCCCTGCTGCTGCGCATGTTGAAGCTCTCGGAAGAGGTCGGCGAGGTCGCGCAGGCGGTGATCGGGGCCACGGGGCAGAACCCGCGCAAGGGCACCACGCACAGCTGGGACGACGTGCGGGCCGAGCTCTGCGACGTCATCGTCACCGCCATGGTCGCCCTGCGCACGCTCACCCCGGACGCGGCGGCCGTCCTCGCCGACCACCTGCGCCGCGTCGACGAACGCTCCACGGCCCACGGCGGCACCAAAACCGTTGTGCCGCCCGCCGGTCGTCGGGCTAGCGTCCCCGTTCATGACCACTGAGACCAGCGAGACGACTCCCGCCGACGGCGAACGGCCGCCGCGCCTCACCCGCCTCACCTTCCACGGCCCCCTCTCCGAAGCCCGCGCACAGCGGCTCGTCGAGCGCCTCGCCGCGTCCGGTCCGCGCACCGTGCTCGATCTGGGCTGCGGGTGGGGCGAGTTGCTGCTCCGCGTCCTCGAAGCCGTCCCCGGCGCCACCGGCATCGGCGTCGACATCAAGGGCGAGGACCTGGACCGCGGCCGGGCGGCCGCGAAGGAGCGCGGGCTCGACGGCCGGGTCCTGTTCGTCGAGGAGACGGCGCGGGACACCGCCCGCGGCCCCGCCGACGTCGTCCTGTGCCTCGGCGCGAGCCAGGCCCTCAGCTCCGCCGCACCCGCCCTGGCCACCGTCGAGGCGCTCCGCGCGCTGCGGGGCCTGGTCGAGCCGGGCGGCCGTGTCGTGCTCGGCGAGGGCTTCTGGGAGCGCGAGCCCACCGCGCGGGAGCTGGCCGGGATGTGGCCGGACGCCGACGCCGGCGAGCACCTGTACCTGGGGGACCTCGTGGACGCGGCGATCGAGGCCGGATTCCGCCCGCTGCGGGTGGAGACGGCGGGCGTGGACGAGTGGGAGGAGTTCGAGTCGGGCTACCGTGCCGACGTCGAGGAGTGGCTGGCGGCGCATCCCGACCACCCGGAGGCGGCGGAGACCCGCGCACGCGTGGACGCCCAGCGTTCGTCGTGGCTGCGCGGCTACCGCGGAGTGCTCGGCATCACCTATCTGACCTTGGTTCCGGTGGGCTGAGGCGGGTTAGGGTCGCCGTATGGGCGCCACGGTCGCTGCGGTCAGCAGCAACGCAACGTACTCCTTCACCAAGCCGACCCGTGAGAGCGTCACGCTGCTCACGGGCCTCGGCGTCGAGGGGGACGTGCACGCGGGTACGAAGGTGAAGCACCGCTTCCGTGTCGCGCAGGACCCGGACCAGCCGAACCTGCGCCAGGTCCACCTCATGCACGAGGAGCTCTTCGACGAGCTGGCCAAGGACGGCTTCACCGTGGCGCCCGGCGAGCTCGGCGAGAACGTCACCACGCGCGGCATCGACCTCCTGGGCCTCCCCACCGGCGCCCTTCTGCACCTGGGCGACGAAGCGGTCCTGGAGATCACGGGCCTGCGCAACCCCTGCCGGCAGATCGACGACTACCAGGCCGGCCTGATGAAGAAAGTCGTCGGCCGTGACGCGTCGGGGACCGTCTTCTACAAGGCGGGCGTGATGAGCGTCGTGCGCCGCGGCGGCGAGGTCCGCCCCGGCGACGCGATCGGCGTCGTGCTGCCGGAGGGCCCGCACCGGCCGTTGCGGACCGTCTGACGGGCTCTACCGCCCGAACCACGCCTCCGCCAGCGCGTCCGGCGTCGGCTCCGGCGGAGCGGGCAGTTCCCGCAGGTACCAGGGCAGATTGCTGTACACGTGGAGCAGGGTGTACGCGAGCAGCGGACGTGGCTCGAACGTCCGGCCGTACGCCTTCATGAAGCGGGCGAGCAGGCCCGGTTCGGCGCGCGTGACGAAGAGGCCGACGCCCACGAAGTCGTACGCGGGATCGCCGATCATCGCGGGCTCGAAGTCGAAGAGCCCGGTGAGCCGCCAGCCGTCGGCCGGGTCGACGATCAAGTGCTGGCGCATGAACTCGGTGTGCAGCAGCGCCGGCCGTACGCTCCCCGCGTCGGGCAGCGGCACGGAGTCCAGGAACACGGGGAGCTGCTCCAGCCAGGCCTCCGGCAGTCCGCACTTCCGCTGGCGGGCGACCGCTCCGGCCCGCTGCCGGTCGACGAACGCGCCCCAGTCGCCGGGCCCGAGGACGTCGGCGAGCGGGGCCGGGTCGAGCGCGTGGAGCGCGGCGAGCGCTTCGGCGGCGTCGGTGACGACGCGCTCGCGGTCGGCGCGCGGGATGCGCGGCCAGGCGGCGGAGAGGTCCTCGCCGGGCAGGCGGGACATCAGGACGTAGCGCCAGCCGTTCTCGTACGGCCCCTCGGCATGCAGGCGGGGCGTGGGGACGGGGAGGCGGCCCTCCACATGGCCGAGGACGCGGGCCTCGGTGACGGCGTCCCGCGCGGCCGTCCCGGGGAACAGCTTCAGTACGTGGGCGTCGCCGACCGCGTAGACCGGCTGGGAGCCCGCGGAGTAGCGGGTGAGGCGCGCCCCGGCGAGCCCGAGGCGGGCGCACAGGTCCTCGGCGGCGGGCCGCACGATCGTGTCGTCGGGGACGACGCGGTCCCACTCTTCGTCCGTGGTCACTTCGGGAAGCATGATCGGCACGGTAGAGGCGCCGTGGCGCGACGGCGACCGGGTTTCGCGGGGGATGGCTACCGAAGTAGGTGCGGGACCGACTTTCGGCCGCTGTGCGACGCCCCTCCTCCCTCCTAGCGTCCGGAGTGAAGACGGTCGACGGGCGGAACGGAGTCCACGAGATGCCGGGCAAAGAGCGCGGGAACAGCGAGGTACGGGGCGGGCGGTACGGCGAGGAGGACGGCGGGGCGCCAGGCGCGGCCACCCGCCTCGGTCACCCGCGGAGCGACCTGCTGGTGCTGCTCGTCGGCACGCCGCTCCTCGGGCTGCTGCTCGGGCTCGCGCTGCCGCCGTTCGCCCGCTGGGCGTCCGGGTCGCCGGTACTGCCGTGGCGGGACGGCATCGAGTTCCTCGGCAGGCTCGACGCGCCCTGGCAGCTCGGGCTCTTCGTGGCGGCGGGCCTCGTCGCCGGTGTCCTGCTCGTCCTCGCCGCGCACGCGGAGGAGATGAGCCTGACGCTCACCGACGAGCGGGTGGAGGTCGTGCGGGACAGCCGGCCCCGGGCCTTCGCACGCGCCGACGTCTCGGCGGTGTTCCTCGACGGCAAGCAGCTCGTGCTGCTCGGCACGGATTCGGGCGAACTCGTGCGCGGCGCGCACGCACCGCGCGCCGCCGCGCTGGCCGGGGCGTTCCGCGCACACGGTTACCCGTGGCGGGACAGCGACCCGCACGCGGCACTGTTCCGCCGCTGGATTCCCGGCACCCCGGACCTCCCCGCCGAGGTCCACGCGCTGCTCGCGGCGCGCGAGGCCGCGCTGAAGCGGAAGGCGCCGCGGGACGCCGGTGACCTCGGCGGGACGGTACGGGAGCTCGGTTACGTCGTACGCGACGAGGGGACGGAGCAGTACTGGCGCCCCCTCGCCGCGGTGTGAGGGGTGCGGGTCGGAGGGTGCGGGTCAGAAGACGAACGGTCCCGGTGACTGCGCCGACGTCGCGTCGCACGTCACCGTGAGGCCGAAGACGACGATCTTCAGGGACGTGCCCTCCAGGCTGTCGCCCGCGGCGACGGTCCCGGTGAGCGGTCCGGTGGAGACGTCGCCGCCCGCCGGGATGGCCGGGTTGGAGCTGCCGGTGAAGTCGGTCGTCCCCGAGCCGTTCTTCGCGAGGGTGAGCGTCGAGTTCACCGAGCCCGCTCCGATGTCGATCGGGGCCTTTATCGCCGAGGTCGACACCTCGATGGTCGCGCTGGTGCCGTCCTGGCTCGCGGAGAGCGTCGCCGTGCCCGAGCCGTACGTTCCGCAGTCGAACGAGAGCGTGGCGCTCTGCGGTTCGACGGCGCCCGCCGCGGGCGCCGTCGCGAGCGCACCGACGGCGAGGGCGCCGACGCCGAGAGCCGTGCCGATTCCTCTGCCGAGTCTGCCGTTCCGCATGGGGGACCTGCCTTCGTGGGGTGGGGGGAGGGCGGGGGCCTCGCATTCCTGACGGGTAGTCAGCTGTCCGGCCCGCCGCCCATTGAGGCACAGGGACCTTGGAGTGACAAGGCAAGGCTTGATGATTCTTGACATGTCACGACCAATTCCGGCCGTGCAGCGCACGTGCCCCTCTCACCCCACGTGGCCCCCTCCCCCCGGACTCACCTCTCGCCCCGGAGCGCCTCCCCCACCTCCTTCGCCAGGAGCCGCACGTACGCCTCGGTCCAGGCCTCGACCGTGGACCGGTCCCACAGGTCGGTCGAGTACTCCAGATACCCGGAGAGCACGTCGCCCGTCGGGATCAGCCCGAAGTTGAACTCGGAGCGTGCGCCCGGGACCGCGAGGTCCTCGACCGCCGTGGCCAGGCCCGGCAGTTCGACCTCGGTCTCCAGCGAGCTCTGGTACTGGAACCCCAGCGGCAGCCGGTCCGGCACCTCCGTGCCCAGCACCGCACCCACGTCCGCCGCCACCGCGCGGAGCGGCGCCGCATGGTCGATGGCACCGACCGCGGCCCGCGCCGCCCGGTCCACCAGCTCCCCGAACGACGCGTCCGCATCGCCCCGGACCCGCAGCGTGAAGGACGACACCGTGCAGGCCGCCAGCGCCTCGAACTCGCGCCGCTCGCGGTTGGCGTGGGAGATGCCGAGCACGACGTCAGGGCCCTGCTCCCCCACCTCAGCGACCAGCCGCGCGAACGCGGCCGCCGTCACCACGAAGGGAGTCGTACGGTGCCGTCGCGCCAGCGCCTCCACGTCGGCGCGCGCCTCCTTGTCCACCGTGAACAGGACGACGTCGCCCGCACCGCTCAGCTCCGCCGGACGGACCCGGTCAAGCGGCAGCGGCATCCCGTACCGCGCGCCCGCCAACTCCCGCGCCCAGTAGTCGACCAGGCGGCCCTTGTCCTGCGTACGGGTCTGCTCGCGCTGCCAGCGCGCGTACTCGCCCGGCTGCGGAAGGCTCTCGGCGGCGGGCAGGCCGTCGGGGGCCCCGGTGGCCGCGGCCCCGTACAGCGCCGCCAGCTCACGCAGCAGCAGACTGACCGACCAGCCGTCGCAGGCCGCGTGGTGCAGGACGAAGAGCAGCACCCAGCGGTCGCCGTCCACCCGCATCAGCCGCAGCACGGGCGCGAGTTCGGCCTCGATGTCGAAGGGGACGGCCACCGCATCCCCCGCCAGCCGCTCCGCCTCGTCGGCCGCGGCGTCCGCCGACCCGAGCCGCGCGAACAGGTCCTCCTCGGGCAGGGCCACGGGCCGCGCCGGCAACGCCTCCTGCCACCACTCCCCCTCGCCGTCCGCCACGAAGCGCGTCCGCAGCGCCTCGTGCCGGGCGACGAGCCGGGTGAGCGCGGTGCGCAGGGCCGGTACGTCGAGCGCTCCCGTCAGGGTGAGCCGCATCGCCACGTTGTAGATCTGCGGGCGCGGATGGGTGCGGTGGCGGGTGAGGAAGGCGGACTGCTGGGCGGTGAGAGGGGCACGGGCAGGCGTGTCGCCGGGCTCCGCGGTCTCACCGCCCGCCGCCGGGCGGACCCCGTCCCGCGCCAGGTGGGCGGCCATCGCCCGGAACGTGGGCTCCTCGTAGAAGCGCGCCACGGGGTACTCCGTGCCGAACTCCTCCCGTACGCCGTTGGCCAGCCGGATCGCCGTGAGGGAATGCCCGCCGAGCTCGAAGAAGGACGCGTCCGGCGCGATAGCCGACGCGTCGACCTCGAACTCCTCGGCCCAGAGCCGCTTGAGCCGCGCCTCGACGGACGCCGCGTCCGCGGCCCCCGACTGCGCGGAACCGGTTGCGTGCGGGGGCGTCTCGGGGTTGGTCACGATGCCGGGCGCGGGCAGGGCGGCGCGGTCAAGCTTGCCGTTGCCGGACAGCGGAAGGCCGGGCAGGACGGCCCAGGCGCGGGGCACGAGGTGGTCGGGCAGCCGCTCGGCGAGGCCGGCCGTCAGCCGTTCGCAGAGCTCCTGCGCGGCGACGCCGGGGTCGTGCGCGCCGTCGCGCACCACGTAGGCGACGAGGCGGGCGTCGCCGTGGCGGTCGCGACGGGCAAGCACGACGCCGTCGCGCACCCCGGCGAGGCCGTTGAGCGCGCGGGACACCTCTTCGGGCTCGACACGGTGACCCCGCACCTTCACCTGGTCGTCCGTACGGCCGCGGAACTCCAGGGCGCCGTCACCCCTCCAGCACACCAGGTCGCCGGTGCGGTACATCCGCCCGCCGGTGCCGTGTGGATCACGCACGAAGCGCTCGGCCGTCAGCTCGGGCCGCCCCAGGTACCCGGTGGCCACGCCGGGCCCGCCGACGTACAGCTCCCCGACCTCCCCGGCGGGAACCTCGCGGCCGTCCGCGCCGAGCACCCGGAGGGTGACGTTGTGGACGGGCCGGCCGATCGGGATCGGCAGGTCGGGTCCGTCCGGGGAGCGCGGCCCGACCGTCTCGGCCGTGCACAGCACGGTCACCTCGGTCGGCCCGTACACGTTGACCGTCTCGTACGGCGCGCCGGGGCGCGGGCGGGCCCGCATCACATCGCCGCCGAGCAACAGGTGACGCAGAGGCGGCTGTTGGGGCTCGGGAAGGGCGAGGACCGCCTCGCCGAGGGCGGTCGGCAGGATCGAGAAGGTGACGCCCCGGTCCGCGTACCAGCGGGCCAGCGCGGCCGGATCCTTGCGAACCGCCTCGTCCGCCACGACGACGGTGGCACCCGCCGTCAGCGCCGGCCAGATCTCCAGGGCGGCGGCGTCGAAGCCCTGGCTGCAGACGGCGGCACTGCGGTCGTCCACGGTGAACCCGAACCGCTCGTGGTGCCACTGGCAGAGATCGACGACGGCCCGGTGCGGAAGGGCGACGCCCTTGGGGGTCCCGGTGCTGCCGGAGGTGTAGATGGCGAAGCAGAGGGAGTCGGGGGCGGCGGTCGCGGTGTCGGGGGCCGTGGTTCCGTCCCGGCGGGCCGTCATGCTCGCCGAGACGTCCACCAGCGCCGTCCCGGCCGGGACCTTCGGTCGCCCGGCTCCCGGGTCCGCGCTCGTGCCCGTCACCAGAACCCGCGCCCCGCACTCCGCGAGGACCGCCTCGGCCCGCGCCGTGCCCTGGGCCGGGTCCAGGGGGACGTACCCGCGCCCCGACTTGAGGGCCGCCAGCATCGCGACGATCAGGTCGGCGCCGCGCGGCAGCCACAGCGCGACCGGTGTGCCGGGCCCTTCCGCCGTACGCAGCACCGCCGCGAGCCGCTCCGCGCGCTCCTCCAACTCTCCGTACGTCAGCTCGCCTTCGCCGCTGATCACCGCCGTACGGCCGGGGGCCACCTGCGCCCACCGCGACGTCAGCGAGTCGACCGTGCTGCTCGTCCGCTGCCGGACCGGCCCGTGGCGCCACTCCCCCGGCACCGCGCCCGCGGGGTCCGGGTCCGTGAGGTCCGCGCCCACCGCCTCCGCGAGGATGCCCCTGAACGTCCCGAAGAGCGCGTCGACCGTCGCCTCGTCGAAGAGGTCCGTGTGGTACTCCAGGTGGCAGCGGATGCCGTCCGGCAGGTCGGTGAAGTAGACGCTGAGGTCGGTCAGCGCCTTGTCCGGGCCCGAGTCGAGCGGTGTCGCCCGCACCTCGGGCAGGTCGAAGAGGAACGGGTCGCCCGTCTCGAACTCGGCGAGCGTCTGGAAGACGGGCGTACGGTCCAGGGTGCGCGGCGGCGCCAGCTCCCGCACGACCGCCTCGAAGGGCACGCCGGCGTGGTCGTACGCGTCCAGGGCCACCCCGCGCACCCGGTCGAGGAGCGTGGTGAAGTCCGGGTCCCCGGAGAGGTCGAGGCGCAGCGCGAGCGTGTTGACGAAGAAGCCGATGACGTCCTCGTACTCGGGCTTGCGGTCGGACATCGGCGTGCCGACGACCAGATCGTCCTGGCCGGTGACCCGGTGCAGCGCGGCCGCGTAGCCGGCGAGCAGGGTCATGAAGAGGGTGCTGCGGCGGGTCCGGCTGAACTCCCGCAACCGTGTGGACAGTTCGGGGTCCAGGGTGCGGAACAGGGCCCGGCCGTTGGACGTCATCACCGCGGGCCTCGGCCGGTCGGTCGGCAGGTCGAGGACGGGCAGGTCGCCGTCGAGCGCCTTCTTCCAGTACGCCAGGTCCTCGGCCGCCTCGGGGCCGCCCAGGGAGTCGAGCTGGGTGCGGGCGTGGTCCGCGTAGGTGCGGGTGAGGGCCGGGAGGTCCGTCGACGGCTCGCCCCGCAGCCGGGCTCGGTAGAGGGCGGACACATCGCGGGCGAGCACGGCCGCGGACGCCGCGTCCATCACGATGTGGTGCAGGGAGAGCACGAGGACGTGCCGCCGCTCGCCGAGCCGGACGAGACGTGTGACGAACAGCGGGCCCTCCGCCAGGTCGAAGCGGCGCTCGCTCTCGTGCGCGAGGACGGCGGCGACGGCGTCCCCGCCCCCCGTGCCGTCGACGACCTCGAAGTCCACCCCGCCCGGCGGGCGCGTGAACTGGCGTGCCTCCCCCGCCACTTCACGGAAGACGGTGCGCAGCTGACCGTGGCGCGCGGCCAGGTCGCCGAGCGCGGCCCGCAGCGCCGGGACGTCCAGCGGGCCTTCGAGCTCGATGGCCTTGGTCTCGTTGTACGCGGTGCGGCCCGGCAGCATCCGCTCCAGGAACCAGACACGCTGCTGACCCGGGGAGAGCGGCGCGCCCCGGTCGGCGGCCACCGGCACGGGCGCGCTCTCGTGCGCGCCGCGCAGCGCGTCGAAGTGCCGCAGCCCCTCCCGCAGCGCCGTCGGCTCCACGCCGAAGTCGACGAGCCCGACGATTTCGTCCGCGCCCGCCGCGCGCACCGCGTCCACGACGGGCCGCACACTCTCGGGGCTGCCGATGAGGGCGCGCTGGTCGCAGTAGCGGTCGTAGGCGCGGCGGAAGACCACATCCAGGTCGTCCTCGCTCAGGGCGGACATGTCGATCTTCTGGCCCAGGCTGTTCGCCACGTTGCCGAACAGGGACAGGGACGAGCGCATGTACCGCGCCAGGGGGTCGCGTGCGACGGCGCGGGCCGCCGCGTGGTCCTCGGCGAGGTAGGTGTGCAGCAGCACGGCCACGTGCCCGGCGTCCGGGTCGAGGCCGCACTCGGCGCGCGTACGGCGGTAGAGCGCGACGTTGTCGCGTAGCTGCTCGACGCTCTGGGTCATGAGGTTGGTGACGATGCCGACGTCGTTGCGGGCCGCGAGCTCGTACGACGCGGGGTTGCCGACGACCGCCGTGTACATCGGCGGCGCGTCCTGCACGGGCCGGGGGAACAGCCGCAGGTCGCTCTCCCCCTTCCCGGTGGTGCGGCGCACCGCCTCGCCGCGCCACAACTTCCGTACCTCCGCGACCTGTTCGTACATCAGCTCCTTGTGGGAGCCGAAGCGCTCGGGGAAGAAGACGAAGTCGTTGGCGTGCCAGCCGCTCGCGCAGCCGATGCCGATCCGGCCGCCGGAGAGGTTGTCGACCATCGACCACTCTTCGGCCACCCGGATCGGGTCGTGCAGCGGCAGCACGACGGAACCCGCGTTGATGCGGATGCGCCCGGTCTCGCGGGCGAGCGCGGCGGCGAGGACGACGGGGTTGGGGAAGAGGCCGCCGAAGGAGTGGAAGTGCCGCTCGGGGATCCACAGGGAGTGGAAGCCGTGGCGGTCGGCGAACCGGGCCGTCTCCAGGAGGTGGTCGTACTTGCCGTGCCCGGAGGTCGCGTCGTCGTCCTGCGGATAGTCGCCGAAGAAGTAGACGCCGAAGTCGAGGGGGCGGGACTTCCGTTCCGCCCCCTCCGGCCGCTCCGGCCGCTCCGGCCGCTGAGCGGTCACGGCCGCACGGTTCCAGGCCATGGCCTTAGGCTTCGCCGCGGGAACGGGAGCCGCCCCGGGAACGGGAACCGCCTCGGGAGTGGCCCTCCGCGCGGGCACCGCGGGCTTGTTCCCGAGCGGGAACCCGGCCCCGCGCAACTCCCGGAGCGAGTCCTTCACCGCTTCCGCGATGAACTCGACGTCGCCGTCGGAGTGTTCGGTGGACAGGAAGAAGTTGCGCCACTCCCACACGTGCACGCCGCGCAGCATCAGGTGGTGGTAGAGGAGTTCCATGTCCGCGCGGTGCTCGAAGCGGAACATCGAGCCGAAGTGGCTCATGCTCAGCGCGTATCCCTCGGCCTCGAAGAACGAGTTGAGCGTGGCGGCCAGTTCGTCCGTGCGGGCGTTCAGCCGCTCCTGGAGGCGCGGGCTGTGCTCCTTGAGGTGGGCGAGCACGGCGCGGGTGGCGACCATCGACACCGGGTGCTGGATGTACGTACCGCCGAAGAACGTGGTGTCGGCGGCCGGGTAGCTGTCGTCCCCGTAGCTCCAGTGGCCGCCGTCGATGCCGTCCATGATGTCGGCGCGGCCGGCGATGGCACCGATGGGGAAGCCGCCGCCGAGCAGTTTCCCGTACGTGGCGAGGTCGGGCGTGACCCCGTAGAGCTCCTGGGCGCCGCGCGGCGCGGGACGGAAGCCGGTCAGCATCTCGTCGAAGAGGAGCACGATGCCGTGCCGACGGGTCAGCTCGCGCAGGCGGCGTACGAAGTCGGCGGGCCGGAGCGACGGGTGGCGGCTCTGCACGGGCTCGACGACGACCGCGGCGATGTCGGCGGCCTGCTGCTCGATGACGGCGAGGCTCTCCTCCCCGCCGTACGGCAGGACGAGCAGGTCGGCGACGGCGCCCTGCGGGACGCCCGCGGACATCGGGACCGTCGTCAGGCCCTCGCCGCCGGTGCGCGGGGAGCGCCCGAGCACGTTGTCGTTGTGGCCGTGGTACGCGCCCTCGAACGTGATGATGCGGGAGCGTCCCGTGGCGGCGCGGGCGAGCCGGATCGCCGCGGAGTTCGCCTCCGTACCGGAGTTGGCGAAGGCGACGCGCTCCATCCCGGTCAGCTCGGCGAGCAGCTCGGCGGCCTCGCCGGTCTCCACGTTGCGCGGGCCGAGCTGGATGCCGCGCGAGAGGTGCTCGCGGACCGCCTCGGTGACGAAGGCGGGCTCGTGCCCGAAGAGCAGGACGCCGAAGCCCATCGTGATGTCGACGTACCGGTTGCCGTCGATGTCCTCCAGCCACGACCCCCGCGCCCGGCGCCCCGCGATCGGATACAGCATCTCCTTCGTGCTGCTGCGGAAGCCGACCGCCGCCCTGCTGTCGGCGAGCACGCGCCGGTAGCGCTGGGCGATGCTCTTCGACGTGGGCGTCTTCGCGGTGTAGCGGCGCACCAGGTCGTCGAGATGGGCCCGCTGCGTGTCGGTCGCGTTGCCGCGGATCATGCCGGAGCCGCGGGCGACCTCCAGGCGCGGCCCGTGCTGGGCCGGGCGGGGCGCCGGGGACTCGGCCGGGGGCTGCGCCTCCTGCGGGGTGTCCATCTGCCGGGCGATGCGCCGCGAGAGCTCGGCCATCGCGGCGAGGTCCTGGTCGACGGCGGCGGATACGGTGTCCGCTCCCCCGGTCATCGGCCCGCCTGCGCGGTGAGCAGCTGGGAGAGCTGTCCCATCAGCTGGAGCTGCACCTGCGTGAGCTGCTGGAGCTGCCGCCGGAGCTCTTCGACCTCATGACGGGTGGCGTACGCGTCCTGACGCGTGGCGTCCACGGCGGCAGGCGGAGTGTCGTGGACGGCCGGGCGCTCCTCGGTCGCCGCCACGGGGGCCGAGGCCACGGTGGGGGCCGGGGCCACAGCGGGGGCCGAGGCGCGGGCCGGAGCCGCCTTGCCCGCGATGATCACCGCCAGGCCGCGCGCCGTTCCCGCCTCCTCGAAGAGCTCCCGCATCGACACCTTGACCCGGTGCTCCTCCTCCAGTTCCCGGAGCACCCCGATCATCTGCAGCGAGTCCGCGCCGAGGTCGAAGAAGGACGCGTCCTCCGCTATCTCGCTGGTGTCGTAGCTGAGGTGTTTCGCGGTGACCTTGATGATGTGCTGGAGCACCCGCTCGACCGCTGCCTCGTCCTGTGCCACTGCCGCCCCATCCCTTGTCGGTTGTTCGCGTACGGGTTGTTCGGGTTTCACGGGCCGGGGGAGGTGGTTCTCCGGCCCCGTCCAGTAGTCCTTGTGCTGGAAGCGGTATCCGGGCAGCGGGATCCTCCGGCCGCCCGTCCCGCCCATGAAGGCCCGCCAGGCGACCGGCGCCCCCGCCCGGAACAGCCCGGCGGCCGCGTCCCACAGCGGTGCGAGCCCCGCGCCGCGCCGCAGCGTCGGATGCCCGGCCCGGTCCGGGAGCGCGCGCCGCGCGAGGCCGCTGAGTGTCGTGTGCGGGCCGATCTCCAGCAGCGTGCCAACGTTGTCGTACGAGGCTGCCAACTCCCCCAGTACGTCGGCGAACCGGACCGGCTCACGCGCCTGACGTACGACATAGTCGGCGTCCGGCACCCACCCGGCCGGCCGCGTACGCCCGTCGAGCCCGCTCACGAACGGCACGCGGCTCCCCCGCCACTGCACCCCGCCGACCAGTTCCCGCACCCCGTCGAGCGCCGGGTCCATGAGGGCCGTGTGGAAGGCGTGCCGCACCGGGAGCGCGCGTACGTCGATGCCGCGCCCGGCGAGGAGTTCCGTCAGGCGTGCCATGGCGTCCGCCGGGCCCGCGAGGACCTGACTGTGTTCGCCGTTCGTGACGGCGAGCTCCACGCCGGGCACCTCCGCCGCCAGGTTCCGCGCCGTGTGCGCGTCCGTCGGGACGGCGACCATCGCGCCGGGCGCGCACCGCTCCCGCATGAGCCTGCCCCGCCCCGCGGTCAGCCGCAGCCCGTCCTCGACGCCGAGCACACCGGCCGCGTACAGCGCGCCGTACTCCCCCACGCTGTGTCCCGCCACCACGTCCGGCTCGATCCCTGCCTCCTGCCACAGGCGGACGAGCGCGCACTGCAGCGCGAAGAGGGCGGGCTGCGCCACCTCGGTGTCGAGGACCGGCTCCCCTGGGTCCCCGCTCCCGGCGTCGCCGAGCAGCGGGCCGAGGAGGCTGCCCCCGCCGGTGAGGCCGGCGAACTGCCGCTCGCAGGCGTCCAGGACTTCGCGTACGACGGCGAAGCGCCCGTACAGGGGACGGGCCGCGCCCCGGTGAAGGCTGCCCTGCCCCGTGAAGAGGAAGCCGACGCCGCCTCCGCCCGACCGCCGTGACCGGGACGGTCCGGACCCCGCGATCCACTCGTCCAGCGCCCCCGTCAGCGCCGCCACCGTGTCGCCGCGCACCGCGAGCCGGTGGCCCCGGTGGGAACGGCCCAGGGCCAGCGTGGTCACGAGGTCGGCGTGGTGCGTCGCGGGGTGGGCGCGCAGGTGGTCGCGGAGGGCCGCGGCGTTGTCGGCGAGCGCCTTCTCCGTGTGGCCGGAGACCACCAGGACGCCCGGGGGCGGCGGCACGTCGGCGGCGGGCCTCGGCGTGGGCCCCGGGGCCTCCTCCAGGACCATGTGGACGTTGGTGCCGCCGACACCGAACGAGCTGACGCAGGCCCTGCGCGGCACGTCGCCCGCGGGCCACGGCCGGGCGGATTCGGGGATGTGGAACGGGCTGGCCGCGAGGTCCAGGGCGGGGTTGGGGCGGCGGAAGTTGGCCATCGGCGGGATGACGCCGTGCCGCAGGACCAGGAGGGTCTTGACCAGGCTCGCCAGGCCCGAACACACGTCGAGGTGGCCGATGTTGGCCTTCACGGAGCCGAGGGCGCAGTAGCCCGTGCGGTCGGTGTCGGCGCGGAACGCGGCGGTGGCACCCTCGAATTCGATGGGGTCGCCCTTGAACGTGCCGGTGCCGTGCGTCTCCAGATAGCCGACCGTGCCCGCGTCGACGCCCGCACGTTCCAGGGCGCGGCGGATCGCACCGCGCTGGCCGTCCGCGCTGGGCGCGCTGAACGCCTTCTTGTCCGCGCCGTCGTTGTTGACGCCCCAGCCCCGGATGACGCCGTGGATGTGGTCACCGTCCGCGACGGCCCGGTCCAGGCGCTTGAGCACCAGCGCCACGACCCCCGTGCCGCCGACGGTCCCGTCCGCGTCGGCGTCGAAGGGCCGCAGGCGGCCGCTCTTGGAGAGGATGGACCCCTTGACGTACTGGTAGCCGAGCACCTGCGGCACGTGGAGGGCGGTGGCCCCGGCGACGGCGATGTCGCACTCCCCGGCGACCACGGACTGCGCGGCGAGGCAGGCCGCCGTGAGCGAACTGGAGCACGCCGTCTGGACGTTGACGGCGGGGCCGGTCAGGCCGAGCCGGTAGGCGGCGCGGTTGGCGGTGAAGTCGGTGAAGTTGCCGATGGTGACCTGGAGCCCGGCGACCCAGTCCTCGATGCCGCCCTGGAGGACGTTGTTCTGGAGGTACGTCTGGAGGGAGTAGAGGTGATAGCCGGTGCTCGCGTACACGCCGACGTCGTTGCGAGCACCCCCGGACCGTCCCCCCGCGTACCCCGCGTCCTCCAGCGCGTGGTGCACACACTCCAGGAACAGCCGCTGCTGCGGATCGGTGATCCGCGCCTCGTGCGCACTCATCCCGAAGAACGCCGCGTCGAAGCCCGCGATCCCGTCGAGCACCCCGCTCGCCCCGACGAACTCCTCGGCCCGGTACACCTCTTCGGGCACCCCGGCGGCGGCGAGTTCGCCCTCGGTGAAGCGGCGGATGCGGTCGGCGCCGTCGTGGATCGTGCGCCAGAACTCCTCGGGGGTGTCGGCGCCGGGCAGCCGGAAGGACATGCCGATGACGGCGACGGCGTCACGGGCGGGGGCAGCGGCTGTGGTCATCGGGGGGCCTCGCTCTCGCGCTCCACGGATTCATTGCCCTGCCGGTGCGGCGGCTCCTGCGCCACCGGTAAGGGGTCGTCGGACGCCGCTCTCCGCCCCTGACGCACCAGGGCGACGAACATCCCGAAGCACAGGACGATGGCCGACCCGTGCAGCAGCCCCACGACGTGGAACGGCGAGAAGCGGTCGAGCAGCGCGCCGCTGACCAGCATGCCGAGACCGAAGCCGGTGTTCTCGACCGACGCGGAGAGGCCGAAGAGCCTGCCGCGCTGCTCGTCGGGGGCGGCCTGCAGCCTGGTCACATAGGCGATCTCGGTGAGCCCGTCGGCCATGCCCGCGACGAGGGCGGCCGCGACCGCCACGTACGTGGGCAGCCCGGCGAAGACCACGATGAACGCGGCCGACATCACGCACGCCCCGACCGCGAAGGCCCGCTCCCCCGGCCCCTGCCGCCCGCCGCGCCCGGCCCACCGCCCGCACACCTGCTGCATGACGATGTTGCCGATGGCCCACGTCGCCCAGAACTGGCTGACGAACGTGGCCGGATGGGACGGGTCGAGGTCGCTGGAGTAGACCGGCAGGGCCACGTTGTGGGAGGAGGAGCCGAGGCCGTCGGCGGCCCTGAGCGCGATCATCAGGGCGAGGACGGGGGCGGCCCGCAGCAGGATCAGCGCGCCGACGCCACGCTCCCCGGAGTCACCCGTCGAACCGTCCTCGGCCGCGCCCTCCTCAGCGCCCCCGTCCTTCTCCCGCCGCGCCCGCGTACGGATCGGCAGGGAGAGCAGGACGCACGCGGAGACCGCGAACGTGGCGGCGTCGAGGGAGATCGCGGCGACGTAGCCGAGTTGCGCGACCACGACCCCCGCGGAGGCGAAACCGGCGATCATGGCGAGGGAACGCCCGGTCGCGAGCAGCGAGTTGGCGCGCAGCCGCAGGTCGCCGCCGACGATCTCGGGGATGCTGCTGCGCAGCGCGACACCGGAGAGGGTCGAGCAGAAGCCGGTCACGACGGCCAGCACGTACAGCAGTCCGGCGCGGCCCCCGTCGGGCGCGATCAGCAGCGCTATCATGGCGGCGCACTGTGTGAGATCGGCGCCAACCATCAACATCTTCCGGTCGTGCACCGAGACCAGCCGCCCGCTCACAAAGCCGGAGACGACGCTGGTCAACAGGCGTACGGCCATGAAGATTCCAGCGGCCAGGGCGCTGTCGGTCACCTCGTAGACGAAGACGTTGAGGGCGACCATGTTCAGGTAACTGCCGTACGCCGATATGCCGTTGCCCACGACGAGCAGGCGAAAGTACCGCAAGCTTCCCCCCTGGTCCACGCGCCGGGCTGCCTTGAGAACGTGCACGGCTGCGCTCAGCCGAGGCCGCCTTCACAGTCACCCGCGCCGAACCCCGCTCACAGTCCCTCGAATTGGGGACTTGACACGGCCTGTCGCCCTCAGTAGCGCCGCGTTTCCCCTGGGTACGCGGGGTTTCCTTTCTGTTTCTTCACAAGCGTGGTTAGATCACGTTGCGGCTACAGCCGTCGTACGTGTTGACAGTCCCTCCCGGAGGGAAGATGCCAGTAAGCAGCCGCCCGCCGAACCCGCCGGCGTTGTCCCACAGGGAGCGTCAGGTGCTGGCCCATATCGCGGATGGCCTCTCCCACAAGCAGATCGCCCGGCGTCTGGGCATCAGCGTGCACACCGTGAGCACGTACTTGCGCCGCATCCGCAGCAAGCGCACCGCGCCCACGGTGGCCCATCTGATCCACCTCAGCCACACGGAGGACTGCTGACAGCCCTCCGGTGAGTGCCGCCCTCCGTGGTCAGCCCCCGCGCCGCACCCGAGCCGCCCTGCGCGCCTCCGCGAGCTTGCGGGCCTCGGCCGTCTTCCGTGAGGACGACTTGCCGCCACCCTTGCCGCCCGAGCCGCCGGGACCCTCCTTGGTGCTGCCGAGGCCGCGGAAGGGCGCGTTGTGGTTCTTGGCGCGGCCCGCGCCACCGTCGAGCGGGGTGCCCGAGGGGGCCTTCGCGCCGGTGATCCGGGACAGCTCCGCCTCGCCCGAACGCACCTTGGTCGTCTTCGGCTCGACGCCGGCGTCGGCCAGCACCTGGACGGTCTCGCGCCGCTGGTTGGACAGCACCAGGGTGACGACGCGGCCGGACTCGCCGGCGCGTGCGGTGCGGCCCGCGCGGTGCAGGTAGTCCTTGGGGTCGGTCGGCGGGTCGACGTTGACGACGAGGTCGAGGTCGTCGACGTGCAGACCGCGGGCCGCGACGTTGGTCGCCACGAGAACGGGGAGCCTGCCGTCCTTGAACTGCGCGAGGGTACGCGTGCGCTGCGGCTGGGACTTGCCGCTGTGCAGGGCCTCGGCGTGCACCCCGCTGTCCCGCAGGTGCTTGGTGAGGCGGTCGACGGCGTGCTTGGTGTCCAGGAAGAGCAGGACGCGGCCGTCGCGGGCGGCGATCTCGGTGACGACGGCGTACCGGTCGGGGCCGTGGACGACGAGGACGTGGTGGTCCATCGTCGTGACGGCGCCCGCGGACGGGTCGACGGAGTGCACGACGGGGTCGTTCAGGTAGTCGCTGACCAGCTGGTCGACGTCCCGGTCCAGGGTGGCCGAGAACAGCAGGCGCTGCCCGTCGGGCCGCACCTGGTCGAGGGCCTCGGTGACCTGCGGCAGGAAGCCCATGTCGCACATCTGGTCGGCCTCGTCGAGGACAGTGATCCGGACCTTGCCCAGTCGGCAGCCCCTGCGGTCGATGAGGTCGTGCAGGCGTCCGGGGGTGGCCACGACGACCTCGGCGCCGTCGCGCAGCGCGGCGGCCTGGCGGGCGATCGAGATGCCGCCGACGACGGTGGCCATGCGCAGCCGCAGCGCCTCCGCGTACGGCGTGAGCGCCTCGGTGACCTGCTGGGCGAGCTCGCGGGTGGGCACGAGGACCAGCGCGAGGGGCTGCTTGGACTCGGCGCGCCGCCCGGCGAGCCGGGCGAGCAGCGCCAGGCCGAAGGCGAGCGTCTTGCCGGAGCCGGTGCGGCCACGGCCCAGGACGTCCCGGCCCGCGAGGGCGCTGGGCAGCGTGGCGGCCTGGATCGGGAAGGGCTCGGTGACGCCGAGCCCGTCGAGCGTCCGCAGCAGCGCGCCCGGCAGTGCCAGCTCCGCGAAGGAGGAGACGGCGGGCGGGGCGGCGTCGGCGGGGGTGCCGGGGCGGTCGTCCTGGGGGGTCATGGCGGGCCTTCCGCATCGGGAGCGTACGCGTACCGAGGAAGGCCCGGCAGGCTGCGGCCCAGCGGGCGCGGGCCTGGGTGGTGCGCCGCTCCGGGCGGGCCGGAGCGGGTGGGGCAGACGAGCCGGGCTGTACGCCGGGTTCTGTACCGCGGGTCCTCGCGGACGTCGCGGTGACGGCCATCCATCTAGGGCCGGCATTGCTGCCGGCCTCGTGCGGTCTACCCGCGGACTCGGGCGGGCAGCCCTCGATCATCCGCGCAGAGGCGCCTCTTCCTGAGAAGAGGCGTCTCCTCTTGACCTTGCTCCAGGTGGGGTTTACCTAGCCGCCTGAGTCACCTCAGGCGCTGGTGGTCTCTTACACCACCGTTTCACCCTTACCGAGGGCCTTGCGGTCCCCGGCGGTCTGTTCTCTGTGGCACTGTCCCGCGGGTCACCCCGGGTGGCCGTTAGCCACCACCTTGCCCTGTGGAGCCCGGACGTTCCTCGGGAAGGGCCCCCGAAGGGGTCTTCACGCGGCCGCCCGCCCGGCTCGTCTGCCGTGCCGACCATGGTACCCGCCGGTCCTGCCGGGTCGGCGCCGCGGCCACCCTCGCCGTCGCCGTCGCCAGGACCGATCCGGTGAGGATCAGGGCGAACGCCGCCACGACGTCCCCCGTCAGCGGCTCGGAGAGGAAGGTGACGCCCGCCGCCACCGCGACGGCCGGGTTGACGTAGGTGAAGACGACCGCGCGGGTCGGCCCCGCCTCCCTGATCAGTTCGAGGAAGACGACGAAGGCCAGCGCCGTGCAGATGACGCCGAGGCCCGCGAGGGACGCCAGGGTCGCGCTGTCGGGCATGGCGGCGGGCCGGGACGCCACGGCGGCCGGGGCGTAGACGAGCGCGGCCAGGGCGAGGCAGGGCGCGATCAGCTGCAGGGTGGGTACGTCGCGGAGGTGCCGGGCCACGATCAGGGGGGCGATGGCGTACCCGAGGGCGGTGAGCATCACCTCCGTGAGGGACCAGGCGTCGCCGCCCGTCAGGTGGGGCACCGTGAGGACGGCGACGCCCCCGAGGCCGAGGCCGAGGCCGGTGAGGCGGCGCGCGCCGAGGCGTTCCGTGTCGCCGAAGAAGCGGGCGAGCAGGGCGCCGATGATCGGGACGGCGGCGATGAGGAGCCCGGCCGTGGAGCTGGAGATGCGGCGTTCGGCATCGGTCAGGGTCCACCACGGACCGAGGATCTCCACGCAGGCGAAGGCGAGCATGGGACGCCAGTGCGTACTGAGGACGCCGGGGAGCCCGCCCTTCCGTACGGCGAACGGGAGCAGCAGGGCCGCGCCGAGCGCGCAGCGCGTGAAGACCACGAACGACGGGGACAGGTCGCTGTCGACCGCCACTTTGATCATGAGGTAGGGGATGCCCCACAGGACACCCATGAGGGAGAAGAGAAACCAGGCGCGTGCCGTCATGCGGGCAGTTTCGGCCGCGTCACCGTCCGGTGTCTTGAACGCTGTTGCGACGGACACCGCTGCCGCGGACGCTGCTGCGGTACGCCGCCGGGGTCACCCCCAGCACCCGGCGGAACCAGCGCGTGAGGTGCGCCTGGTCGGCGAAGCCCACGAGCGGAGCCACCTCGGAGGGGCGCAGTCCCGCCTCCAGGTGGGCGCGGGCCAGCGTCACGCGATGCTGGGCGAGCCAGGCGTAGGGCGGCATCCCCGTCGACGTACGGAAGGCGCGCAGCAGCTGGTAGCGGGAGAGGCCGAGCGGGGCGGCGAGTTCGGTGAGGGTGGGCGGGGTCAGCAGCTCGTCGGCGAGCCGGCCCCGCACGGCGCGGGCGATGTGGTCGGCGCCGGGGACGCGGTCGTCGAGGGGGCGGGCGGTGCCGTGCCTGCGGGCGAGGGCGGCGAGCAGCCACGGGATCCTGGACTCGGCCTCCAGCGGGTCGGCGTGGGCGGCCAGTTCGGTGTGGGCGGCGCGCAGGGCGGCGGCGAGTTCGGGGTCGTCGACCACGGGGTCGCGGAAGTGCGGTGCGGCGGTGGTTCCCTCGGCGAGGAGGGGCGGCGCCGGGTACATGGCGCGGTAGGCGTAGCCCCCCGCGGCGCCGGGGCCGCCGGTGTGCACCTCGCCGGGGGCGAGGACGACGATGGAGCCGGGCCCCACGTCGAGCCGCCCGCCGCGGTAGTCGATGACCTCCCGGCCCTCCACACAGACGCCGACGCTGAACTCGTCGTGGCAGTGCGGCGCGTAGCGGTGCCGGTCGAAGCGGGCGGTGAGGAGGTCGAGGGGCGGGGTGCGGGGGCCGAGGGGGGCGCGGGCCCAGACGGCTTGTTCGCGGGGCTGGCTGCCCGCTCTCGTCATGCCGTCGTCCATGCGCTGTCCGCTCCCCCGGTGGATCACCGCCGGTACCGTCCCTACGGCCCGTGCGGCTCACGTCGTCTCACCGGTCCAACGCCCGCGAGCCCCTCTTCCATGCCGCCCCGAGGTCGACGCCCTCAGGGAACCGTCCGTGGATCTCCAGGATCACCATGCCGTGCGCGAACGCCCAGGCGGCGCGGGCCAGGTCGGTGTCGCCGCCGCAGACCCGCATCAGGGGTGCCGCGGCCCGCTCCTCCAGGCCCTGCGGCAGGGCGTGGCGCGGGAGGGGGCGTTCGGTGGCCAGGCGGTAGAGGTGGGGGTGGCGCAGGGCGTAGGCGCGGTAGGCCTCGGTCAGGGCGTCGAGGGAGCCGGGGGCGGTGGCCTCGGCCTCCTCGCAGGCCGCCGCCGACTCGTCGAGCATCTGCGCGACGAGCTCCACCTCGACGGCGGACTTGTCGGGGAAGTGCTTGTAGAGGGAGGGGGCCTTGATGCCGAGCCGGTCGGCGAGCGAGCGCATCGTGAGCTTCTCGGCGCCGGACTCCTCCAGGAGGTCGCGGGCGGCCGCGACGATCTCTCTGGCGCGGGGGGTGAGGCGCTCGTTCTGGTCAGACACGCTGGAAGCCGTCCTTCGTCCGCAGTCCATAGCCGAAGGCGCGATCGTACGAGATGTGGGCGAGCCACCCGCACAGGGCGGCGAAGGCGGGCGCCCAGACGACGGGCGTGAAGGTGTAGAGGGCGATGAGCGCGAGAGGGAGCAGCGCGCGGTGGGCGGTGTTGTAGTACGGGACGGCGCGGGGCGGCAGCTGGCCCTTCGCCATGTGGGGGGCGTCCCGCAGGCCCACGAGGAACGTCAGATCGGGGGCGATGAAGAACGCTCCGGCGAGCAGGCCCGCGAGCCAGCCGTGGTTGACGCCTTCGAGCACGGCGAAGGCACTCCAGAAGAGCGCGTTGGCGAACCAGGCGGTACGACGGGTGACGGCGAGGGCGCGCTTCGCGGGGGTGCCGGGGGTGTCGACGGTGTTGGCGGTGCCGGTGGGGGTGTGGGTCAGGGTGCTCATGGGGTCCTCCTCCGAGGTTCGGGCCTTGCGGCTACACGGGCTAACTTTGTTAGCTAGAACGTATGGCTAACAAAGTTAGCCGTCAAGGGGTGGGGGCGGAACTCTCCGAGGACGGGCCCCGAACACCGCCCGCTCGGCGCTTGACCTTGCCGCAGCGTCAACGTTTCTACTGAGCTCATGCGGATCGGAGAACTCGCCGGCCTGGTCGGCGTCACCACGCGCGCCATCAGGCACTACCACCACCAAGGCCTGCTGCCGGAGCCCGAACGGCGCCCGAACGGCTACCGCGAGTACGGCCTGCGGCACGCCGTCGCCCTGGCCCGCATCCGGCGGCTGACGGAGCTCGGCCTCGGCCTCGCCGAGGTGCGGGACGTCCTGGCGGACGACGCGGGCCGCGAGCTGACCGAGGTCCTCGGCGAACTCGACGCGGACCTCGCGCGGCAGGAGACCGCGATCCGCGAGAGCAGGGAACGGCTGCGGTCGCTGCTCGACGACGCGGAGCGCGGCCGCCTCTCGCCCGAGGGCCCGCTCTCCCCCGAACTGGCCGCCTTCTTCGGCGAGCTGGCGCACTCGGCCGAGGGGCGGCCGGGACCGGAGTCCGCGATGGCGGCGAAGGACCGCGAGTTCCTCGTCCTGCTCGACACCACCGCGTCACCGGAGGACCGGGACGCCTTCCTCACCGCGCTCCGCCCGGCGTTCGAGGCGCCGGGCGCGGTCGAGCGTGCCCACGAGGTGTACGCGCGGCTCGACGCGCTGGCCGACGCCGACCCGGCGGATCCGCGTACCGCCGCCGAGGTGGACGCGGCAGCGCGGACGCTCGCCGCCATGCTGCCGGACTCGCTCCTCGCCGAGATCGGCACGGAGGGCGTGCTGGCGGTGGCCGACGGCCGCGGTGTCCGCGACGACGGCTTCCTGGAGGCCTTCTTCGCCGACTTCGCGCCCGCGCAGGCGGAGGCGGTACGCCGCGCGATGCGGATGCTCGCGGAACGCGGCACGGAGAAGGAGACCGGACCATGAACTCCCGCACGGCCCGAACCACGAGCCCCCGCACGAACCGGACCCCGAGCCCCCGCACACGACTCCGCCGATGGAAGGACCGGCTCACGGCGATCACCCCGGCCCCCCTCCGACACCTGGCCGGGCACGAACTCCGCGTCCTGGTCAGCCTCGTGATGTGGGTGGCCCGGCGGCGCCACGGGGTGGACCGGGCGGCGGGGGAACGCGCCTTCGGGCACGCCCGCGGCCAGGCGGCGATCATGTACGGCCTGACGTTCGTCTGTGTCGTCGAGGCGTTCGGCATGTCCGTCCTGCTGCGCGGCTTCCCGGCCGCCCACGCCGTGATGCTGTTCATCGACGTCTACAGCGTGATCCTGATGGTCGGCATCCACGCCGCGTCCGTCACCCGCCCGCACGTCCTCTCGCCGGACGCGCTGCGGGTGCGCCAGGGTGCGCACCGGGACCTGCGGATACCGCTCGCGCTGGTGGACACCGTGCGCGCCGAGCGGCTGTTCACGCACGAGCCCGCCGACGGCGTGCTCGCCCTGCCGGTCGCCTCGACGACATCACTCACGCTCACCCTGACCGAACCGGTCACCGCCGTGGGTCTCCTGGGGAAGCGGCGCGAGGTGACGACGGTGCGGCTGCAGGCGGACGAGCCGCGGCGGCTGCACGAGGCCCTGAAGGAACACCTGGCGGCCCGCGCCGCCGACCCCTCTCACGCGGGCGCGAACTGAACCTTCGCCGCGCCGGGGTCAGCCCGGGTGAGCCGGACCCGCAACCGCTCGCCCAGCGGCAGCCCGGCCGAACCGCCCTCGATCCGGGCCACGATCGCGGGCTCCGTCAACTGCACGGTCCCGACGGCCGGTTCGCCGTCCTTGACGTCCACCACGACCGCGTCGAACATCTCGCCGACCCGCCCCTGGAGCAGGGCGGCCTCCACGATGTCGACGCACTCCCGCTCCACGGTATTGCCGCGCCGCGTGCCCTCCGCCATCTCCTTGGGCAGCTCGTCCAGGGCGGCGAGCGCCCACTCCGGAGGCGGCGCCTCCGCGCAGGCCGCGAGGCAGAGCTCGGCGGCGTAGCGGTCGACGAGGCGGCGCAGGGGTGCGGTGCAGTGGGCGTAGGGCGCGGCGACGGCGGCATGGGTGGTGAGCTCGGGCAGCCGGCCGTCCCGGAACGCCGTGTAGCCCGCGCCGCGCAGCAGCGTCGTGCACTCCTGGAGGAAGGCGGCGTGGTGCGGGATGCGGGGGTCGAGGGAGCGTACGAGCTGCGCGTACGACACGTGGTGCGGCCAGTCGATGTGCAGGGCCTTCGCGGTGCGGCGCAGGCGGCCCACGGCGCCGTCGGGGGCGGTGGGCAGGGTCCGCAGGACGCCGGCGCCCGAGGCGAGCATGAGCTCGGCGGCGGCCATTCCGGTGAGCAGGGAGATCTGTGCGTTCCAGCCGTCGGCGGGGAGCGGGGCGCGGAAGCCGAGCTCGTACGTTCCGTCGCGCTCGACGATCTCCTGCTCCGGTACGTCGAGGGAGATGCCGCCGCGCTCGACCTCCAGCCGTTCGCGCAGCCGGCCGATGTCCCGCAGCAGCGCGACGGGCTCCTCCGCGGTGCCGCCGTCGATGGCGGACTGCACTCCTTCGTAGTCGAGCTTGGCGCGGCTGCGGACGAGGGCGCGCCGCACGTCGGTGCGCTCCGCCCGTCCGTCCTCGTCCAGGTCGATCGTCCACAGGGCGGCCGGGCAGGTCTGCCCGGGCAGCAGACTGGCGGCGCCCTCGCTGAGCGCGGTGGGGTGCAGGGGGACCTTCTCGTCGGGGAAGTAGAGGGTGGTGACGCGGCGGTGGGCCTCGGCGTCGAGGGGGCCGCCGGGGGTGACGTACGCGGCGACGTCGGCGATCGCGTACGACACGCGGAACCCGCCTCCGGCCCGCCGGGCCAGGTGCATGGCCTGGTCCAGGTCGACGGAGGCGGGCGGGTCGACGGTGAAGAGGGGCAGGTCCGTGGCGTCGTACTCCGGGAGTCTCGGGGACGCGGCGGCGCGGGACGCCTCCGTGAGGACGTCGGCGGGGAACTCCTGGGGCACGTCCAGTCTCGTACGCAGGTCACGCAGCGCCGCCCGCAGCGGGGCGTCGGCTGCGCCGGTCACGCGGAAGTGGCGGCGAGGCATGTGCCGAGCGTATCCGGGCTGCGCCCGGCTTGTACGGTTTCGCACCCACCCGTTCACCCCGCACCGCCCTGCGGGAGCAGGGGCGCGAACCCGGCCCCGGCAACCGGCCCCACGCGCCCCGTACCCTTTCGCAGGGGCCGCACCCCTCCCCCGTACCCCCTAAGGAGTCCCACCGTGCTCGTCCTGCTGCCGCCGTCCGAAGGCAAGGCCTCCTCCGGTCGTGGTGCGCCGCTCAAGGCGGAAGAACTGTCGCTGCCGGGTCTCACCGAAGCGCGGCAGGCCGTTCTCGACGAGCTCGTCGAGTTGTGCGCCGCGGACGAGGAGAAGGCCCGCACCGTGCTCGGCCTCAGCGAAGGGCTGCGCGGCGAGGTCGCGAAGAACGCCGCGCTGCGCACCGCGGGCGCCCGCCCCGCCGGCGAGGTCTACACCGGCGTGCTCTACGACGCCCTCGGCCTCGCCTCCCTCGACACCGCCGCCAAGCGCCGCGCCACCCGCTCGCTCCTCGTCTTCTCCGGCCTGTGGGGCGCCGTCGGCGTGAACGACAGGATCCCCTCGTACCGCTGCTCGATGGGCGTCAAGCTGCCCGGCCTCGGCGCACTCGGCGCGTACTGGCGTACGCCGATGGCCTCCGTCTTGCCCGAGGCCGCCGGCGACGGTCTCGTCCTGGACCTCCGCTCGTCCGCGTACGCCGCCGCGTGGAAGCCGAAGGGTGAGGTCGCCGGCCGGACGGCGACCGTCCGCGTGCTGCACGCGCAGGTCGACGAGGAGACCGGCGCCGAGAAGCGGTCCGTGGTGTCGCACTTCAACAAGGCGACGAAGGGCAGGATCGTCCGGTCCCTGCTGACCACGGGGACCAACCCCGAGGACCCGGCGGAACTGGTCGAGGCGCTGCGCGACCTGGGGCACGTGGTGGAGGCGGAGGCGCCCACCAAGGCGGGCAGGCCGTGGGCACTGGATGTCGTGGTGCGCGAGATCCACTGACGGGGCAAGCCGAACCCGGAGACCCCAGCTCAAGCCCGTTGCAGTATTTGCAACGGGCTTTGCGCATGCTGCATGCCTAGGTGCAGGATGCCCCCATGACCTCTCCCGCGTCCGCCTCCGCCTCCCCGTCCCCCGCCTCCGTCCTCGACCTCGCCCCCGTCGTCCCCGTGGTCGTCGTCTCGGACCTCGCCGACGCCGTGCCGATGGCGCGCGCCCTCGTCGCGGGCGGGCTGCCCGCGATCGAGGTGACCCTGCGGACGCCCGTCGCACTCGACGCGATCTCCGCCATCGCCGCGGAGGTCCCGGACGCGGTGGTCGGCGCGGGCACCGTCATCTCCGCACGGAACGTCTCCGAGTCCGTCGAGGCGGGCGCCCGGTTCCTCGTCAGCCCGGGCTGGACGGACACGCTGCTGGACGCGATGCAGGGCTCCGGCGTGCCGTTCCTGCCGGGTGTGTCGACGACGTCGGAGGTCGTGGCACTGCTCGAACGCGGCGTACGGGAGATGAAGTTCTTCCCCGCGGAGGCCGCCGGCGGCACCGCCTACCTGAAGTCGCTCGGCGCCCCGCTGCCGCAGGCCCGGTTCTGCCCGACGGGCGGCATCACCCCGGACTCCGCGCCCTCGTACCTCGCGCTGAAGAACGTCGGCTGCGTGGGCGGCAGTTGGATGCTGCCCGCCGACGCCGTCGCCGCGAAGGACTGGGACCGCGTGGAGTCGCTGGCCCGCGAGGCGGCGTCCCTGCGCTAGTGCCGGCGCACACGTACGTGCATGGGTGCACGCATGCGTACGTGCATGCGTACCCGCATGACGTCAGCGCAGGTACGACGTGTCGTTGAGGAGGCGCAGCGACGCGTTGCCGTCGGCGTAGTACGCCACGGCCGACACCGAGGCCGCCGAGAGCTCCATGCGGAACAGGGACTCCGGCGGCGCGCCGAGCGCGAGCCGCACCAGCGTCTTGATGGGCGTGACGTGCGTGACGAGCAGGACGGTGCGGCCCGCGTGGGCACGGGTCAGACGGTCGCGCGCGGCGGACACGCGACGGGTGACCTCGGCGAACGACTCGCCGCCCGGCGGCGCCGCGTCCGGCGAGGCCAGCCAGGCGTTCAACTCCTCCGGCGAACGCTCGCGCACCTCGCCGAACGTCAGCCCTTCCCACGCCCCGAAGTCCGTCTCGCGCAGGCCGTCTTCGAGGTGTACGTCGAGTCCGAGACGGGCGGCGACGGCGTGCGCGGTCTCCTGGCAGCGCTTGAGCGGCGAGGAGACGATCGCCTGCACAGTGCCGCGCGCGGCGAGCGCGGCGGCGACGCGTTCCGCCTGCTCGCGCCCCACGTCCGACAGGGCGGGATCGGAGCCGCCGCTTCCGGAGAACCGCTTCTCGGGCGTCAACGGGGTCTCGCCGTGCCGCAGCAGCACGAAGGTCGCGGGCGTACCGAGATCGGCGGGCGCGGCCCATCCGGCCCGCGGGGCCCGCACGGCGCTGCCCGAGGCATTACCGGCGGCCCGGGCGTCGACAGCCTCCGCCACGGCGACACCACCGTCACCCGAGACTCCGCCGGCAGCACCGGCGCTGACACCGGCACCGGCAGCCCCGCCGCCCCGCCCCGCCATCGCCGCCCGCGCGAGGGCAGCCCCCGCCGCCGCGTCGCCGGGCGGGCCCGTCGGAGCCTCCGCCGCCGAGCGGGCCGCACGCGCGTCGAGCTCCGCCGTGGACGCCGACGGCGACCACTGCTCCCCCCGCTTGCCCGCGTCCATCGCCTCGTTCGCGAGCCGGTCCGCGTGCTTGTTCCTGTCGCGGGGGATCCACTCGTACGTCACCTGGGACGAGGGGAAGATCCGCGCCGCCTCCGCCGCGAGCGGCTTCATGTCCGGGTGCTTGATCTTCCAGCGGCCCGACATCTGCTCGACGACGAGCTTGGAGTCCATGCGCACGTGCACCGAGGCGGCCGGGTCCAGCTGGTGGGCGGCCTTGAGACCGGCCACCAGGCCCTTGTACTCGGCGACGTTGTTCGTCGCGACGCCGATGTACTCCGCGGCCTCCATCAGGGTCTCCCCCGTGGCCGCGTCGATGACGACCGAGCCGTAGCCCGCGGGCCCCGGGTTGCCCCGGGAGCCGCCGTCGGCCTCGACGATGAATTCGCGCATGTCCAGAGGTCCTTACGTCCCTACGCCCTTACGTCCTTACAGGCCGGACTCGGACGTACGGACCAGGATGCGACTGCAGTTCTCGCAGCGCACCACCGTGTCCGGGGACGCCGCCTTCACCTCGTTGACCTCGGTGATGTCGAGCTCGAGGCGGCAGCCCTCGCAACGCCGCTGGTGGAGCCTGGCGGCACCGATGCCACCCTGCTTCTCGCGCAGCCTGTCGTAGAGCTTGAGCAGGTCGGCGGGGATGGAACCCGCCACGACCTCGCGCTCCTTGCCGACCGTCGAGGTCTCGCCGTCGAGCTCCTCGAAGGCGGCGTCACGGCGCGCCGTGGCGTCGTCGATCTTGGACTGGACCGACGAGACCCGGCCGGTGAGCTCGGTGACGCGCTCCTGCGCGGACTCGCGGCGCTCCATGACCTCCAGGACGACGTCCTCCAGGTCGCCCTGGCGCCTGGCGAGCGAGGTGATCTCCTTCTGGAGGTTCTCCAGGTCCTTCGGCGAGGTGACGGCGCCGGAGTCCAGGCGCTGCTGGTCGCGGACCGCGCGCTGGCGGACCTGGTCGACGTCCTGCTCCGCCTTGGTCTGCTCGCGGGCGCAGTCGCTCTCCTCGGTCGTCGCGGCGACGAGCAGGTCGCGCAGCTGCGCGAGGTCCTTGTTCAGCGACTCGATCTCGGCGTGCTCGGGCAGCGACTTCTTCTTGTGCGCGAGCTGCTGCAGGCGTACGTCCAGGGCCTGGACGTCGAGCAGTCGGATCTGGTCGGCGGGCGCGGCGTTCAGTTGGGGGCTCCAGTTGAGTCGTGAGGTGCGGCCGCGTGGGCGGTCCAGGGGTCGGTGACCGTCTTCGAGACGTGGACGCGCAGTCCCCATCCGTGACGGTCGGAGATTTCGTCGAGCTGCGCGGCGGCCAGTTCGCACCACGGCCACTCGGTGGCCCAGTGCGCGGCGTCGAGCAGCGCGAGCGGGGTCTGCGCGCGGGCCTCGGAGACCGGGTGGTGGCGCAGGTCCGCGGTGAGGAACGCGTCCACGCCCGCGGCGCGCACGTCGTCGAAGAGGCTGTCGCCTGAGCCGCCGCTGACCGCGACGGTCCGGATCAGTGCGTCGGGGTCGCCTGCGACGCGGATGCCCTGCGCGGTCGCGGGCAGCCGCTTCGCCGCGCGCCCGGCCAGCTCGGCGAGGGTCACGGGGTGGTCGAGCTCGCAGACCCGGCCGAGGCCTCGGCGGCCCCGCGGGTCGGCGGGGTCCGGCACGAGCGGCCGTACGACACGGAGGTCGAGCGCGCCCGCGAGGGCGTCGGAGACGCCGGGGTCCGCGCGGTCGGCGTTGGTGTGCGCGACGTGCAGCGCGACGTCGTGCTTGATGAGGTCGTGGACGACCCGGCCCTTGAAGGTGGACGCCGCGACCGTCGTCGTACCGCGCAGGTAGAGGGGGTGGTGGGTCACCAGGAGCTGGGCTCCGAGCGCGACTGCCTCGTCGGCGATCTCCTGGACGGGATCGACGGCGAAGAGGACGCGGGAGACCTCCGCATCGGGGTCGCCGCAGACCGTGCCGACCGCATCCCAGCTCTCGGCCAGATCGGCGGGCCACAGGGCGTCGAGCGCGGCGATGACTTCAGACAGACGGGGCACGGAGAAAGGCTACCTTCCCGCTGCGCTCGGCATGTCGTGCGTTACTTACCGCTACGGGTCGGCTACGGACCGGCCCGCGACCCGCGCCCCTGGCGGGGCCAGCCATCACCGAATGGCCCCGCCGCGCGGGTGCGGACGGTCGCGGACGCGTCTGCTCAGCACGCAGCGTTGGCGTCTGCGACCCCGTCGCGGGCTGAGCGCGCAGTTCCCCGCGCCCCAGACGGGGCACGCCACCCACCAAACGACCCCGGCCCGCGGGTGCCCACGGCCGCAGCCCCGTCTGCTCAGCACGCAGCGAAGGCGTCTGCGGGCCCTCGCGGGCCGAGCGCGCAGTTCCCCGCGCCCCTGACGGGGCACGCCACCCACCAAACGACCCCGGCCCCCAGGTGGCCCACCAACGCAGCCCCGTCTGCTCAACACTCAACGATGGCGTCTGCGGGCCCTCGCGGGGCGCAGGGCACAGCACACGCGCCCCTGCCCTCTCAGGTGAATCAGCGCATCGCCACCCTTCTGTGTGAAGCGGACGCCCGTCGGTGCCACGTCAGTGCGGGCGAAAACTAGCTTCGGGGCCGGAGGTGACACTCACGATGACAGCGCCACCAGCACCGACGGCGCCCCCGGCGCCGCCGGAGCCGCCGCCACCGGCCCGGGCCCGCATCCGGGTCCGCACACCCGCCCGCACCGCGGGCTGCACCATCTCGGCCGACGGGTCGTACGCGGCACGCCTCGCCCGTGCCGCCGGATCGCCGGACGCCTGGTACCCCGAACGCTGGACCCTCGGCTCCGCCGAGCCGTACGCGGTGCCGCTGCCCGGCAACCAGCCCGAGGAACCGTCCACGGAAGTGCTCCCGATGGCCGACGGCCGCGTCCTCGTCCACCGCGTGGTGAGCGAGCGGCACGTCTTCACCCTGCTGTATCCGACGGGTCCCGGCACGGGCGAGGTGCCGCTGGGGGCCGTGGAGTGCGGGGAGTTGACCCTGCTGCCGCCCGCGCCGGGCGGCACCCGCGCCTACGCCGTCGCGCCCGGCACCCGTTCCTCGGACATCTGGCTCGTGGCGGGCGGCGCCTTCGGGCCCGAACACCTCGCCGCCGTGCCGGGCCGCTGCTCCGGCGGGGTCTGGCTGGACGGCACCGACCGCATGCTGGCCCTCGACCGCGAACTGGACGGCCGCACCAAGACGGTCGCGGTGGACCTGGAGCGCGACGGCGAGGTCTCCCCCCTGCTGCAGATCTCCGAGGACAGCGACGACCGGCTGCTGCTCGCCGACGCCGACAGCGGACTGCTCCTGATCCGCTCCGACGCCCCGGGCGACGACCGCCTGGGCTGGGGCGTCCTCGGCGGTACGCGTCCGGTGCGTTTCCCGGAGAGCCTGCGTCTGCCCGACCTCACCGTGACGCCGTTCGCGATCCAGCCGGGGCAGGTCCTGACGCCGGAGGCGTGCGGGGTGGCCCTGCGGATCGACGGGCCCACGCTCCCGGCCGGCGCGGGCAGCTGGCTCGGGCTGTGGCGGCCCGCCGCACGGCAGGTGCAGCAACTCGCCGCGCCCGCGGGGTGGTTGACGGGTTCGGGTTGGTGGACACGGGACGGCGAACTCTGTCTGCCGTACGCGACGGGAGCCGCTCCGTGCGGGGTCGCGCGGGTGACAGGACCTGCCGCGCCCCCCGTCGCCGAAGCGCCGCAGGCCGACGCGCCGCCCGCCCCTCCGCCGCCTCCGCCGGAGCCTCCGAAGCCCACCGCGACACGCCCGGTCCCCTTGCAGCAGGCACCCCTCGGCGGGCGGGCGGCGGGCGGTTAGACTCGCCCGGCTGTACGAACGATCTTCTTTACGGGGTGAATGGCTTGACTACGACCGACACCGTCACGAAGACGGAGACGGAGACACAGCACGACACCGCACCAACGATGTCGGCGACCGCGTCCGCCGGCGCGGGCAGGCACCGTGGCCCGGTGTCCGAGCACGACGAGCAGGCGGCGCCGCGGGGGCGGCACCGCAGGCAGGACCAGCAGTCCTGACCCGGCCCACCCGCCGCATCGCATTGCAGAAACGTCTCACCCCCGCACCGCCACGAGCGGTGCGGGGGTGAGACGTTTCCTGATTCCCTGAGACTCTCCGGGGTGGAGTCAGGGTTATCCCCGCTTCAGGCCGAGCACCTCCGCCGCCGCGAACGTCTCGTTCGGCGGGCGGTCCGCGTAGTACGGGGAGAGCGCCTCGTCCAGCTCGTCGAAGGTGAACGTCTCCTTCGCCGAGTCGAACTTCGCCGCCACCCTCGGCCGCTCGACGACCGCGACCATGCCCCCGTGGACCACGAGCAGTTGCCCGTTGACCCGCCCCGCCGCGGGAGAGGCGAGATACCCGACGAGCGGCGAGACGTGCTCCGGCGCCAAGGGGTCGAGCCGCCCCTCCGCGGGCTCCGCGAAGCCCGCGAAGACGTCCTCCGTCATCCGCGTACGCGCCCGGGGACAGATCGCGTTCGCCGTCACCCCGTACTTGGCGAGCGCCAGGGCCGTCGACGTCGTCAGGCCGACGATGCCGCCCTTCGCCGCCGCGTAGTTCGGCTGGCCCGCGGACCCGGCGAGGAAGGCCTCGGAGGAGGTGTTGACGATCCGGCCGTACACCGGGCCGCCCGCCGCCTTGGAGCGCTCGCGCCAGTGGGCCGCCGCGAAGTGGGTGGTGTTGAAGTGGCCTTTGAGGTGGACGTGGATGACCGAGTCCCACTCGGACTCGGTCATCGAGAAGATCATCCGGTCCCGCAGGATGCCCGCGTTGTTGACGAGGACGTCCAGCTTTCCGTACGTGTCGATCGCCAGCCGCACCAGCTCGCGGGCCTGTTCGTGGTCCGCCACGTCGCCGGTGTGGGCGACGGCCTGGCCGCCCGCCGCCCTGATCTCCGCGGCGACCTCCTCGGCGGGCGCCGCCGACGCCTCGCCCGAGCCGTCGCGGCCCGGCTGACCGAAGTCGTTGACGACGACGGCCGCGCCGAGCCGGGCGAGTTCCAGCGCCTCGGCGCGGCCGAGCCCGCGGCCCGCGCCGGTGACGATGGCGGACAGGCCCTCAAGTGGCAGTGACATCGAAGTCCTCTCGTCAGATCTCTATGCAGGTGCGCAGGGACACGCCCGTCCGCATCTGGTCCAGGGCCTCGTTGACCTCCGCGAGCTGCACCCGGTGCGTGATCAGGCCCGCCAGGTCGATGCGGCCCGCCCGCCAGAGGGCGATGGCCCGCTCGTACGACGTGAGGACGTCACCCCCGCCGTACATGGAGGGCAGGATGCGCTTCTCGTCGAAGAAGAGCTCGAACATGTTGAACTGCAGCTGGTCGTCCATGGCCCCGGCGCCGACGACGCACATCGTGCCGCCGCGGCGCGTCGTCTCGTACGCCGTGCGGGCCGTGGCCGACTTGCCGACGACCTCGAAGACGTAGTCGAAGCCCTCGCCCGCGGTGATCCGCTGCTTGGCGTCGGCCAGCTCGTCGGGCGACACCGCTTCCGTGGCCCCGAACTCGAGCGCCGACTCCCTGCGCGACGCGACCGGGTCGACCGCGACGATCTGCGCCGCGCCCTTGAGCCGGGCGCCCTGGATGGCCGATATGCCGACGCCGCCGCAGCCGATGACGGCGACCGACGAACCGGCCGCCACATCGGCCGTGTTGATGGCGGCGCCGAGTCCCGTCGTCACGCCGCAGCCGATGAGCGCCGCGATGTCGAAGGGCACGTCGTCGGGGATCGGCACGGCGCATCCCGCGTCGACGACGACCTCCTCGGCGAAGGTGCCGGTGCCCGCGAAACCGAAGACGTCCCCGCCGGGGCGCTTGAAGTTGGGGGTGCCCGCGTTCATGAACCCGGCGAGACAGAGCTGGGTCTGCCCGCGCTTGCAGGCGGGGCAGACGCCGCACGCGGGGAGCCAGCAGAGGAGGACGCGGTCGCCCTGGGAGAGTCCGGTCACGCCGTCGCCGACGTCGATGATCTCGCCGGCGCCCTCGTGTCCCGGGACGAAGGGCGCGGGCTGGGGCAGCACGCCGTTCATCGCGGAGAGATCGGAGTGGCACAGTCCGGTGGCCCGGACCCGGATCTTCACCTTGCCGGGACCGAACCCCGCCGTCTCGATGTCGTCGAGGACTTCGAGCTTCTCCTGGCCTGTCTCGTGCAGTACGGCTGCGCGCATGGTGCGGCTCCTCTCGTACGGAGATCCGGGCGGGCCCGAGCCGGTCGGGCCCCGAACTGACTCAGGCGTGCTCGACGACCGTGTCGGCGAGGACCGGCGCCTCGTCGCGCTCGGCCGCCGTGACCGTGGCCCGCACGCGGCCCTCGCCGCGCCACATGCGGATCCGCAGCGTCTCGCCGGGGAAGACGACGCCGGTGAACCGGGTGCTGTAGCCGCGCACGCGTGACACGTCGCCGTCGAGCTGGGTGTCGACGACTGCCTTGAGCGTCATTCCGTAGGTGCACAGGCCGTGCAGGATCGGCCTGTCGAATCCGGCGAGTGCGGCGAACTCGGGGTCGGCGTGCAGCGGGTTCCAGTCGCCGGAGAGGCGGTAGAGGAGGGCCTGGTCCTCGCGGACGGGGCGCTCGACCTCCAGGTCCGGGGCGCCCTCGGGGTCGGGGAGGCGGGTGGAGGGGCCGCGGTCGCCGCCGAACCCGCCTTCGCCGCGCACGAAGATCTGGGCGTCGCTCGTCCACAACGGCCCGTCGTCGTCGGCGACTTCGGAGCGCAGGACGAGGATCGCGGCCTTCCCCTTGTCGTACACGGCGGCGACCCTGGACGTGGTCACCGCCTTGCCCTCGACCGGGATCGGGCGGTGCAGCGTGATGCTCTGGCCGCCGTGCAGGACAGCGGCGAGGTCCACTTCGATGCCGGGCGCGGAGAGCCCGCCGACGACGCCCATCCCGGCGCCCGCGACCGTGGCGAAGCTGGGCAGGACGTGCAGCCGCGACTCCAGGGTGTAGCGCAGTTCGGCCGGGTCCGTGGCGGGCAGTCCGGCGCCGAGACCCAGGTGGTAGAGCTGGATGTCCTTGTGGTCCCAGGTGATCTCGGCGGACCGGGGCTCGGCGGCCACGGCCTTCTCGGCGTCGATGGGCATCGGGTGGCAGCTCCTTGGGCCGACGGGGCCGACGGGGAAAGACCTCGGTGCGACCGTCCGCACCGTCGGCCGCACCGAGGTCGCAACAGGGCCGGAGGGCCGGACCCGCGAACCGGTCGGTGGACCGTCCCGCGAAGCCGACCGGTTCTAGAACGCGTTCCAGTCCGGCGACCCCATGTATAGCCGAGGCCCCAGCACTTGTGAACCCTCCTGACGCGACGTCAGATGCCGGTGCGCGTCGCGAGATCTCCGCCCGCGTCGCGCGAGCGGTGACATTTGTACCGGCCGGGACCGTACGGCTGCCTCTGCCGGGCGCCGGCGCTCGGTTCGTACGCTGTTGTCCCGTACCGGCACACCGCCCGGACCGTGGTGAGACGAACGACCCAGAGGGCGAGGAACCTGGACATGTCCCGGAAGAACAGGGTCAGCTGTCGGCCGCACGAGGTGCGGGAAGGGCGCGGCGGCGACAGGAACATCGAGGAGCTCGGCCCGCCGTCCAACGGGTTCTCGCTCCTGCCCTGGCTCCTCATGGGGCTCGGGGCCGTCTCCCACCTCCTCCAGGGCGACACCCCCAACCCCTGGATCGGCGGCCTCGGCGTCCTCCTCTTCAACTCCCTCTACGTCTTCCTGGCCTTCCGCGCCTTCGACAAGCGCACCCGCGAGGCACGCGCCACCCGGGTCGCGCTCGTCCTCCTCGGCCTGCTGACCGTCGCCCTCGCCATCGGGTACGGCGGCAACTGGCTCCTCTTCTTCCCGCTGCTCGGCCTGGCCGTCGGGGCCATCGTGCGCGGGCGCGGTCTCGGGCCCATCAGCCTGGCCCTGAGCACGCTCGCGGGCGTCATCGGCGGGCTGAGGGAGGGCTGGACCGGGTTGAACGTCGCCTACGGCACGTTCCTCTCCACCATGGTGACCGCCGCGATCCTCTCCCTCTCGGAAGCCGTGCGCGAACTCCGCGACACCCGTGAGGAACTGGCCCGCACCGCCGTCGAGAAGGAACGCCTCCGCTTCTCCCGCGACCTGCACGATCTGCTGGGCCACACGCTCTCCGTGATCGTGGTGAAGGCGGAGGCCACGCGCCGCCTCGCCCCGCGCGACCTGGACGCGGCGCTCGGCCAGGTCGCCGACATCGAGTCCGTCGGACGGCAGGCGCTGACCGAGATCCGCGAGGCCGTCACCGGCTACCGCGAAGGCAGCCTCGCCACGGAGCTCGACCACGCCCGTGACCTCCTCGAAGCCGCCGGGATCGGCACGGTCGTCCGCCAGTCGGGGCCGCCCCTCGCCCCGCAGACCGCGGCGCTCCTCGGCTGGGTGGTCCGCGAGTCCGCGACCAACGTCGTACGCCACTCCGGCGCCGCCCACTGCGAGATCGAGGTCACGGGCACCGCCGACGAGAGCCGCCTCGTCGTCACGGACGACGGTCGCGGCGAGGGCGAGGGCGCGCCCGGCAGCGGCCTCAAGGGCCTGGCCGAACGCCTCGCCGCGGCCGGCGGCTCCCTCACCTCGGGTCCGGGCCCCCGCTCCGGCTTCCGGGTCACGGCGGTCCTGCCGACGGCCGAGAACGTCCCGGCGCCGGATGCCGCCGGCGCCGGCGCCACGCTCAACGGTTGATCCACCAGGCGGCCCCGGCGCCGCTCACCGTGGTGAGCAGCGAGACCAGCCACACGGGTACCCGCTGGACGGTCACGTGCAGCCCACCGCAGCGGAGTTCGATGGCGGGCGGCGGTGTCATGGGTTCCGTGCTCATCGTGGCGTCCTCTCTCGGTGCGCCGCCCCGGTGGCGCCGCCTGTGCCGTGACTCCTGTCGCGCGCCGTCGCGTGACGCCGGTGCGGGTGAACGGACGGAACACCGACAGCACCTCCGGCCCCGGCACGACGTTATGCCGCGAGGAGCAACGACCCGGGGGGTTACGGCCCATTCCCGCGCTCGACCAGCAACTCGGGACCGTACTTGGCGAGTTCATGCGAACGGGTTCGGAAGTGATGTGCGCGCGGAGCTGTGGTCGGCGCAGGCCGGAGGGTTCCCAGCTCCCTCGCGGCGTATCGCGCTGAACACCCTTCGAGGCTATCGCCCACGAGGGGGGCTCCGTCATGAGCCGCATGTGTACAAAACCAGGCGGGCAACTTTGACGCTCTGCACAGCCACCGCGCTGACCTCCCCTGTTTCCCCGCGCCAGGCAGGGGGGAGGTGTGCAGGTGGTAGCGCTGGAGGAAGATCGTGACCGGGGGCGGGGCGGAGTCGTCGCCGTCGCCGTGCACGACGCCGCTCACCGGACGGGACACCAACCGAGCCCCACCGCGCCGGACACGGTGGGGCTGCGCGGAGCCGTAGCCTGACCCCCATGAACGAGATGCCCCGGGACCACCGCCCGGCGAAGTCCGTGAGAGTGCTCCTCGCCGAGGACCAGGGCATGATGCGGGGCGCGCTCGCGCTGCTGCTCGGGCTGGAGGAGGACATCGAGGTCGTCGCCCAGGTCGGCAGGGGCGACGAGATCGTCGACGCGGCGCTCGACGCCCGGCCGGACGTCGCCCTGCTCGACATCGAACTGCCGGGTCGCAGCGGTCTGGATGCCGCCGCCGACCTCCGCGAGGAGTGCCCCGACTGCCGGGTCCTGATCCTCACCACCTTCGGCAGGCCCGGGTATCTGCGGCGTGCCATGGAGGCGGGCGCGGTCGGGTTCCTGGTCAAGGACGGGCCCGTGGAGGAGCTCGCGGAGGCGGTCCGGCGGGCGTTGCGCGGCGAGACGGTGATCGATCCGGCGCTCGCCGCGGCCGCGCTCAGCGCCGGGCCGAGCCCGCTGACCGGCCGGGAGGCGGACGTCCTCAAGGCCTCCGTGGACGGGGCCACGGTCGCCGACATCGCGGGCACGCTCCATCTGTCGGAGTCGACCGTACGGAACTATCTGTCGGCGGCGATCGGCAAGACGGGGACGCGCAACCGGATGGAGGCGGTGCGGGAGGCCCGGCAGCAAGGGTGGCTGTGAGGCAGGCGCGCGCGGCCACGGCGTGGCGGGTCGTCAGTCCTCCTGCACCGTCGTCACCACCTTGTCCTCACCGTGGAGCCGGATGGACACCAACGTGCCGGACGGGCCCGGCTCGCCCTCCTGCCGGGTGAACCACAGGTAGGCGGAGCCCGCCGCCCGGTGGAGTTCCGGCTCGGACGTGCCGTGCTCGTACTCGTACTCCACGCGCTTCGTCCCGGGGCCCACGTGCCCGACCGTGACGGTCCTGCCCTGCACCTCGAACTCCACCGACGCGAAGCTCAGGCCGTCGTCCCCGCCCGGTTCCTTGTCCTGGAGTCCGAAGGACTCCACCTTGTCGCCCTTGCCGGCGGTTCTCACGACGATCGCGTACCAGGGCTGGTCGAAGTTCGGGGCGGGGTCCGTCGTCCGCTCGTCCCAGACGCCCGCCTGCGTCATCGCCCTCTTCTGGCCGCGCGCCTCCGCGTCGTCCCGCGGCGCGTCCCACACCTGCAACTCCACCCGCGCCACCGGCGTTCCGGAGCCGCCGCGCACCTCGGTCAGGGGGGTGGCCCGAGGGGTGTAGACGTGCCGGGCCCGGGCGGTGCCCTGGTCCGACGCCACCTGGGCGCGGTCCCTGCCGTCCACCACGGCCAGCGCCAGCGAACCCGTCGAGGCGACGATCGTGGCGGCCGCGAGTGCGCCGAGGGCCCAGCGGCGCGTCTTCCTGCGGCGGCCGCCGCGCAACACCGCCTGGTACGGGGCCGCACCGATCTCGACCACGTCCGCCACGTCCGCGAGGCGGTGGGCGATGTCACTGTGCGCGTCCACGTCCGCGTCGAGGCGCGCCGGGTCCTGGTCCCTGGTCATTACTTCTCCCCTCGGCTTCCGACCTTCTCGGTCAGTGCGGGTATGGCGCGCAGCTTGGCGATCCCTTTGGCGGCGTTGCTCTTGACCGCACCGACCGAGCAGCCCATGGCCTCGGCGGTCTGCGTCTCGCTCAAGTCCTCCCAGTACCGCAGGACGACCGCTTCTCGCTGGCGGGCGGGCAGTTGGGCGAGGGCGTGCAGCAGCGCCGCCCGGTCGTCCGCCTGCGCCATGCGGTCACCGTGCTCGGGTCTGTCGAGCACCGGGCCCGAGTCCTGCGGCGACAGGAACTCCTTGAGCTTGGGGCGGTGCTTGCGCGCGTGCAGGTTGATCATGATCCGGCGCACGTACGCATCCGGGTCGTCCGCCGTGCTCACCCTTCGCCACGACACGTACGTCCGCTCCAGGGACGACTGCACCAGGTCCTCCGCGGCATGCTGCTGCCCCGTGAGGAGAAACGCCGTGCGCATCAGATGCGGCCAGCGGCTGGTGATGAAGCCCTGGAAGTCGTTGTCGGACGCGCCGTCGAACCCGCCCACCGTCTGCTTCTGCTCCCCCATGAATGCCTCCTTGCACAGTGGAGTCCATGAGGGCCGCAAACCGTTGCCTCAGTCGGTGGCCTGGCCCCGGACCCGGCGTCCCGGCATCCACACCAGCAGCACCGCCACGCCCGCCAGCAGGATGAACGCGCTGGTCCGGAACGCCATCGCGTAGCCGTCGGTGAGCGCCTGCGGCGACGTGGAGCCGTTCATCCGCGCGGCCGCCACCGTGGAGAGCACGGCGAGGCCGAGCGCGCCGCCCATGGTGCGCGAGGTGTTGACCAGGCCGGAGACGAGTCCCGCGTCGCCCGGCTCGGCGCCCGACGTGGCGAGCGAGGCGAGCGGGGTCGTCGCGAGGCCCGCGCCGAACATCATCACGAGGCCCGGCAGCAGGATCGCGGTGACGTACGCGCCGTCGACCGTCATCGTCGACTGCCATCCGAAGCCCACGGACGCCACGACGATGCCCAGCACGGAGACGGTCTTCGGTCCGAGCACCGGCATGAGGCGCGGCGCGAGCATCGAGCCGAGGACGACGGTGAGCGAGGACGGCATGAGGGCGAGGCCCGCCTTGAGCGGGGAGTAGCCGAGGACGTTCTGGGTGTAGAGCGTCATGAACATCCACATGGCGAACATGCCGCCGCCGCACACGAACATCGCGGCGTTCGCGGCCGACACCGTCCGCACCTTGAACAGCTTCAGCGGCATCAGCGGCGCCTTCGTGCGCGCCTCCACCACGAGGAACGCCGCGAGCAGGGCGAGGCCCGCCGCCAGGGGGACCAGGGTGGCGGCCGCCGTCCAGCCCTTCTCCTCGGTCTGCACGATGCCGTACGCGAGGGTGGCGAGACCGGCCGTCACGAGCACCGCGCCCGGCACGTCGAGGCGCCGGGTCCGGTCGGCCTTGCTCTCGGAGAGCCAGGCCAGGCCCGCGACGATCACCAGGGCGCCGACCGGCACGTTGATCAGGAGCACCCAGCGCCAGGAGAGCAGGTCCGTCAGGACGCCGCCGACCAGGCCGCCCGCCGCGCCGCCGCCCGCGCCGACCGCCGACCAGACGCCGATGGCCCGCGCCCGCGCCGGGCCCTCGGGCACCGCCGACGTGAGGATCGTCAGGGTCGAGGGGGCGAGCACCGCCGCGCCGAGGCCCTGTACGGCGCGCGCCACGAGGAGCTGCCACTCGGCCTGCGCGAGGCCGCCGCCCAGCGAGGCGGCGGTGAACAGGCCCAATCCGACGAGGAACATCCTCTTCCGCCCGAAGAGGTCCCCGGCGCGCCCGCCGAGCAGCATGAATCCGGCGAAGGCTATGGAGTACGCGTTGACGACCCACTGCAGGCCGACCGCGCTCATGCCGAGGTCGGACCGCATCGACGGCAGCGCCGTGTTCACCACGGACACGTCCAGGACGACGAGGAACTGTCCCGCGCACGCGGTGAGCAGGACGGCCCACACCGGGACGGACCGCTTCCGCGGGGCGGCTCCAGGGGACGGCGAACCGGAGGAGGACGGGGAGGACGGGGCTGAGTAAGTGGTGGAGGGCGTCTGGACCATGACAGCCATCCTCTCAAGCGAAACTCGAGCGACGCATCGGAAATTCGCTCGACAGGACCTGGGCCGTCGGACCTAGGACCACCCTCCCCACCCGAAGACCAGGCCCCTACGGCCGCCGCAGCACCGTCACCACCGCCGCCCCGCCGAGCCCGATGTTGTGTGCGAGTCCCACCCGCGCCCCCTCGACCTGCCGGGCCGCCGCCTCGCCGCGCAGCTGCCAGGTCAACTCCGCGACCTGCGCGATGCCCGTCGCGCCGAGCGGATGGCCCTTGGAGATGAGGCCGCCGGAGGGGTTCACCACCCACCGCCCGCCGTACGTCGTCGCGCCGCTCTCGACCAGCTTTCCGGACTCGCCGGGCGCGCACATGCCCAGCGCCTCGTACGTCAGGAGTTCGTTGACGGAGAAGCAGTCGTGCAGCTCGACGACGTCCACGTCCTCGATGCCGAGCCCGGACGCCTCGTACGCCTGGCGTGCCGCCGCCCGCGACATCGGCTGCCCGACGGCGTCGACGCAGGACCCGGAGTCGAAGGACTCGCCGGTGTCGGTGGTCATGGCCTGGGCGGCGATCTCCACCGCGCGCCCCGCGAGGCCGTGGCGTTCCACGAACCGTTCGGAGACGACGACGGCGGCCGCCGAGCCGTCCGACGTCGGGGAGCACTGGAGCTTGGTGAGCGGGCGGTGGATGGTCTTGGCGGCGAGAACCTCGTCGACGGTGTACGCGTCCTGGAACTGCGCGTACGGGTTGTTCGTGGAGTGCCGGTGGTTCTTGGCGCCGACCGCGGCGAGCTGCGCCTCGGTCGTGCCGTACTTCTCCATGTGCTCGCGGGCCGCGTTGCCGAAGATCTGCGCGGTGGGCGGGGTCATCTCGAAGCCGTGGCGGGCGGCCATGATGCCGTAGTGCCGGGCGACCGGTGACGTCTTGAAGTCGCCCCCGTCGCTTCCCCCGCCCAGTGCTCCCCGCGTCATCTTCTCGAAGCCGAGCGCGAGCACGCAGTCGTTCAGGCCGCCCTCGACGAACTGGCGCGCCAGCATCAGGGCGGTCGCGCCGGTCGCGCAGTTGTTGTTGACGTTGTAGACGGGGACGCCCGTCAGGCCGAGTTCGTAGGCGGCGCGCTGGCCGGCCGTCGATGCCTGGAAGCAGTGGCCGACGGGGACCTGCTCGACCTGGTCGTAGGTGATTCCGGCGTCCTCCAGGGCCTGGGTGCCCGCCTCCTTCACCATGTCCCAGTACTGCCAGTCGCGCGTCTCGGGCTTCTCGAACTTCGTCATCCCGACGCCGACGATGTAGCTCTTCATGACGCTCGTACTCCTTCGGTCAGGGGGCGGGCGGAGGTCAGTCACGGGGCAGGCCGAGGATGCGCTCGGCGACGACATTGAGCTGGACCTGGGTGGTGCCGCCCGCGATCGTCAGGCAGCGAGACATCAGGAAGCCGTGCAGCGCCCGCTCCCCCGGGCCCTCGCGGACCGCGCCCGCCGTGCCGAGGAGTTCGAGGGCGAGCTCGGCGACCTTCTGCTGGTGCGGGGTCTGGACGAGTTTGCGTACGGAGGAATCCGCGCCGGGGCCCGGCTCCTCGCCCCCGCCCGCGACCTGCCGGATGGTCGTGCGCAGCCCGATGCAGGCGAGGGCGTGGGCCTCGGCGGCGAGCGCTCCGATGCGGGCGCGGTGGGCGCCGTCGAGTTCACCGGCGCGCGCGATGAGCGCTTCGAGGCCCGTGTCGAACGTCAGCTGGTCCGCCATGTGGACCCGTTCGTTGCCGAGGGTGTCGCGGGCGACCCGCCAGCCGTCGTCGATCTCGCCGACGACCGCTTCGTCCGGCAGGAAGACGTCGTCGAAGTACACCTCGTTGAAGAGGGCGTCCCCGGTGATCTCCTTGAGGGGGCGGATGTCGATGCCGCTCGCGGCCTTCATGTCGACGAGGAAGTACGTCAGGCCCTTGTGCTTGGGCGCCGACGGGTTCGTGCGGGCGAGGAGGATCCCGTGGTCCGCCCACTGGGCCGCGCTCGTCCACACCTTCTGCCCGTTGACGCGCCACCCGCCGTCGACGCGCTCGGCCCGTGTGCGCAGGGACGCGAGGTCGGAGCCCGCCTCCGGCTCGCTGAAGAGCTGGCACCAGAGCAGCTCGCCGCGCAGGGTGGGGGCGAGGAAGCGGTCCCGCTGCTTCTCGGTGCCGTACGCGATGAGGGAGGGGATCACCCAGGTCGCGATCCCCAGATCGCCGATCCTGACTCCGGCCGCCTTCAACTCCTCCTGGATGACCAGTTGTTGGACGGGGCCCGCGCCGAGGCCGTGCGGGGCGGGGAGGTGCGGGGCCGCGTAACCGGTGGGGGCGAGGGCCTTGCGGGCCGCGGCCGGGTCGAGCCCGCGGGCCGCGGCGATCGCCTCGCGGGCCCGGGCCCGGTGGTCGTACGTCTCCGCCTCATCCGGCAGCTCCAGGCGCAGCTCGCGCCGCGCGCCGCCCTCCGCGAGCCGCACGGCCCGCAGCCGGTGCGCGTCACCGGCGCCGAGCAGCTGCCGCGCGACCACCGCCCGGCGCAGGTACAGGTGGGCGTCGTGCTCCCAGGTGAAGCCGATGCCGCCGAGGATCTGCACACAGTCCTTGGCGCAGGAGTACGCGGCGTCCAGGGCGGTGCCCGCGGCCAGCGCCGTGACCAGACCGCGCACGTCGGCGGGTACGTCGGGCCCGTCCGCCGCGCGGGCCGCGTCCCACGCCAGGGCCCGCGCCTGCTCGACGCGGACCAGCATGTCCGCGCAGAGGTGCTTGACGCCCTGGAACTGTCCGATGGGCCGCCCGAACTGCTCGCGCACCTTGGCGTGTCCGGCGGCGGTGTGCAGCGCCCACGCGGCGGTGCCGCACGCGTCGGCGGCGAGTACGGCGGCGGCCAGATCGCGGACGGCCGCGGAGTCCACGGCGAGCACCCGGTCGGCGGGGACGTGGACGCCCCGTGCGCCCACTTCGGCGGTGGGGCGGGTCGGGTCGGCGCTGTCGTGGGTACGTACGGTCAGCGCGGCGGCGTCGACAGCCAGCCAGAGGGGCCCCGGCGCCGGTGCCCCCGCTTCCGGCTCCCCCGCCGCCGACAGGATCAGCAGATCCGCCTCCCCGCCGGAGAGGACGGGCGGCGCCACCCCGTCGAGGACGTACCCGTCGGGGACGGCGACGGCGGTCAGCGTGCCCGCGTCCAGGGCGACGGCACCGATCCGGGCGCCCCGCGCCAGCTCGGCGGCGAGGTCGTGCGCTCCCGCCCGGCGCAGCACCAGCGAGGCGAGAGAGCTCGCCGCGAACGGCCCGGGCAGTGCGGCCCGTGCCGCCTCTTCGAGGACCACGGCCAGGTCGAGGAGGTCGCCGCCCCCGCCCCCGTACTCCTCGGGCAGGTGGACGCCGAGCAGCCCCTGCCCGGCGAGTCCGTCCCAGTGGGCGGGGCGGCCGCCGCCGGGCGGTCCGTCCAGGAGCTTGCGCGTCTCCTCGGGCGGCACGGCACGCGCGATCCAGCCGCGCACCGCCGACGCCAACTCCCTTTGTTCCCGCGTGATTCCGATCCCCATGGACATCCTCGCCGGTAGCAGCTGCCGGGACGGCGACAGACTAGAACACGTTCCAATCTGACGGAAGGTCAGATGCCGCCCGGCCCCGGCGCTCCGGCGATGACTCGGTTAACAGAAGGTCAAGAATTCCCCTCGTACGACATCCGTCGGAATAGTCGCCCGGGGAAACAGGTTCGGCTTACACACACGTTCCTGCTCCTGCCGATACGCCCCCGCTCCTGCCGAGCCCGACCTTCCGCCCCGGAGGCCCCAAGCAATGTCGATGTCGATGTCGACGAACCACTCACGCGGCATACGCGGGGTCGTCCCCGTGCTCGCCTTCTCCGGCATCGTCGTCGCGGTGATGCAGACCCTCCTCGTGCCGGTCATCAAGGACCTGCCCGAGCTGCTGAACACCTCGCCGTCCAACGCCACCTGGGTCATGACGGCGACCCTCCTCGCCGGCGCCGTCTCCACGCCGATCATGGGGCGCCTCGGCGACCTGTACGGCAAGCGGAAGATGTTGCTCAGCAGCCTCGCCGTGATGGTCGTGGGCTCGCTGGTCTGCGGCTTCACCGACGATCTCGTCGTGATGATCGTGGGCCGCGCGCTCCAGGGCTTCGCCATGGGCGCCATCCCGCTCGGCATCGGCCTGATGCGCGACGAGCTGCCCCGCGAGAAGCTCGGCTCGGCGATGGCCCTGATGAGCTCCTCCATCGGCGTCGGCGGCGGCCTCGCCCTGCCCGTCGCCGCGCTGATCGCCCAGCACGCCGACTGGCACGCCCTCTTCTTCGGCTCCGCGGGCCTCGGCGTCGCCTCCATCCTGCTGACCCTCGTCTTCGTGCCCGAGAGCCCGGTCCGCGCCGAGGGCACCTTCGACGTGCTCGGCGCGCTCGGCCTCTCCGCCGGACTCGTCCTGTTCCTGCTGCCCATCACCAAGGGCAGCGACTGGGGCTGGAGCGACCCGACCACGCTCGGCCTCTTCGGCGCCTCGGCGGTCGTCCTCGTCCTGTGGGGCGTGATGGAGCTGCGCGTCAAGGCCCCGCTGGTCGACCTGCGCACCACCGCACGCCGCTCGGTGCTCTTCACCAACCTCGCCTCGATCATGGTCGGCGTCGCCTTCTACGCCGTCTCGCTCGTCCTGCCCCAGCTGCTCCAGCTGCCGACGGCGACCGGCTACGGCCTCGGTCAGTCCATGGTGGTCGCGGGTCTGTGCGTGATGCCGCTCGGCCTGACGATGATGTTCACCGCGCCCGTCTACGCCCGCCTGTCGGCGAAGTACGGCCCGAAGGTGACCCTGATCCTCGGCATGCTGATCATCGCGATCGGCTACGGCGCCGGGCTCGGCCTGATGAGCGCCGCCTGGCAGACCATCGTCATCTCGGTGCTCCTCGGCGCGGGCATCGGCCTCGCCTACTCCTCGCTGCCCGCGCTCATCATCGGCTCGGTCGACCCGTCCGAGACCGGCGCGGCCAACGGCCTCAACACCCTGATGCGCTCGATCGGCACGTCGGTGTCGAGCGCCGTGATCGGCATGGTCCTCGCCAACACCGCCGACCATGTCGGGGGCGTCGCGGTGCCCACCATGCACGGTTTCCGAGTGTCGTTCCTGATCGCGGGCGGCGCGGTCGCCATCGGTCTGCTCTTCGCGCTGATGCTGCCCTCCGCGCGGCGTCCCGCCACCACGCAGCTGCGGGCCAGCAGCGAGGAGGACGCGAACCTGGAGCGCGCCGTCCAGGTCCTCGCCGGGTTCCACGGGCAGGTGCGGGGCGCGGACGGGACGCCCGTCCCCCGCGCGAAGGTGACGCTGATCGACCGCAGCGGGCGCCAGGCGGGCGCCGCCCTCACGGATGACGGCGGACGGTACGAGCTGGCCGTGCCCGGCGACGGCTCGTACGTCCTGGCGGTGCGGGCCACGGGCCACGGCCCACTGGCTTCGGCGGCGGCCCACCCCGGCCAGGACCGCCCGGTCGAGCTGGACCTGTCGCTGCCGGGCAGCAGCGACGTACCGGCCTGAGACGCACTTCCCGAACACGTACCCCCGTCACGCCCGTGGCGGGGGTGCCGTGCATCATGGGCGGCCATAGCTGCGCACGACCTGACCTGGAGGAACCCCATGGCCGCCGTCGCCGAGCCCGCGCCGATGCCCGCGCCCGAGCCGGAGGTCCTCGCCGCCTTCGAGGCCGCCAAGGGCTTCATGCCGCGCGGCGAGGGGCTCGCGCTGTACGCGGCCGCGACGGAGGCCGCCGCGCTCGGCCTGCCGCTCCTGGAGGTCGGCACGTACTGCGGCCGCTCCACCATCCTGCTCGCCGCCGCGGCCCGGCGGGCCGGGGTGAGCGCGATCACCGTCGACCACCACCGCGGCAGCGAGGAGCAGCAGCCCGGCTGGGAGTACCACGACCCGGAGACGGTGGACCCCGAGGTCGGCCGGATGGACACGCTGCCGACCTTCCGCCGCACCCTCCACAAGGCGGGCCTGGAGGACCACGTGATCGCGGTCGTCGGGCGCTCGCCGCAGGTGGCGAGGGCGTGGGGCGGCGCGCTCGGCCTGGTCTTCATCGACGGCGGCCACACGGACGAGCACGCCACGGCGGACTACGAGGGCTGGGCGCCGCACGTCGCCGAGGGCGGGCTGCTCGTCATCCACGACGTGTTCCCCGACCCGGTCGACATCATGACCGGGCAGGCGCCGTACCGCGTCTACCTCAGGGCCCTGGAGTCCGGTGCGTTCGATGAGATCGCGGTGACGGACTCGCTGCGCGTGCTGCGGCGCACGGCGGCGGGGATCTGACCTCGGCGTGAGCGACGGGCATCCGACCCCGGCCGGGTCGCCGGGTATCTGGCCCCAACAGGAGCGAGGGGCCCGGCCTCGCGGATAGGCTCGCCCTCGTGTCGTACGTAGGTCCGGAATTCGATCCCTCCCAGCCGCCCCGGCGCAGCGTCCGCCGACCGCTGACGGTGGCCGTCGCCGCGCTGGTGCCGACCTGTCTGGCGGGGTATCTCGTCTACCAGGCGACCAGCGGGCCCGACGGGAACGAGCCCGCGAGATCGCTGCCGGCCTCGTCGAGCGCGTCCGCCGACCCGGACGCGCCGTCCGGCTCCTCCTCGTCGCCCGTGTCCGGAGCCAGCCCCTCCGACAAGGACGGGAAGAACGGGGAAAAGGACAAGAACGACAAGGACGGCAAGGGCGGGGACGGCGACGACAACGATTCGGCCACGAAGCCGTCCGGTGGCCGTCCCGCCGCCAACGGTCCCCTCAAGGGCAAGGTCGTCGTGATCGACCCCGGCCACAACCCCGGCAACTTCCGCCACCCGTCGGACATCAACCGACAGGTCGACATCGGGACGAACCGCAAGGAGTGCGACACGACGGGCACGTCGACCAACCACGGCTACACCGAGGCGAAGTTCACCCTGGACGTCTCGCGCAAGCTGCGGACGCTGCTCCAGAAACAGGGCGCCACGGTCAAGTTCACACAGGACGACGACCGCCCGTGGGGTCCGTGCGTCGACGAGCGCGCCCGGATCGGCAACAAGGCACACGCCGACGCGGTGGTCTCCATCCACGCCGACGGCTCGGGCGCCGGCAACCGCGGCTATCACGTGATCATGCCGGGGAAGGTGCGGTCCGGTTCGGCCGACACCTCGGCGATCGTCGCGCCCTCGAAGGAGCTGGGCGAACGCATCGCCGGCAAGTTCGTGAGCGTGACGGGCAGCGCCCCCTCGAACTACATCGGCGGCGGCACCGGCCTCGACACCCGCACGGACCTCGGGGGCCTCAACCTCTCCACCGTTCCCAAGGTGTTCATCGAGTGCGGGAACATGCGGGACGCGAAGGACGAGGCCCTGCTGACGAGCCCTGCGTGGCGCCAGAAGGCGGCGCAGGGGATTTCGGAGGGAATCGCGGGGTTCCTGCGCAAGTAGGGGCGGAAGCGGAGGTGAACGTCTTCGCCATGAAGCGTGGACGTCTTTATCCCGAGCAGACACCCCGCACGTCCGGACGATATTGTCCTCCCTACGATGAGGGGCCACCCCCGCGCTTCGCGCACCGCGACACGACCGCGACTACGGCGACAGCGACGCCTCCACTGACGAGACGACTGACGAAGGACCCTGAAGTGAATTTCCGCTCCCTCACTCGAGGCGACGGCGTGGTGATCGGAGCAGCGGTGTTGCTCTTCATCGCCTCGTTCCTCGGCACCCTCGACATCGACGGCGCCCCCGATGACAAAATCCCGAACGCCTGGGAGAACGGCAACCTGCTGCTGAGCGTGTACCTGCTCGGCATCATCGGTGCGGCCCTCATCGTCGTCGGCCGCGCGCTGCCGCAGCAGCGCAAGGTCGCGGGCCTCGACCTCGGCCAGCTCGGTGTGGCCTTCGCCATCGCCGCCGCGTGGAGCTCGCTCGGTGCGATCTTCGACACCGACCAGTCCTACGGCTTCTTCTTCGACAGCTCGCTCGGTGCCCGCGGAGACTCCCCGGACGCCGGTGTCGGCCTCATCCTCGGCCTGATCGCCGCCCTGGTGCTCGCCGCCGGTGCGGTCGCCGGGCTGATCGTTCCTGCGCTGAAGGCCCCGCTCATGGGCGGCCCGAAGCCGATGGCCCCGCAGCCCTACGGCGGTCAGCCGCAGGGTGGCTACGGCTACCCGGGCGCCGGTGCGGGTCAGCCGCAGCCGGGCGCCCCGTACGGCGGTCAGCCGGGCCAGCCGCAGGGCCAGTCCTTCGGTGGCCAGCCGCAGCCGCAGGCCGGGCAGACCCCGCCGCCCGCGCAGGCGCAGCCCGCCGGTGACTTCTCGCCGTTCTGGTTCGCCGTGCCGGTGCCGCGTCCGCTGTACGCGGAGGACGGCTCGCCCACGCCGATCGCCGAGCTGGCGCCGGGCACCTGGTACCTGGCCGTCGAGCAGCGCGGCCCCGGCCTGGTGGCCCAGACGCAGGACGGCCGTCGTGGCGTCCTCCAGGACACCACGGGGATCCAGCGCGGCTGATCCCGGTAGGCCTCGCACGGCCCCTCGCCCTTCCGGGCTGGGGGCCGTTGTCGTACAGTCCCTCCCCTACGGAACCAATCTGACGCCCCGTCAGCTCACCAGGGAGGCAGGCCTATGCGGCTCGGGCTCGCACTCGGATACTGGGGGCGCGGCCCCGACCCCGGACACGTCGCCCTGGCGCAGGAGGCCGAGCGGCTCGGGTACGACTCCGTGTGGACCGCCGAGGCCTGGGGCTCGGACGCGTTCACGCCGCTGACCTGGATCGCCGCGCAGACCTCACGGATCCGGCTCGGCACGGCCGTCGCGCAGATGGCGGCGCGCTCCCCCGTCACCACCGCCATGCACGCGCTCACCCTCGACCACCTCTCCGGCGGCCGCATGATGCTGGGGATGGGGCTGTCGGGGCCGCAGGTGGTGGAGGGGTGGTACGGGCGGCCGTTCCCCAAGTCGCCGCTGACCGCGACACGCGAGTACGTCGAGGTGATCCGGCAAGTCCTGCGCCGCGAGGGCCCCGTGGAGGTCGCGGGCCGCTTCCACTCCCACCCGTACGGCGGCGAGGACGGCACCGGGCTCGGCAAGCCCCTCAAGCCGATCACCCACCCCCTCCGCGCGGACCTGCCGGTCCTGCTCGGCGCCGAGGGGCCCAAGAACATCGCGCAGACGACACGGATCGCGGACGGCTGGCTGCCGCTGTACTGGTCGCCGCTGCGGACCGACGTGTACGAGGCGTCGCTCGCCGACGTCCCCGAGGGATTCCTCATCGCCCCCATGGCACGGGTCAAGGTGTGCGACGACGTCGCCGAGGGGCTGCTCCCCGTCAAGGCCATGCTCGGCTTCTACATCGGCGGGATGGGGCACGCGGCCCGCAACTTCCACGCGGACCTGATGGCGCGCATGGGGTACGCGGACGAGGCCTGGCACATCCAGGAACTGTTCCTCGCGGGCCGCAGGGAGGAGGCGGTGCTCGCGGTGCCGGACGCCTTCGCCGACGAGATCTCGCTGGTCGGGCCGCGTGCACGGATCGCCGAGCGGCTTGAGCTGTGGCGCAGGGGTCCGGTGACGGATCTGCTGGCGCTCGCGCCGGACCCGCACACGCTGCGGGTCCTGGCGGAGCTCAACTCGTAGCCAGGGAAGCGCCCTTGCTCATCCCTTGGTCAGCTCGCCCGCCGACGGCACCTTGTCCTTGACCTCCGCGCCCGCGCTGCTGCCCGCGCCCTTGACGTCCTTGATGATGTCGTCGAAGGAGTTCACGACCGAGTCCGTGCCCTCGCCCTTGCGGAGCTTGGACGGCAGGTCCTTCAGGGCGTCGATGCCGGACGTCAGCGGGGCGACGGCCTTGGAGAGCGTGGGGTCGCCCTTCGCGTTCTTCGTCGCGGCCTTCAGCCTGTTGTACGTGAAGGCGCCCGCGAGGCCCGCCTTGATCAGGGCGAACTTGCGGCCGCCCGCGCCCTTCTTGAACTTGCCGGCCCGGTACGGCTTCACGATCCACTGGTACGTCGCCCCGGCGGCCAGACCCGCGTTGGCGACGAAGCGGGTCTTGGCGAACTTCTGCTTCTCGACGCTGCTGCTGGGGGACGGCGCCGACGCGGCGGCGGTGTCCTCGCCGCTGCCGCCGCAGGCCGTCGCACCGGCCAGCAGGGTGCCGCAGAGCGTGAGGGAGACCGCGGCGCGGCGGACGGGTACGGAGCTGGGCACGACGGGGCCTCCAGACGGGAGCTGAGCGGCCCGTGGGAGAACGCGGACCTCTCCGCAGCCTCACCCCGGGGGCGGTGTCCCGCCACCGGGATGCGCCCGTCCGGGTTTCAACGGGGCGTTCCCAGGTATCCGGGCCCTATGTCTCCCACGCGGAACTCCCACAGCAGCACTGCGGCGCGAGTCATCGTCATCGTCGCCGACGTCATGGCCGCGATCCTCGGCCTGTGGATCCTGATGTACCTGCTGGACGCGAACCGCGCCAACGACCTCGTCCAGTTCATCCACGACGTGGCCCGCTGGCTGGCCGGCTGGTCCCACGATCTCTTCACGTTCGACGAGGACTGGGCGCGCGTCGTGGCGGGCTACGGCCTCGCCGCGGTGGTCTACCTCCTGGTGGGCCACGCGCTGGCAGGCCGTCTGCGCCGCTACTGAGGCGGTTCGCAGCACTCCGGGTCCAGGCCGAGCGGCAGGTGGTCGCCCGAGAAGACCGCGCAGGTCGCCTCGTCGCCGCCCAGTGCCGCCACGGCCAGGAGGAGCGAACCCGCCGTCCAGGTGGTGAGTTCCTCGGGCCAGACCGTCTCGTCGTCGAAGACGTAGCCCGTCCAGTACAGGCCCGACTCCGGGTCGCGCAGGTGCTGGATGGACTGGAGGACCTCCAGGGCGCGGTCGGACTCGCCTATCACCCAGAGGGCGAGGGCGAGTTCGGCGCTCTCGCCGCCGGTGACCCACGGGTTGGGCACGACGCAGCGCACCCCGAGGCCGGGGACGACGAAGCGGTCCCAGCCCTCCTCTATGCGGGACTTGGCGGCCACGCCGGTCACCGCGCCGCCCAGGACCGGGTAGTACCAGTCCATCGAGTAGCGGTCCTTGTCGAGGAACCGCTCGGGGTGGTGGCGGATCGCGTGCGCGAGGGCGCCCGCTGCCAACTCCCAGTCGGGCTGCGGCTCTTCGCGCTGCTCGGCGATGGCGAGGGCACAGCGCAGCGCCTGGTGGATCGAGGACGAGCCGGTGAGGAGCGCGTCGGTCACCGGTGTGCCGTCCGGCTCCCGCTTCCAGCCGATCTGCCCGCCGGGCTGCTGGAGTGCGAGCACGAACTCGACGGCGGCGACCACGGCGGGCCACATGCGGTCGAGGAACGCCTCGTCGCCGGTGGAGAGGTAGTGGTGCCAGACGCCGACGGCGAGGTAGGCGCAGAAGTTGGTCTCGCGGCCGCGGTCGGTGACGTCGTGCGGGTCCCCGTCGGCGTACGCCGCGTACCAGGAGCCGTCCGGGTTCTGGTGGCGTGCCAGCCAGTCGTAGGCGCGCTCGGCGGCCGCGTGCTCGCCCGCCGCGTCCAGCGCCATCGCGGCCTCGGTGTGGTCCCACGGGTCGAGGTGGTGGCCGCGGAACCACGGGATGGCGCCGTGCTCGCGCTGCGCGGCGAGGATGCCGCGTACCGTCGTCATGGCCTGATCGGCCGTCAGGACGCCGGGCAGGACGAGGTGTTCGGTCCGCTCCGGGCTCGTCACTTGGCGGCCGCCGCGGCGTCGACGTCGGCTTCGGCGGTGGCCTTCGGGAGGTGCGGTTTGGTCGCGTACGCCACGAAGCTCTTGCCGACGACGGGGTTGAGCAGCTGCTCGGCGACGCGCGTCGCGAGGGGCTTCTTCATGATGTCCCAGACGAGCAGCTTGTGGTACGCCCGCACGGGCAGCGCCTTGTCGTTGTCGACGCCGAACGCGCACTTCAGCCACCAGTACGGCGCGTGCAGCGCGTGCGCGTGGTGCGTGCCGTAGGGCTTGAGGCCCGACTCCCGCATCCTTTCGAGGAGTTCGTCGGCCTTGTAGATGCGGATGTGACCGCCCTCGACCTCGTGGTAGGCGTCGGAGAGGGCCCAGCAGACCTTCTCCGGGCCGTAGCGCGGGACCGTCACCGCTATGCGGCCGCCCGGCTTGAGGACCCGCACCATCTCGGCGAGCACGCCCTTGTCGTCGGGGATGTGCTCCATGACCTCGGAGATGATGACGACGTCGAACGACGCGTCGGGGAAGGGCAGGTTGAGCGCGTCGCCCTCCATCGCGGTCGCCGTCGCCCCCGCGGGCGCCTCACCGGCCTCCTTCATCGCGGCGAACCACTTGGCGACCTCGCGGATCTCCTCGGCGTTCTGGTCGAGGGCCACGACCTGCGCGCCGCGCCGGTAGCACTCGAAGGCGTGCCGGCCCGCGCCGCAGCCGAGGTCGAGGACGCGGTCGCCTGCGGCGAGCGGGAAGCGGGTGAAGTCGACGGTCAGCACGTGGCCCTGCTTTCGTGGTGAGGTCCTGCAACTTCGGGGGCGGCCTCGGCCGCGGGAAGGGCGTGGCCGCGGGCGACCGCCCGGGCGGCGCCACGTCCCGCGGAGCGTTCGATCGCCGCGCGGTACAGCTCCGCCGTGCCCTGGGCGGCGCGGGCCCAGGTGAACTTGGCGAGGACGCGTTCGCGGCCCGCGGCGCCGAGCCTGGCCCGCAGGTCGGCGTCGCCGAGCAGCCGGTTCAGGCCGTGCGCCAGCGCGCCCGCGTCGCCCGGCGGCACGGCGAGGCAGGTCTCCCCGTCGGGGCCCGCGACCTCCGGGATCGCGCCGCCGGTGGTGGCGAGGAGCGGGGTGCCGGTGGCCATCGCCTCCGCCGCGGGGAGCGAGAACCCCTCGTACAGCGAGGGGACGCAGGCGACCTGCGCCGAGCGGACGAGGTCGACGAGCTCGGCGTCGGTGATGCCCTTGACGAACTCGACGGCGCCTTCGAGGCCGTGGCGCTCGATGGCCTTGGCGACGGGGCCGTCCTCGGCGCGCTTGCCGACGACGACGAGATGGGCGCCGGGGTGGTCGGCGCGGACCTTGGCGAGCGCCTCGACGAGGTGGATCAGGCCCTTGAGGGGCACGTCGGCGCTGGAGGTGGTGACGATCCTGCCGGGCACTTCGGGGACGGCGGGGTCCGGTGAGAAGAGGCCGGTGTCGGCGCCGATGTGGACGACCTCGATGCGGTCCTGGCGGACGCCGAGGTGGTCGACGATCTCCTGCCGGGACGTGCCGGAGACGGTGAGGACCGAGGGGAGGCGGCGCGCGACACGCTTCTGCATGCGCGTGAACGCGTACCACCGGCGGACGGAGGCGCGGCGCTTCCAGTCGGGCGCGGCGTCCAGCTCCAGCTGCCGGTCGACGGTGATGGGGTGGTGGATCGTGGTGACCAGGGGCGCGCCGAGGTCGCCGAGGAGGCCGTACCCGAGCGTCTGGTTGTCGTGCACGACGTCGAACTCGCCGCGCCGGGCGCGCAGGTGCCGCCGGGCGCGCAGGCTGAACGTGGCGGGCTCGGGGAAGCCGCCGGTCCACATCGTCGCCACTTCGAGGGCGTCGACCCAGTCGCGGTACTCGTCGCGTTTGGGCGTGCGGAAAGGGTCCGGCGAGCGGTAGAGGTCCAGGCTGGGGAGCTCGGTGAGCTTGAGGCCGGTGAGGTCCTCGCCCTCGTCCAGGACGGGGTAGGGCTGCGCGCCGATCACTTCGACGCTGTGGCCGAGCCGGGCGAGTTCGCGGGAGAGGTGACGTACGTAGACACCTTGGCCCCCGCAGAACGGGTTCCCCTTGTACGTGAGGAGGGCGATGCGCAACGGGCGCTCGCCGTCGACGCCGGAGCCCTTTCGGGGGCGTGCCTCCATGGCCTCAGCGGTCACTCTCGGGCCCCCTTCTCCCTGCAGTTCTCCGCGAGGTTACGCCGGGACGGTAATCTAGAACAAGTTTCAGACTGGATCGCTGAATGATCGCTGAACGAGCTTTGAATCTACCGGCAGGTAGGCGAGGTGTAAGGCCCGGATCAGGTGATTCGCGCCACGACGGGCTCCCTGCCATGCTGTGCGATCTCGCGAGGCGTAGCGGAGGGGCATCGACATGACAGCGGAAGCCAAGGCGGCGAACCCTGCGGCGCCTGCCCTCACCGAGCGCCAGGAGGCGCGCCGCCGCCGCATCCTGCACGCCAGCGCGCAACTGGCCAGCCGGGGCGGCTTCGACGCCGTGCAGATGCGGGAGGTCGCCGAGGCCGCGGGCGTGGCGCTCGGCACGCTCTACCGCTACTTCCCCTCCAAGGTCCATCTGCTGGTCGCCACGATGCAGGACCAGCTGCAGCACATGCACACGACGATCCGGAAGCGTCCGCCTGCCGGCGAGACGCCCGCCGAGCGGGTCGCGGAGACGCTGATGCGGGCCTTCCGCGCGCTGCAGCGCGAGCCGCATCTGGCGGACGCGATGGTACGGGCGCTGACCTTCGCCGACCGGTCCGTGAGCCCCGAGGTCGACACAGTGTCGCGGCTGACGACGGCGATCATCCTGGACGCGATGGGCCTGGAGGAGACGCCGACCCCGCAGCAGCTGTCCGCGGTGCGGGTCATCGAGCACACCTGGCACTCGGCTCTGATCACCTGGCTGTCGGGCCGCGCCTCCATCGCCCAGGTGAAGATCGACATCGAGACGGTGTGCCGTCTCATCGATCTGACGGCGGAGACCGGCGCGTAACCGGACTTTCACACTCGTACCCATGGCGGACAGCGAAGCCTTGCCCATAACCTGTCGGCAGAGCCTTGCCCATAGCCTGACAGCGGGGTTCCTCACATAGCCTGTCGGCGCCGCCGTGCCCATAAGCCGTCCGTCACCTGATCGACGCACGGGGGGCGCACAATCGTATGGCAAATGCGCCCCCGCCCTTCCCCTTGGCCAGTTCTCCGCGTCACGACCGGGGTACTCACCGCTATGAATGTCAGCGTGCTTGAACGGAGCAACCGGCGCGGGGAGCTGGAGGGGCAGAGCGTGATCCGGGTTCTACTCGTGCACGACGCCTGTCTGTTGCGAATGGCTTTGGCGGAGCAACTAGCCCGCGAGCCGGATCTGGAGGTGTTCCACTCGCCGTGGTCCCACGCGCGCGGGCGGCAACGGAACGTACGACCGGACTTATGCGTGGTGGACCTCGACGACGAGGCCACCTACGCCATGGCTCCGCTCGGCGAACTCACCGGGCCGTCCGCGTTGGGAAGAGGGTGCCGGGTCCTCGTGCTCGCCACCGCCAACCGCCCCGGCCAGCTGCGGCGGGCGGCGGAGGCGGACGCACTCGGCTATGTGAACAAGGCGAGCCCGCCGGAACGGCTGCTCGCGGGGATCAGACAGGTGGCGGCGGGCCAGCGGTTCGTCGACGAGTCACTGGGCTTCGGCTTCCTCAAGGCGGCGCAGATGCCGCTCACCCGGCGCGAGTTGAGCGTGCTCTCACTCGCCGCCGGGGGCGCGTCGGTCGCCGAGATCGCCAACAGCCTCCACCTGTCCAACGGAACGGTGCGCAACTACATGGCCGCGATAACCCGGAAGACCGGGGCGCGGAACAGGATCGACGCGATCCGGATATCGCAGGGAGAGGGGTGGGTGTGACGCGACGGATTCCTTCTCGGGGGCCGACTTCTCGGGGAGCGACTCGGGGACCGGACCCCACTCGCCCGCTCCATTGAGGTCCCGGTAGAGAGGGGAACGTTCCATCAGCTCGTCGTGCCGACCGCACAGGGCATGCGTCCCGTCCATCACCAGGACGCGGTCGGCACGGCGGGCCGAGCTGATGCGGTGGGCGATGACCACCAGGGTGCCGCCCGGGCGCGCAGCGAACGCGCGCTCGGCGCGGGACTCCGCGACCGGGTCGAGATGACAGGTCGCCTCGTCGAGGATCGCGAGCGGAGCGCACGACAGGTAGGCGCGGGTCAGCGCGATCAGCTGACGCTCCCCCGCCGACAGTTCGGCCGGTACCAGCGCGGCGTCCGGGCCGCCGAGCCGCTCGACGAGCGGGGCCAGACCGATGGCCTCGGCGGCGGCGAGCATCTCCGGCTCCGGGACGGGGCCCTCCCGGAGGTAGCGCAGGTTGTCGCGCAGCGTCCCGGTGAAGACGTACGCCTCCTGCGGGATGAGGACGCGCCGTCCCACGGCCCCCGTTCCGCGCACGGAACGCCCGTCGACGCGTACGTCCCCCGCGTCCGGTTCGAGCAGCCCCGCGACGATTCCGGCCATGGTGGACTTGCCGATGCCGCTGGGCCCGACGACGGCGAGGTGCTCGCCCCGGGCGACGGTGAGCTCAAGATCCTTGAGGACGGGTTCCGCGTGGGGCCCGTAGGCGAAGGTGAGGGCGGTGAGGCGGAGGGCGGGCGGGTCGGAGGCGGCGAAGGCCGAGGCCGAGGCGGGCATCCGGCGCTCGCGGGACCCGTCCTCGGGGGGTACGTGCTGGCGCGTCCCGTCCACGGGGGTCTCGTGCTCGCGCGTCCCGTCCGCGGGCGGCGCGGCGGGCTCCTCGGGCGCGTCCCAGATCAGGCGCCGCAGGACGATCGCCAGGCGGGAGCCGCTCGCGCCCAGGCCGTGCACCAGGTTGTGGAGGGCGGGCAGCAGGGCCTGTGTGACGTACGCGAGGGCGCCCACCAGCGCGCCCGGCGTCACCCCGTTGTCCAGGAGCCAGGGGCCCGCGGCCAGGAGCAGCACCAGCGGGAGCTGGCCGCCGACCGCCAGGGCCGCCGTGCGCAGGATGCCCCAGCGGGCGAGGGCGCCGGCCGCCGCGTACTCCGTGGCGACGCCCCGGTCCAGGCTCTGGGCCACGTCCCGCTCCGCGCCCGCCGCGGCCACGTCGCGCAACCCCGGTGCCACGACGCCCAGTTGCCCCGCCAGCTCCTCGTCCGCGACCAGGAACTCCTCCTGCCTGCGGGCCAGCGGGCGCAGCGTGGCCACGAACAGGCCGATCCCGGCGAGCAGCGGCGGCGCGACCACCAGGAGCAGGAGCGGGTCCAGCGAGAACAGTCCGACCAGCGCGCCGGCGGCCGTGAAGACGAAGGAGCGGGAGACCATCACCAGGCCCGCGAAGGTGTCCCTGGCGATCTCCACCTGCTGGGTGAGCCGCGACACGGCGCCGCCGTCCACCTCCCGGAGCCCGCGCCCGACGACCTGCCGCACCAGGGAGTCCCGCAGCGGTTCCACGAGGTCGGCGACCGCGCGGTACACCTGCCCCGTGCCGTACGCGGCGACCAGCACGCCGAGCGCGGCCGCGCCCAGCCAGCCGAGACCGACCGCTTCGCGCCCGTCGAGGAATCCGTCGTCCAGGGCGTGCGCGAGGGCGTAACCGGTGAGGAACGTCTGCCCGGTCTCCAGGACGGACCAGAGCGCGAGCCGCACCACGACCGGCCACCTGCGCCACAGGAAACGGACGCCCCTGCGGTAGGGGCCCGGTGCGGCCGACGTGGCCCGGGAAGACCGCTTCACGCGCCGAACACCTCCCGGTACTCAGCCCGTTGCCACAGTTCCGCATGGGTGCCCAGCGCCCTGATCCGGCCCTCGTGCAGCCAGGCCACCGTGTCCGCGCGGGCCGCCGTCGCCGCGCGGTGGGCGATGATCAGGCGGCTGCGGTGCGGGGTGTGGCGGAGCAGGGCCTCGGCGATGTGGTGCTCGGTGACCGTGTCCAGGCTGGACATCGCGTCGTCGAGGATGAGGAGCCTGCCGCCGCGTGCGAACGCCCGCGCCAGGCCGAGGCGTTGGGCCTCTCCTCCGGAGAGGGGCGCTTCGGCGCAGGGCGTGGCGTAGCCCTCGGGGAGGCGGGTGATGAAGGAGTCGGCGCGGGCGGCGCGGGCCGCCTCGCGGACGCGTTCGGGTGCCGGGCGGGGGGCGCCGAAGCCGATGGTGTGCTCCAGGGTGCCGCCGAGCAGCGCGGGCCGCTCGAAGGCATAGCCGACCTCGCGGCGCAGCTCCTCGCGGCTGAGCGAGTCCAAGGGCGCGCCGTCGAGGCGTACGTCCCCTTCGTCGGGGTCGGCGAGGCGGCCCGCGACTGCGGCGAGCAGGGACTTTCCGGCACCTGAGCGGCCGACCACGGCGACCGTGGAGCCCGCGGGGACCGTCAGGTCGACGCCGTCGAGCACGGCGCGTCCGCCACGGCTCGCCCGTACGCCGCGCAGCTCCAACCGGCCGCCCATCGGGGGTAGTTGTTCCGTTCCGTGTGCCGTCTCGGGTTCCGCGAGCACCTCGCCCAGGCGCCGTGCCGCGGCCCGCGCCCGGACCAGGCCGCCCAGCTGGCCGACGAGCATGCCGACGCCCGTGGCGAGCACGGCATACCGGGATGCGGCCAGCAGGTCGCCGACGCTGATGCGCTCCTGGAGCACGAGGTGGCCCGCCACCGCGGCGACCGCGATCTGCAGGAGCGGCGCGACGGCGACGGCCTGCGCCTGGGAGCGGCCCTGGACGCGCCACATCCGGTGCCCCTGGCGGGAGAGTTCGGGCAGCGTCCGCAGGACCCGCGCCGTCTCCTTGTCCTCGGTGTGCGCCGCGGCGATGGTGCGCGCGCCGCCGATCGCCTCGCCGAGGCGGCCCGCGATGTCGCCCTGGACCTGCTGGTAGCGGGCCACGCAGTCGGAAGAGACGCGCACGAACGCACGCAGAAGGAAGAAGAGGACGGGTGCCCCCACGACGAACACCACGGCGAGCCAGCCGTCGATGAGGGCGAGGGCGACCACGGCGCCGACGGGTGTGACCAGGGCGGCGAGGAGCGCGGCCGCGGTGGCGGGTGCGATGCCGGCGTGTGCCGCGTTGTCGATGAGGCGTGCGACGAGGTCGCCGGGGGCGAAGCGGGCGGTGGTGCGCGGTCCGACGGCGAGTACGTGGCGGACGACGCGGCCGCGCAGCCAGGCCGTGGTGCGGGCGTTGGTGGTGCCGGTGAGGACGCCGTCGAGGGCGTCGAGGAGGGCACTGGCGCCGATCAGTGCGGCGCAGGCGAGGATCCAGCGGGTGGCGTCGGTGTCGCCGCGGCCGGTGAGGTGGCCGGTGAGGATGGCGTCCAGGGCGCGGCCGATGGTGAGCGGCAGGAGCAGGGCGGCGCCCGAGCCCGCGACGGCGCAGAGGGCGAGGACCGTGCAGCGGGCCGCGCTGTAGCGGGTCGCGGCGCCCAACAGGTGCGCCGATGCGGCGGGTTGCTCTGGGCGGGTGGTGGTCGTCGCCATGCGGTACGGGTCTCCGTCGCCTCGTCGTGGCCGTAGGCGGTGGCAGGTGCGGGCCCGGGCGGCACCCCGTGAGGGGCCCGCCCGGGCCTTCAAACGCCTAGCCGTTCATCTGGGGACAAGCCTCAGAGACAGAGCACGATGCTCGCGTCGCTCCAGCAGAGGAGCAGGCTGGCCTGGCTGCCGCCGCCACCGTGGCCGCCGCCCGTCATCTCGTCGGATTCCATGCTCTGCAGGTCGAGGAGTGCCATGAAACTTCCCTCTCTTTTGGGGGAGTTGCGGATCGCATATCCCTATGGGGTTGTGTCACGACCCCGCTGTGAGGCGGGACCGGCTCTGGGGCCGCCGAAGGGGCGGCAGGAAGGGGACGTGTGCTCCGTCGTCCCCGAGGGCGCCGGCGAGTGCGACGAGGCAGCCCGCCGTCCCGGTGTTGAGGTCCATGGACAGCCGCAGCATCTGGTGTCCGGGGAAGGCCAGCTGGCCCGCGTACGCCATGGCGAACCAGCCGAGCGCCTCGACCTGCTCCGCGACGTCCTCGGGCGTGATGCCCGGGGTGGTGCTGCGGTTGACGTGGGCGAGGAGTCCCGCGCGGCCCTGGAACAGGCCGGGCTGTACGCAGAAGCGTGAGCGTGCGGAGGCGAGGATGCCGGGGCGTGCCGCTTCGAAGTCCGCGTCGGCCCGGTGTTCGAGGTAGTCGTCGATGACCATGCCGATGCCGACGCTGCCGTCTCCGAGGTAGGGCATGGTGCGCCAGCCCTCGTTGACGGCGAGGCTGCCGTCGCGTTCCTGGGTGACGCACTGGCCGAGGTCGGCGCGCAGGGCGCGGGCCGCCAGGTCGAGGAGGGCGGAGTCGCCGTTCCGCTCGTACAGGCGCAGGAAGAGCAGTGCGGGTCCCGTGGCGCCGCGCAGCAGGCCGGCGCGGCGGCGTTTGCCCTGGTCGGCGGCGCTGTCGGCGGTGAGGCGTGCGCCGAGCACGTCGGCGGCGCGCAGCGCGTGTCGGGCGAGTTCCTCCTCGCCCGTGCTGTGGGCGAGGGAGTCCAGGGCGAGGCCGAGTCCGGCGAGGCCGCCGTACAGGTCGGAGGGGAGCCGCTCCCACTTCTCCTGGAGGACGAGGCCGGTGAGGTCGAGGGCGCGGGTGCGGTGGCCCAGGCGGTCCAGTACGTGGGCGACGCCCGCGAGTCCGTCGTACAGGCCGAGGGGTGTGCCGCGCGGCGTGGGCTCCGTGTGCTTCAGCAGCCAGCGCTCGCCTTCCTCGTAGCGCTCGGCGCCGGTCTCGGCGAGGGCGTACAGCACGCCGGCCGCGCCGTGCGCGAGGCCGAGTCCGCCGCCGTCGGCGAACTGCGCGATGTCGCCGGGGAAGAGCCGGTCGTCGCGTTCGGGGGTGGCCGAGGCGAGGATGGCCTTGACCATCGAGTCGCGGCTGTAGGGCCAGTCGGCGGGGTCGACCAGGGGCGCGGTCGCCCCGGCCGTGTGACGGGTGGCGCCGGTCCGGTCCCCCTTCAGGACGCCCCCCACCGGGGCCTCCGTGTCTCCCGCTGCGCGGACCGGCGCCCGCTCGGGTCCCCCGGCACGGCCGCGTGGACCGTGTTCGATCTCGGCCACGGCCTCGGCCAGGAACTCCTCGGGGACGTCGGGGAATTCGGCGGCGATCACCTGGGCGAAGTGCGCTGCCTTGCCGCGGTCGATGGAGAGCAGTGACGTGATCGGCAGGAAGAGGGCGAGGCGCAGGCAGGCGAGTGCGTAGCGGTCGACGTCGGTGCCGGTGCGGTCGGGCGGCGCGAGGAATCCGGGGTGTGCGACGACCTGGCGGCCCCCGTCGCCCACGGCCGCCGCCGCCTCGAAGTCGAGGAGGGAGACGGACTGTTCGTCGGGCGCGACCATGATGTTGAAGAGGTGCAGGTCGTTGAAGACGACGCCCCGTCCGTGCACGGCGGTGACGGCGTCCTCGACGGCGCGGTGCATGCGCAGCGCCCACGCCGTGTACTCGGAGATGGCCGCGGGGTCCGGCTCGCTGGTGCACAGCGGGTGCCGGTGCGCGAAGAACGAGTTGAGGGTGGACCCTTCGAGGAAGTCCATGACGAGGAAGCGGTGACCGTCCAGGAGGAACCAGTCGCGCACCTCGGGGGCGACGCCGAGTCCGGAGAGCTTCTCCAGTGCGGCCTTCTCGCGTTCGAGGCGCGTCACGGCGTCGGCGCCGTCGGCGGCGAGGCCCGCGTGCGGGCGGCCCTCCTTGAGGACGACCTTGCGGCCGTCGCGGGTGTCGGTACCCGCGTAGACACCGCCGCCGTTGGAGAAGTGCAGTGCCTTCTCGATGCGGTACGGCAGGTCGGCGACGGTCGTCGTGTTGCGGGCCGCGAGCGCCGGTTCGAGGAACGAGGGCAGCGTCACCCAGGCGGGGACCTTGAAGGCCGGGTCGCGCGGGTCGGGGACGAGCTGTCCGTCGCCGTCCTCGATGGCCGGCACCATCGTGCCCTTGCCGTTGTCGCACATGCGGCGGGTGAACGCGCCGTACCTGACGTACAGCGGGCCCTGCCGCCAGCGCAGGTCGGTGAGGATGTACGGGCCCTCGGTGCCCTCCAGGCGGTCGCCCAGGTCGTCGAGGATCTCCTGGAGCTGCGCCTCGTCCGCCGGGTAGACCGTGACGGCCTTGCCGCTGTGGTCGCGGCCCGCGTACTTGCTGTTGCGCAGGTGCAGGAGGTGTCTGCCCGGCACGAACTTGAAGGGGATGCGGCGGGGCACGCAGTAGTCCCAGACGATCGAGGCGACGCGGTCCGCGTTCTCCAGCGTCGCGGAGACGTGGATCTTCCAGCCCTGCTGGGGCGCGGGCAGCGCGGCTCCTTCGCCGTCCACGGGGACGAGGGAGAGCCAGTCGCCGACGCGTCCGGAGCGCCATCCCTCGGGGACGGTCCTGCCGGCCACCGGGAACTCGGTGGCGCCCGGGGCGCCCTTGGACGACAGCCGGTCCGGGGTCTCGTAGAAATGCCTGTCGGCCAGACAGTAGACCTCGTACCGCTTGTCCATGGCGTCCCCTCTCCGCTCGGCGTGGCAGAGAGATTTCCAGGGCGCCAGGGGACGGAACAGTCACGACTGTCATCAGAACGCCGTGCGGAACGCATGGGTAAAGTCACGTTCGCTCATGTTCGAGAGCACAGAATATCCGCGGCCCGGACAAATGGCGACACCCGCGCCGTCATGAGGAGGAACGGGGCGCGGGTGTCAACGAGTCGGAAACGTGCCGGGTCACTCCTCCGGCGGGAACACGACCTCCCCGCCGTGGGCCAGCGTGATCGTGATCGCCTCGACGGGGCAGCCCTCGGCCGCTTCGAGGACCTTTTCGTTGGCGTCGGTCTCGGGGGCGGTGGGGTGCGACTGGCGGGCGGTGTCCAGTGCGAAGCCGCCGGGCGCGGTGAGCACGCACATCCCGGAGCCGATGCAGACCGACCGGTCGACCTCGACGTGCCAGCGGTCACCCATCAGGCACCGCTCCCCTCATGGCCGGCCGGGAGATGGATCATCTTGTGCTCGAAGAACGCGCCGTATCCCTCGGGGCCGAACTCGCGGCCGATGCCGGAGTTCTTGTAGCCGCCGAAGGGGCCGAGCATGTCGATGCTGAAGGTGTTCACGGAGTACGTTCCGGTGCGCACCCGGCGGGCGATGCCGATGCCGCGCTCGGTGTCGGCGGTCCAGACGCTGCCGCTGAGCCCGTAGTCGGAGTCGTTGGCGATCGCCACCGCCTCGTCCTCGTCGCCGTAGGGCAGCAGGCAGATGACGGGGCCGAAGATCTCCTCGCGGGCGATGCGCATCGAGTTGTCGACGCCGCCGAAGAGGGTCGGCTCGACGTACCAGCCCTGGTCGAGTCCGGCCGGACGGCCGCCGCCCGCGAGGATCTTGGCGCCTTCCTCCTGGCCGATGCGGATGTAGTCGAGGGAGCGCTGCTGCTGCCGTCGGGCGACGAGCGGGCCGAGTTCGGTGGCGGGGTCGAGGGGGTCGCCGACCTTGAGGGCGCTCGCGGCGGCGGAGAAGGCGTCGGCGAACTCGTCGTAGCGGGTGCGGGGCACGAGGATGCGGGTCTGGGCCACACAGGCCTGGCCGTTGATCATCCAGGCGAACGGGGTGATGCCCGCGACGGCGGTCGCCGCGTCGGCGTCCGGCAGGACGAGGGCGGCCGACTTGCCGCCGAGCTCCAGCGTGACGCGGGTGAGGTTGCGGGCGGCGACCTCCATGACGCGCTTGCCCGCGGCGACGGAGCCGGTGAAGGACACCTTGTCGACGCCGGGGTGCCCGACGAGGTACTCGCTCACCTCGCGGTCGGCGCAGACGATGGAGAGCACGCCTTCGGGCAGGCCCGCCTCGGCGGCCAGCTCGGCGAGTATGTAGGCGTCCAGGGGCGCTTCCGGGGAGGTCTTGAGGATCACGGGGCAGCCGGCGAGCAGGGCGGGCGCCAGCTTGGCCGCGGCGGTGAACTGCGGGACGTTCCACGGCACGACGGCCGCGACGACGCCGACCGGTTCGCGCCGGACGAGCAGCTTGCCGAGGACGCCGTCCCGCTGTTCCTCGTACGGGAAGTCGCGGGCGACGGTGATCGCCGCGTCCCAGACCATCATCGCGGCGAGGGCCTGCATCATGACGCTGGAGGTGTAGGGGGTGCCGTTCTCGCTGCTGATGACGCGCGCGATCTCCTCGTGGCGCACCGCGAAGCCGTCCTTGATCTTCGTGACGACCTCGATGCGCTCGTCCAGGGTCATGCGCGGCCAGGGGCCGTGCTCGAAGGCCTCGCGGGCGGCGGCGACGGCGCGGTCGATGTCGGCGGGGGCCGCGTGCGGCACGCGGGCGAAGACCTCTCCGGTGTGCGGGGAGACGACGTCGATGACGTCCTTGCCGAGCGGGTCGACCAACTCCCCGCCGATGAACAGCTGTCCGTGTTCCACGAGCTCGGTCATGGCTGACTGCCTCCTGCGGAGCGTTTCCTGACACCGTCTCAGAACTGATACCAGTTCTAGTTCGTGGAGTCCACGGACGGAAGGGGCAACACAGCCTCCAAGCAGTCGACTTGGGCGACTATTGGAACTAGTTCTAGTTATAGTGATGGCCCCCGGCGAGGGGACCGGCGACGAGAGACGAGGCCCTCATGACCCCGCAGGTGACAGAGCCGCCGGTGACCGAGCACGGCGGCGGCGTCTGGAGCATCAAGGTCCCGATCCCCGACAACCCGCTCGGCTTCACCCTCGTCCACCTCCTGGACACCGACGCGGGGCCGGTCCTCGTCGACACCGGCTGGGACGACCCGGCCTCCTGGGACACCCTCGTCGCCGGGCTCGCCGCGTGCGGCATCGCGGTCGCCGACGTGCACGGCGTCGTCATCACCCACCACCACCCCGACCACCACGGCCTCTCCGGGCAGGTCCGCGACGCCTCCGGGGCGTGGATCGCCATGCACGACGCCGACGCGTCGGTGGTGCGCCGCACCCGCTCGAACCCTCCGGACCGCTGGTACGCGTACCTGGTGGACAAGCTCACGGCCGCCGGCGCGCCACCCGACCACGTCGCCCCGCTGATCCGGGCCCGCGACGAGGGCCGCCCCCGCAAGCTCCCCGGCCTCGCCCCCGCCCTGCCCGACCGCTCCATCACCCCGGGTGAACTCCTCGCCCTGCCCGGCCGCCGCCTGCGCGCCATCTGGACACCCGGCCACACGCCCGGCCACGTCTGCCTCCACCTGGAGGAGGACCACCCCGCGGGCCTGCGCGGCAACGGCCGCCTCTTCTCCGGCGACCACCTGCTGCCCGGCATCACCCCGCACATCGGCCTGTACGAGGACCCCGACTCGGAGACCGTCACCGATCCCCTCGGCGACTACCTGGACTCCCTGGAGCGCGTCGCCCGCCTCGACCCGGCGGAGATCCTCCCCGCCCACCAGCGCACGTTCACCGACGCGCCCGCCCGCGTCGACGAGCTCCTGGCCCACCACGAGGAGCGCCTGACCGGACTCCTCGCCCTGCTCGCCGAGCCCCTCACCCCCTGGCGGATCGCCGCCCGCATGGAGTGGAACCGCCCCTGGGACGAAATCCCCTACGGGTCGAGGACCATCGCCGTCTCGGAGGCCGAGGCCCATGTGCGGCGGCTGGTGAAACTGGGGCGTGCGGAGGTCGTGCCGGGGAGCGATCCGGTCGCGTTCGTGGCGGTGTGACCCGAGAGGTGCGCGGACCGGCCGGTAGAGTGAGGGCGTCGTCCTCACGTCCGCCAGGGGGAAGCCGGTGCAAGTCCGGCGCTGACCCGCAGCCGTGTACGGGCCCGAACCTTAGGGACCCGTGAGCCGGAATGCCCGGCGCGGAACGTGACCGGCTCGCTTCATCGGGGCCCCCGATGAGCGGCACCGTCGAGGTATACGGAGCCGGAGCCGCCCGGTCGCCGTGCTCGCACGGTCCGTGCCGCCCCGCTCCCCGCAGGGAGAGGCAACCCGCCCCATCATGAACGTTCGTCGCAGCGCAGCGGTCCTGGCCGCCGCCGTCGCCGTGTTCGGCTCGGCCGCGGCACCGGCCGCCTTCGCGGACGACGCGAAGCCGTCGCCGTCGGCCGCCCTCCCCTCGGGCCTCTACGGCAAGACCGACCCGAAGTTCGACGGCGTCTTCCGCCAGTCGTACGCCCTGCTCGCCCAGGACACCGAGGGCGTGAAGCCCGCCGCGAAGGCCGTGGACTGGCTCACCGGCCAGCAGTGCGCGAGCGGCGGCTTCGCCGCGTACCGGGCGGACTCGACCGAGCCCTGCAACTCCAAGACGGCGGTCGACAGCAACTCCACCGCGTCCGCCGTGCAGGCACTCGCCGCGCTCGGCGGCCAGGACAAGACGGTCAAGAAGAGCGTCGACTGGCTGAAGTCCGTGCAGAACAAGGACGGCGGCTGGGGCTACAACCCGGGGCTGCCCTCCGACGCGAACTCCACCGGCATCGTGGTCGGCGCGCTCGTCGCCGCGGGCCGCAACCCCGCCGACGTGAAGTCGCAGGACGGCAAGTCCGCCTACGACGCGCTGCCGAAGCTCGCCATGGACTGCGGCAAGGACGGCGGCGCCTTCGGCCTCGCCGACATGAAGTCCGGCAAGCTCGCGCCGAACGCCGACGCCACCGCCGCGGGTGTGCTCGGCAGCCTCGGCAAGGGCCTGGTCGTGACCGCCCCCAAGAAGTCCGATGACGCCGCGCCCAAGTGCGCGAAGCCGGACACCGCCACGCAGGCCGCGAGCAACGGCGTCGGCTACCTGCTCGACACCCTCGGCAAGAGCGACGACCACCTGATGTCGTCGATGCCGGGCTCCACGGACCAGCCGGACTTCGGCAACACCGCCGACTCCGTGCTCGCGCTCGCCGCCGCCGGGCAGAAGGAGCGGGCCGAGCGGTCCGCCGAGTGGCTCGCGAAGAACTCCGCGGACTGGGCGAAGCAGTCGGGCCCGGCGGCGTACTCCCAGCTGATCTTCGCCGCGCACGCGGCGGGCATGGACGCGCGCGACTTCGGCGGCGCCGACCTCGTCAAGCAGCTGAACGCCACCGGTCCGGCCCCCGAGACCTCCGCCAAGTCCGCGTCCGACGCGGACGAGAAGAAGGACGACGACGGCGGCGTCAGCGTCTGGTGGATCGTCGGCGTCGGCATGGTCGCCGGCATCGGCATCGGCTTCCTGTACAGCGGCAACCGCAAGAAGCAGCAGCCGTGACGCGGGGCCGGGTGCGGCGCGGCCGCCTCGCCCTCGCGGCACTCCTCGCCGCGCTGCTCGGCGTCCTCGCGGCCGCGCCCGCCCAGGCCGCCGGCTACCGCTACTGGTCGTTCTGGGAACGGGACGGCAAGGAGTGGACGTACGCAAGCCAGGGTCCCGGCACCGCGCGCCCCGAGGACGGGGACGTGCAGGGCTTCCGGTTCTCGGTCTCCGACGACTCGAAGGACTCCGCGAAGCCGCGCGGCCCCGCCGACTTCGACGCCATCTGCCGGGACACCCCGGCGAAGGACGGCCGCAAGCGCGTCGGCCTCGTCGTCGACTTCGGCACGGCGGGCGACGCCCCCGGCGGCGAGACGCCGCCGAAGCAGCGGACGGCCTGCGCGCAGGTCGGCGAGGACGCCACCAGCGCGGAGGCGCTCGCCTCCGTCGCCGAGCCGCTGCGCTACGACAGCAAGGCGCTGCTCTGCGCGATCGACGGCTACCCGAAGACGGGCTGCGGCGAGCAGGTCTCCGACGGCGCGGGCACGGAGACGAAGACGCAGCCGGGGAACACGCCCGGTGGCGGCGACGGCGACGACGGCGGACCCTCCGTCGGCCTGGTCGCCGGGATCGCCGCCGTCGTCCTGCTCGGCGGTGCCGGTATCTGGCAGGCCCGCCGCCGCCGCGCCTGACGCGCGGCCCGTACGGACAACGGACACGACACGGACAGCACCATGACGGACCACGGCAGCGGCGCGCCCGCCCTCCTGCGGCGCCGCCTCGCCCCCGAGGCGCACCGCGGCAACGCGCTGCACCCGGGCGCGTGGTGGGTGTGGGCCATCGGCCTCGGCACCGCGGCGTCCCGCACCACCAATCCGCTGCTGCTCGGCCTGCTGATCGGCGTCGCGGGCTACGTGGTGGCGGCGCGGCGGACGTCGGCGCCGTGGGCGAAGTCGTACGGCGCGTTCGTGAAGCTCGGCCTGGTGGTCATCGCGATCCGGCTGGTCTTCGCGATCGTGCTCGGCTCGCCGATCCCCGGCACGCACGTCGTCGTCACGCTGCCCGAGGTGCCGCTGCCCGACTGGGCGAAGGGCGTGCGGATCGGCGGCCGGGTGACGGCGGAGGGCCTGACCTTCGCGCTCTACGACGGAATCCGCCTCGCCGGCCTGCTGATCTGCGTCGGCGCGGCGAACGCGCTGGCCAGCCCGGCACGGTTGCTGAAGTCGCTGCCGGGTGCGCTGTACGAGGTCGGGGTGGCGGTCGTCGTGGCGATGACGTTCGCGCCGAACCTGATCGTGGACGTGCAGCGCCTGCGTGCGGCGCGCCGCCTGCGCGGCCGCCCCGACCGGGGCATCCGGGGCCTCCTCCAGGTCGGCCTCCCCGTCCTGGAAGGCGCGCTGGAGCGGTCGGTCGCGCTGGCCGCCGCGATGGACGCGCGCGGCTTCGGCCGCACGTCGCCCGTCCCTGCGGGGGTCCGCAGAGCGACCTCCGTCCTCACCCTCGGCGGCCTCATGGGTGTCTGCGTGGGTACGTACGGACTCCTGACCGCACAAGGCACGTCGTACGGCCTGCCCGCCCTGATCGTCGGTCTCCTCGCCGCGCTGGCGGGACTGCGGCTCGGCGGCCGCCGCTCGGTGCGCACCCGCTACCGCCCCGACCCGTGGGGCGCCCGCGCCTGGCTGGTCGCCGGGTCCGGGATCGCGGTGGCGGCCCTGATGATCTGGGCCACCAGTCACGACCCGGCGGCCCTGCACCCGGGAGTCGTCCCGCTGGTGGCCCCCGCCCTGCCCCTGTGGCCTGCGGCGGCGGTCCTGCTCGGGCTCCTCCCCGCGTTCGTGGCCCCGGTGCCGCCCGACAGCGCCCGGCCCGCCGCGCCCGTTCCGCGCGGGACGGGCGGTCGCACGAACCCACCGCCCACCCCGCCCGGCACGGAGCCGCCCGCGCCGGAGACGACCGGGCCCGCCCCCGCCCCGCGGACGCGGCCCTCACCCGCCGCCTGGCGCACGCGTCCGCCCACCGCCGAAGCGACGTCCCCGCGCCCGGCCCCCTCCCCCACTTCCTCCGAGGAGACCTCATGATCCGCTTCGAGGATGTGTCGGTCACCTACGACGCGGCGTCCGGACCCACCGTCCAAGGCGTCGACCTGACCGTCCCCGAGGGCGAGCTCGTGCTGCTCGTCGGGCCGTCCGGGGTCGGGAAGTCGACGCTGCTCGGCACCGTCAGCGGGCTCGTGCCGCACTTCACCGGGGGCACCCTGCGCGGGCGCGTGACCGTGGCGGGGCGCGACACGCGTACGCACAAGCCGCGCGAGCTCGCCGACGTCGTCGGCACCGTGGGCCAGGACCCGCTCTCGCACTTCGTGACGGACACCGTCGAGGACGAGTTGGCGTACGGGATGGAGTCGCTGGGGCTCGCCCCGGACGTGATGCGGCGGCGCGTCGAGGAGACCCTCGACCTGCTCGGCCTCGCCGACCTGCGCGACCGCCCCATCGCCACCCTCTCCGGCGGCCAGCAGCAGCGCGTCGCGATCGGCTCGGTCCTCACCCCGCACCCTCAGGTCCTCGTCCTGGACGAGCCGACGTCCGCCCTCGACCCGGCCGCCGCCGAAGAGGTCCTCGCCGTGCTCCAGCGGCTCGTGCACGACCTCGGCACGACCGTGCTGATGGCCGAGCACCGCCTGGAGCGGGTCGTCCAGTACGCGGACCAGGTGCTGCTGCTCGCCGCGCCGGGCGAGGCACCGGTGCTCGGCGACCCGGCCGCGCTGATGGCCCGCTCCCCCGTCTTCCCGCCCGTGGTCGCCCTCGGCCGCATCGCGGGCTGGTCCCCACTGCCGCTGACCGTGCGGGACGCACGGCGCAGGGCGGGCGCGCTGCGGGAGCGACTCGCGGGCGCGGAACCGAGAAGGGGGACGCCGGCCGAGGAACCCCGACGGCCCGGACCGCGCAAGGAACGTACGGCCACGGCAGCACAAGAGGCGGGTGGCGCCTCCCCCGAACACCTCGCAGGCACCGAACCGCGAAGCAACGCACCCGCCGAGCCGGGCGCCGGACCCCGACGGCCCGGACCGCGCAAGGACCGTACGGCCGCAGCACCACAGGAAACCGCCGCAGCCTCCCCCGAACACCTCGCAGGCACCGAACCGCGAAGCAACGCACCCGCCGAGCCGGGCGCCGGACCCCGACGGTCCGGACTGCGCAAGGAACGTGCGGCCTCGGCACCGCAGGAGGCAGGGGGTGCCTTTGTCGAACGGCTCGCCGTGCGCCGCGGGCGCGTCGAGGCGCTGCGCCGCGTCGACCTCACCGTCACCCCCGGCGAGACCGTCGCCCTGATGGGCCGCAACGGCGCCGGGAAGTCCACGCTCCTGTCCACCCTCGTCGGCCTCCTCGAACCCACATCGGGCACCGTCCGCGTCGGCGGCGCCGTCCCCCACCGCACGTCACCCCGGCAGCTGATCCGCCACGTGGGCCTCGTCCCGCAGGAGCCGCGCGACCTGCTGTACGCGGACACCGTGGCCGCCGAGTGCGCGGCCGCCGACCACGACGCGGACGCGGCGCCCGGCACCTGCCGGGCCCTGGTGGACGAGCTGCTGCCGGGCATCGCGGACGACACGCACCCCCGTGACCTCTCCGAGGGTCAGCGTCTGACGCTCGCCCTGGCCATCGTCCTGACCACGCGCCCGCCGCTGCTGCTCCTGGACGAGCCGACGCGCGGCCTCGACTACGCGGCCAAGACCCGGCTGGTCACGGTCCTGCGCGGGCTCGCCGCCGAGGGGCACGCGATCCTGCTTGCCACGCACGACGTGGAGCTGGCGGCCGAGATCGCCCACCGGGTGGTGATCCTCGCGGACGGCGAGGTCGTCGCGGACGGCCCGACCGAGCAGATCGTGGTGTCGTCGCCGTCCTTCGCGCCGCAGGTCACGAAGATCCTGGCGCCCCAGGAATGGCTGACGGTCCCGGAAGTCCGCCGGGCCCTGGACGCGGGCGGGGGCGAGACCTCGTGACGGTCGTCCCCGAGGCGCGCCCCCACGCGCGGCCCATCCGTCTCGGCCGCCGCTCGATCGCCGCTCTCGCCCTGGTCAGCGCCGTCGGCGTGGCCGCGTTCGGGTGGCCGCTGCTCGCCGCGGGCGACTCGGGGCTCAGCGAGCACGCCCAGGACGCGCCCTGGCTCTTCGCCGCCCTGCTTCCGCTGCTGCTCGCCGTCGTCGTGGCGACCATCGCGGACGTCGGTCTCGACGCGAAGGCCATCGCGATGCTCGGCGTGCTCGCCGCGGCGGGCGCCGCGCTGCGCCCGCTGGGCGCGGGGACGGCGGGCATCGAGCCGATGTTCTTCCTGATGGTGCTGAGCGGGCGCGTGCTCGGGCCCGGCTTCGGGTTCGTGCTGGGGGCGGTGTCGATGTTCGCGTCGGCGCTCCTGACGGGCGGCGTGGGGCCGTGGATGCCGTTCCAGATGCTGTCGATGGGCTGGGTCTGCATGGGCGCGGGGCTGCTCCCGGGGCACGAGCGTCTGCGGGGGCGGGGCGAGCTGTGGCTGCTCGCGGGGTACGGGGCAGTGGCCTCGGTCCTGTACGGCACGGTGATGAACCTCCAGGGCTGGCCCTACCTCGGCGGCCTCGCGACCGGGGTCTCGTTCGTGCCGGGCGACCCCGTCGTGGAGAACCTGGGCCGGTTCGTCGCGTACTGCCTGGCGACCTCGCTGGGCTGGGACCTGCCGCGGGCGGTCGTCACCGTGCTGCTGAGCCTCGCGCTCGGCCCCGCCGTCCTGAAGGCGCTGCGGAGGGCCACGCGCCGGGCCGCGTTCGAGGCGCCGGTCACATTCGAGGCACCCGAGCCGTAAGGCAACCGACGCACTCCGTTACATCGAGGCGCTTCGCGAGTGAGGCGGCCCACAGGACGTTGGTCCTCTACGAAGGAGGCCCGTAGATCACGCTCCTTGATGTACATGCGTCAATCTTCGCCCTGACCTGCGCATTGAGAGCCAGGTCACATGAAGGACATTCGTCTCGGATGCGACTTCAACTAGTAAATGGGGTCATTGCGGCGACGTAACAGCCCTGCTTCTCTGGATGAGTCGCACGGCGCCGACAGCCCACCCGGGCCTCGGCGCCGCCGCATGTCCCCCACACTTCCGTGTCGGACGGCGTGCACCGCGACAGCCCCGTCCCCCACCGGAAGGTCCTCCGTGTCCGCCTCGCTCATCCGCCGCATCGCTTCCCCGAAGAAGGCCATCACCGGCGGTCTCGTCGCCGTCGCCGCTTCCGGCATGGTCTTCGCCGCGGCCCCGGCCCAGGCAGCCACCCCGACCACCACGAAGGCCGCCGCCCCGGCCGCCGCTCCCGCCGCCGCCCCGGCCTCCGCCAAGGCGATCGCCAAGAAGAAGATCCCGGACCCGGCGCAGTTCGCCGCGTTCGACAAGATCGTCTCGCACGAGAGCGGCTGGAACCCGAGCGCCACGAACTCCTCCTCCGGCGCCTACGGCCTGGTCCAGGCCCTGCCCGCCTCGAAGATGGCGTCCGCGGGTGCGGACTGGAAGACCAACCCGGAGACCCAGATCGAGTGGGGCCTGAAGTACATGAACGACCGCTACGGCAGCCCGGTCGACGCGTGGAACCACTGGCAGGCGAACGGCTGGTACTGAGCAGCCGGCGCGAACCGCCACTGAAGAACCACCACTGAGAGAGGCGGCAACCCTTCGCGGGTTGCCGCCTCTCTCGCGTACCGCCTATGCCTCCACCCTCACGAACCACCGCGCGACCTTCGGCGCCGCCTTCCCCAGCGACTCCATGTGCGTCACCCCGCCCTGGTCGAGGACCGGCGCCCGCACCCCGTGCGCGGCCAGGGCCGCCGCGCAACTGCGGGCGTTCTGGATGGGCACGTCGGTGTCGCCGCGCGCGGCGTAGAGCCGTACCGGAGCCGCCGGCTTCCCGTCGCAGAAACCGTCGTTCGCCGCCAGCGCCGCCAGCAGGCCGCCCGTCGGGTGCCGCAAGCGGTCGTAGAAGTCGGGTGTGAGGAGTTCCTTCAGCGTCTTGGGCAGTGCGGGGATGACCTCCTCCTCGCTGTGGCGGCTGTCGAAGAGCCGCTCGATCCCGTCCGCGTAGGGGGCGCGGAAGACGTCGGAGGGGTCCTTGTAGATCGGGTGCAGGCGGTTCTGGGCGACCAGGAAGTACGAGAGGTAGAAGACGGCGCTCGTGTCGTTGACCCGGCCGTCGAAGAGGGCGGGCATCTCCGCGCCGGACAGGTCGTGGGGGCCGCTGACGGGGGCGACGGCCCGCACGGTGAACCCGGCGAGCCCGCGGCGCGCCTCCCGCGCGAGGGCCATCGCCACCTGGCCGCCCTGCGAGAAGCCGGTGAGGTACAGGTCTCCGGAGAGGGTGCGCCCCTCGCGCTCGGCCGCGGTCCGGGAGGCGCGCAGCATGTCCTCGGAGGCGGTGACCGCCGAGCGCGCGTCCATGTACGGGTGGACGCCGGGGCCCTTGCCGAGCCCGAGGTGGTCCGGCGCGGCGACGGCCTTGCCCGCGGCGGCGTGCAGGTAGGGACTGAGCCGACCGAAGTCCTCACTGACCGAGGGCGCGTAGTCGCGGTGGACCATCGTGCCGTGGGCGTCGGAGACGAGGCCGAGGGCGCGGTGTCGCTCGGTTTCGGACTGCGCCTTGGGCAGCACGAACACGCCGGTGGCTGTGGTGGGGCGGCCCTGGGTGTCGACGGTGCGGTAGGTGAGGCGGTACGCCCGCACGCCGTACCGCACCGTCTCCGTGCCGAACTCGCCCTTCTTCAGGAAGGCGGCGACCTCGGCGCGGCTCAGGTCGGCGACCGGGGTGACGCGCAGGAGGGCGCCCCGGCCGGTGTGATGTGCGACGGCAGCCGGGCGGCCGTCGGCGGTACCGGCGCCCTCGGCGCCCTGCGCGGCGGGCGCGGCGGTGAGTCCGGCGAGGCCCGCGAGCGTCAGCGCGGCGAGGGCGGCGCCCCCGCGGCGTACGGAACGGGCCTTGCCGGCGGTGGAGTTGGTGGTGTTCGTGCGCTCGGCGTTCATGGGGACGACGTTACGAAGAGTCACCGCGCGGGCGACATCCGAGAACCCCCCGGCCACGGGGTGTGCCTGACGCCACCCGCGCCCACCGCCTGGAGCTACAGCCGCTGGATGATCGTCCCCGTCGCCACCGCCCCGCCCGCGCACATCGTGATGAGCGCGAACTCCTTGTCCCTGCGCTCCAGTTCGTGCAGCGCGGTCGTGATGAGCCGCGCCCCCGTCGCCCCCACCGGATGGCCGAGGGCGATCGCGCCGCCGTTCACGTTGACCTTCTCCAGGTCCTGGCCGAAGACCTGCGCCCAGCTCAGCACCACGGACGCGAACGCCTCGTTGATCTCCACGATGTCGATGTCCTTCAGGGACATCCCGGCCTTGCCGAGCACGGCGCGTGTGGCGTCGACGGGCCCGTCGAGGTGGAAGTGCGGGTCGGCGCCGACGAGTGCCTGCGCGACGATGCGCGCCCTCGGCTTCAGCTTGAGGGCCCGCGCCATCCGCTTGGAGGCCCACATGAGGGCCGCCGCGCCGTCCGAGATCTGCGAGGAGTTGCCCGCGGTGTGCACGGCGGTCGGCATGACCGGCTTGAGGCGGCCGAGCCCCTCCATCGTGGTGTCGCGCAGCCCTTCGTCGCGGTCGACGAGCCGCCACATGCCCTGGCCCGCGGCCTGTTCCTCCTCCGTGGTGGGCACCTGCACAGCGAACGTCTCGCGTTTGAAGCGTTCCTCGGCCCAGGCGACGGCCGCGCGCTCCTGCGAGATGAGGCCGAGCGAGTCCACGTTCTCGCGGGTGAGGCCGCGCTTGCGGGCGATGCGCTCGGCCGCCTCGAACTGGTTGGGCAGGTCGACGTTCCACTCGTCGGGGAAGGGCTTGCCGGGTCCGTGCTTGGAGCCCGAGCCGAGCGGCACCCGTGACATCGCCTCGACGCCGCAGCTGATGCCGACGTCGATGACGCCGGCCGCGACCATGTTGGCGACCATGTGGCTCGCCTGCTGGGAGGAGCCGCACTGGCAGTCGACGGTGGTCGCCGCCGTCTCGTACGGCAGGCCCATGGTGAGCCAGGCGGTGCGCGCCGGGTTCATGGACTGCTCCCCGGCGTGCGTCACCGTGCCGCCGACGATCTGTTCGACGCAGTCGGCGTGGATGCCGGTGCGGCCGAGGAGTTCGCGGTAGGTCTCACCGAGCAGATAGGCGGGGTGGAGATTGGCGAGCGCCCCTGAGCGCTTGCCGATGGGCGTGCGTACTGCTTCGACGATGACGGGTTCCGCGGCCATGGGCTCGTCCTCCCTCTCCACGTCCCGCGAGCCGTCCCGGCGGCTCGCGAGTGGAACTAGTACGCGTTCTAGTTCTGTCCTGCAGTCTGCTGAGCGGGGCCCGGGTGCCGCAAGGGTCTTGCACGCATTGCGCGCAGGACCCGCACGCAACCGGACCCGCTGTGGGCCTTGCCTCTTGTAGAACCCGTTACTACCTTGCGAGCCAACCATCCTGATGGCCCGTCAGAAACAAGCGGGACCCGGAAGAGGAACACGAGAGACCCGACCGTCGGAAATCAGCCCACGCCTGGAGTTGCCGATGCCCTGTCCCGCGCTGCCCGACGGGTTCGACTTCACCGACCCCGACCTGCTCCAAGACCGCGTACCCCTTCCGGAGTTCGCACAGCTGCGGCAGACGGAACCGGTGCGCTGGATCGCCCAGCCGCCGCGCATATCCGGCTACGACGACGCGGGCTACTGGGCCGTCACACGCCACGAGGACGTCAAGTACGTCTCCACGCACCCCGAGTTGTACTCGTCCAACCTCAACACCGCGATCATCCGCTTCAACGAGACGATCACCCGGGACCAGATCGAAGTCCAGAAGATGATCATGCTCAACATGGACCCGCCCGAGCACACCCGGGTCCGCCAGATCGTGCAGCGCGGCTTCACCCCGCGCGCCATCCGCTCGCTGGAGGACGCGCTGCGCGCCCGCGCCGGGTCCATCGTCGAGACGGCGCTGGCGAACGCGGGCCCCGACGGCTCCTTCGACTTCGTGACGAACGTCGCCGTCGAGCTGCCGCTGCAGGCCATCGCCGAGCTCATCGGCGTGCCCCAGGCCGACCGCTCGAAGATCTTCGACTGGTCCAACAAGATGGCGGCGTACGACGACCCCGAGTACGCGATCACCGAGGAGGTCGGGGCCGAGGCCGCGATGGAGATCGTCTCCTACGCGATGAACCTCGCCGCCGCCCGCAAGGAGTGCCCCGCCAAGGACATCGTCAGCCAGCTGGTGGCGGCCGAGGACGAGGGCAACCTCTCCTCCGACGAGTTCGGCTTCTTCGTGATCCTGCTCGCCGTGGCCGGCAACGAGACCACCCGCAACGCCATCACCCACGGCATGCACGCCCTGCTGACCCATCCGGACCAGTGGGAGCTCTACAAACGCGAGCGCCCGGCGACCACCGCCGAGGAGATCGTGCGCTGGGCGACCCCCGTGGTCTCCTTCCAGCGCACCGCCACCCAGGACATGGAGCTCGGCGGCGCCCGGATCAGGAAGGGCGACCGGGTCGGCATCTTCTACTCCTCGGCCAACCACGACCCCGAGGTGTTCGAATCGCCCGAGAAGTTCGACGTCACCCGCGACCCCAACCCGCACCTCGGCTTCGGCGGCGGAGGCCCGCACTTCTGCCTAGGCAAGTCCCTCGCGGTCCTGGAGATCAACCTGATCTTCAACGCCGTCGCCGACGCCATGCCGGGCCTGCACCTGACCGGCGACCCGCGCAGACTCCGCTCGGCCTGGCTGAACGGCGTCAAGGAGCTACGGGTCGGCACGCGGCCCTGAGGAGCGGCACACGACCGTGCGCCGATAGAGCGTCATAAGGCGACCTATCAGGTCAATTACATTTACGGAACCAACGTTTCCGTTGCATCCGGCGTCTGGGGAAGTGAACCTTGCCTTCCCCGGACTCGAACGGAAACGGTGGCCGTGGCCTCTGCCGACGTAACGCTCGCCCCGTCCGACAGCACGTCCACGGGCCGGAACTCACCCCTCCGGCCCTTCTTCCGGCGCCACCGCGTCCCCCTCCTGGCCACGCTCCCCACCCTTCCCCTGTACATCGTGTGGGCGGCGTTCCTCGCCACGGGCGGCGGCGACCTCGCGGCGCAGGAGGCGTGGGCACGGTTCGCGTCCGAGCACGGCACGGCCGCGTACAACCTCTTCTGGTACGGCGGCATGCACACCGCCAGCTACAGCCTCATCTCGCCGTACCTGATGGCGGCGCTCGGCGTGCGGACCGTCACGGTGGTCTCCGGTGTCGCGGGGGCCTGGCTGGTCGCCGCCCTGATCGCGCGCTCCGGCATCCGAAGACCGCTGTGGCCCGCCGTGCTCGCGTCGCTCGCGGTGTGGTGCAACGTCGCCTCGGGGCGCACGACGTTCGCGCTCGGTCTCGCCTTCGCCCTCGCGGCCTGCCTCGCCCTGGTGCGGCAGCGGCGCACGGTGGTCGCGGTGGTGTGCGCGGCCCTGGCCACCATGGGCTCCCCGGTCGCGGGGCTCTTCCTCGTCGTGGCGGGCGCGGGCTACTTCTTCGTACGCGACTGGGTGCGGTCGGCCGCGCTGATCCTGCCGCCGTTCCTGGTCGTCGCGGCGACCACGGTGCTCTTCCCGTTCACCGGCGAGCACCTGATGCCCTTCGACCGGATCTTCCCGCCCGTCCTGTTCAGCCTGGCGCTCATCGTCGCGGGCCCGCGCGAGTGGCGGGTGCTGCGGTGGGGCGCGGGCGTCTACGCGGTCGGGACCGTCCTGACGTACCTCATCCCCTCCCCCATCGGCACCAACGTCGAACGGCTCGCGGAGCTGGTGGGCCCGGCGCTGCTGCTCGCCGCCCTGCTCGTGCCGGGCCTGACCAAGGCCCGCAGGATCGTCCTGACCGTCGCGCTCGTGCTGTCCTCGGCGTGGGTGACGCAGAAGACCCTCGACGACCTCGCCGTGTCGACGAAGGTCCCGAAGTGGGCGGTCGACACGCACGGCGTGGTGCGGGAGCTGGAGCGCCTGGAGGCCAACCGCACCCGCGTCGAGGTCGTCCCGACCCGCAACCACCGTGAGGCCACGGCGCTCGCCCCGTACGTGAACATGGCGCGCGGCTGGAACCGCCAGCTCGACATCGAGCGCGGGCGGCTCTTCTACGACGGTTCGTTCTCGGCCACCACCTACCGCGAGTGGCTCGACCGATGGGCCGTCGGATACGTGGTGCTGCCCTCGGGCAAGCCCGACGGCTTCGCCGAGGACGAGGCGGCGCTGGTGGCGAGCGGACCCACGTGGCTGAAACCGGTGTGGAAGGACGCGCACTGGCAGATCTTCAAGGTGAAGGACCCGGTGCCGCTGGTCTCCGAGCCCGCGGCGGTCGTCCGCTCCACCGGGTCGAACGTGGTGGTGCGGGTGCCGAAGCGCGGCTCGGTGACGCTGCGTCTCGTGTACTCGCCGTGGCTGCGGGCCGAGGGCGCCTGCCTGAAACCGCACGGCGAGTTCACGCGCCTCTCGGTGCCGGCACCGGGCACGTACGAGATCACCTCGGGGTACGGTCCTTCGCGGAGCCGGCCTTCGACGTGCCGGTGACGGGCTCCGCGCCCGTGGCCACCTTCAGCGGCTGCCGCACCCGCGGCCCCGACAGCACGTAGGTCAGGCCGAAGCCCGCGCCCACGACGGCCGCGCCGCCCACCGCGTCGAGGACCCAGTGGTTGCCGGTGCCGACGATCGCGCAGACCGTGAAGAACGGGTGCAGCAGGCCGAGCGCCTTCATCCACCACCGCGGCGCGAGGACCGCGATGACCAGACCGCACCACAGCGACCAGCCGAAGTGCAGCGAGGGCATCGCCGCGTACTGGTTGGTGAGCTGCGTCAGCGTGCCGTAGTCCGGCTGGGTGAAGTCCTGCACGCCGTGCACGGTGTCGATGAAGCCGAGCTCCGGCATGAGGCGCGGCGGGGCGAGCGGGTAGGCCCAGAAGCCGATGAGCGCGAGGACCGTGGCGAAGCCGAGCGCGGAGCGCGCCCAGCGGTAGTCGGCGGGCCTGCGGACGTACAGGACGGCGAGGACGCTCAGCGGCACCAGGAAGTGGAACGACGTGTAGTAGAAGTTGAAGAAGTCCTCCATCCAGCCGGTCCGCGCCGTCAGATGGTTGAACCAGTGCTCGATGTCGATGTGCAGGAACCGCTCGATCGCGTGGACCTGCGTGCCGTGGTGCTCGGCGTCGGCCCGGCCCCCGGAGATCGTGCCACCGGTCGCCGCGAGCCTGACCTGCTGGTACGCGGAGTAGCCGACGCGTATCAGGAGCAGTTCGAGCAGGAGGTTCGGGCGGGCGAGGACGCGCCGCCAGAACGGGACGAGCGGGATCCGGCTCCAGCGGGCGGGGACGGGCTCGGCGTACTCGGTGGGGATCGGGTCGCGGTACTGCGGGTGGGACCGGGAGAGGAACGGCACGACGACGGCCGCGGCGAGCGCCGCGATCAGCACGATGTTGTCGCGGATCGGCGCGGTGACCGACATGTTCGGCAGCATCATCTTGGCGGGCAGCGTCGACACGAGGATGACGGCCACCGGCCACATGTAGCGGTCGGACTGACGCTTGCCGACCCGGCCGACCACGGCGAAGAGCACCCACAGGAGCTGGTGCTGCCAGGTGGTCGGCGACACCGCGACGGCGACGCAGCCGGTGATCGCGACGGCCAGGAGCAGCTGCCCGTCCCGCGCGTAGCGCACGGCGCGACGCAGGCCGACGGCGATGACGGCCGCGCTCAGCGCCAGGAAGACGGCGATCTCCAGCGGGCCCTCGAGGCCGGCGCGGAGCAGCATGCCGTGCAGCGACTGGTTGGCGTTGGCGTCCGGGTCGGCCCCGAGGCCGGTGCCGGCGAGGTGGTGGATCCAGTACGTCGTCGAGTCGCTCGGCATCGCGGCCCAGGCGAGCGCGGTGACGGCGGCGAAGGAGCCGCCGGTGGCGGCGGCCGCCCGCTTGCGGCCGGTGAACCAGAGCGGCACGGCGAAGAGCAGCATGGTGGGCTGCAGGGCCGCGGCGACGCCGATCAGCACACCGCAGCTGCGCTGCCCGCGGACCGCGAAGAGGCCGAGGAGGACGAGCAGGACCGGCAGGATGCTGGTCTGGCCGAGGTAGAGGGTGTTGCGGACCGGCAGCGACAGGATGAGCAGGCTGACCGCGACGGGGGCGGCGAGCAGCGAGGTGCGGCGGGTGACGGGCTGCGGCAGGGCGCGGGCGGCGACCACGCCGAGCACGACGACGAGACCGAGCGTCCCGAACGTCCACCCCCAGCCGAGCGCCTGTTCGCCCGCACGGGTGAGCGGTTTGAGGACGAGTCCGGCGAACGGCGTGCCGGTGAACTTGTCCGCGTCGTAGAAGGAACCGTTCACGTGCAGGACGCCCTCGGGACCGATCCACGTCTCCAGATCCGTCAGCCGGTCGCCCTCGGGCGTCCGCAGGACGACGGCCATCTGCCGGATCGCGAGGACGGCGGCGAGCAGCCAGAGGACGACACGGGCGGCGCCCATCCGCGCCCCTGGTTCACCGGCCTGCCCCGTTCCCAAGACATCGCCCGGTCCCCTGTGCTCAACGTTCGCCACGCCCCGTCGACCCTCCCGTCCGCGTCAGTCCCCGCCTCTGATGTGAAGTTCTCGTCCCTGATGTGGGGACGCACGCAACCACCATTTCACCTGGCAGCCACATCGCTTTCTATCGCTTTCGCCTGAAGCGCCCAACAGGGCCTCCCCGCGGGCCCGACGGGTCCCGCCCCCGGTCAGGGGCGGTTCGACGCCTCGGGCGGCCGCGGTTCCAGCCCTCCGCCGCGACAAAGATCACATGGGTGCATAACCCCCGCCACCTGGGGAAATGCCGTTTGACCTGCATAGCAGCGGTTTTGCGTCACTGTGCGGCCGACCGGACACCGACCGTAATGATGCCGCTTGCACCTATGGTCGCTTTTCGGGCCGCCCCGGGTGACCGGGTGCGGCCTCGTCCTTGTCGTCGACCGAAAGCAGGCGAGCGAACCCTTGGCGAGCGCCACCCCCGTCGCACTACGGAAGCCCGAGCCGTCGGACGCACCCCTGCCCGGACAGCGGAGCGAAGCGGACCCCGGCCGGAACGCCACCGCCGGCCCCGCTGCCGGCACCACCGCCGACGTCACCGTCACGGACCCCGCGATGGTGAAGCGCGCGGTGAAGGCGGCCGCCCTCGGCAACGCGATGGAGTGGTTCGACTTCGGTGTCTACAGCTACATCGCGGTCACGCTCGGCAAGGTCTTCTTCCCCTCGGGCAACCCGACGGCGCAGCTGCTCTCCACGTTCGGCGCGTTCGCCGCGGCCTTCCTGATCCGGCCGCTCGGCGGCATGGTCTTCGGCCCGCTCGGCGACCGCGTCGGCCGCCAGAAGGTCCTCGCCCTCACCATGATCATGATGGCGGCGGGCACGTTCGCCATCGGCCTGATCCCGTCGTACGCGTCGATCGGCGTCTGGGCGCCGGTCCTGCTCCTTGCGGCCCGCCTCGTGCAGGGCTTCTCCACGGGCGGCGAGTACGCGGGTGCCTCCACCTTCATCGCCGAGTACGCGCCCGACAAGAAGCGGGGCTTCCTCGGCAGCTGGCTGGAGTTCGGCACGCTGGCGGGTTACATCGGCGGCGCGGGCCTGGTCACCCTGATGACGGCCCTGCTCTCCTCCGACGACCTGCTCTCCTGGGGCTGGCGCATCCCGTTCCTGATCGCGGGCCCGATGGGCCTGATCGGCCTCTACCTCCGCATGAAACTGGAGGAGACCCCGGCGTTCGCCGCCGAGCTGGAGAAGGCCCACAAGGACGAGCAGACCCGCGCGAAGGTGCGGCTGCGCGACATGGTCACGGGCCAGTGGAAGGCCCTCCTCCTCTGCATGGGCCTGGTCCTCGTCTTCAACGTCACGGACTACATGCTGCTGTCGTACATGCCGAGCTACCTGACCAGCGAGCTCAAGTACGACGAGACGCACGGGTTGCTGGTCATCCTGGCCGTCATGGCGCTGATGATGATCGCCCAGCCCTTCATGGGCGCCCTCACGGACCGGGTGGGCCGCCGCCCGGTCATCGCCGCGGGCTGCGCGGGCTTCTTCCTCCTCTCGATCCCGGCGCTCCTGCTGATCCGCGACGGCTCCCTGTGGGCGATCGCCCTGGGCCTCGGCGCGCTCGGCATGCTCCTGGTCTGCTTCACGGCGTCGATGCCGTCGGCCCTCCCGGCGCTCTTCCCCACGAAGGTCCGCTACGGCTCCCTGTCCATCGGCTTCAACATCTCCGTCTCGGTCTTCGGCGGCACGACGCCGCTGATCGTCACGGCGCTGATCGGCGCGACGGGCGACAAGATGATGCCCGCGTACTACATGATGGCCGCGGCCGTCATCGGCGGAATCGCCGTCTGGTACATGACGGAATCCGCCCGCAAGCCGCTGCCGGGGTCGCCGCCGGCGGTGGAGACGGTGGCCGAGGCGCGGGCGATGGCTCTGCGCGAATCGAGCTAGCCCCCGCAGCCCGGGAGCACCCCTTCCGCACGCACCCCGAACCCGAACCTGAACCCGAATCCGAACCCGAACCCGGACACGGCCCGCGCCCCGAACCGGCCAGGCCCGGGGAACGACGGGCGACGGGCCGCATGCGATCCGCGGCCCGCACCCACCTGCCCGCGCGGTTCCCCCCCCACCCCAGGGGCGGTCCCGCTCCACGCCCACGGTCCAAATCTGCGGGCCGGACGTGGCTGGTCGCGCAGTTCCCCGCGCCCCTAAGGCAGCCCCACTGCACCCCCACGTCCACCCCCCGCCCCAGGGGCGGTCCCGCCCTCGCCCACGATGCAATCTGCGGTCCGGATGTGGCTGGTCGCGCAGTTCCCCGCGCCCCTAGGGCAGTCCCGCTGCACGCCCACGGTTCAGTCCACGCACCTGGGCGAGCCCCAACGAAACGGCCAACGCAAGCCGGACCACCCAGGGGCGCGGGGAACTGCGCGATCAGCCACAGCAGCCCCGCAGACGACACACGACCGCAAGCCCCATAGGGGCGCGGGGAACTGCGCGACCAGCCGAATCCGGGCCCGCGGACGACACTCGACGGCACACCCCCCAGGGGCGCGGGGAACTGCGCGACCAGCCGAATCCGGCCCGCGGACGAACAACGACCGGCCCCCCAGGGGCGCGGGGAACTGCGCGATCAGTCGCAGCCGGCCCGCGGACGAACACCCCCCCCGGCAAGACGCACGTCACACCGCCGGACAACCCCCCTGCCACGCCGCGAACAGCGGCACCTCCTCCGCGCCGGCGAGGACCACCACCCCGAAGGGGCGGTCAAAAGAGATGTGCTCGGCACGCCGAGGAACATACGCCCCACCCGGCCGCATCGGCACAGCCGTAACCGCCACCCCCTCCACCCCCAACTCCGCGACCCGCACCACCGCCTCCTGCACCACCTGCGATATCGCGAGCCTCTCCGAAGACATCCCGGAGAAGTCCGCCGCGTCGCTCATCGCCCACCGCACACCGAGCGCGCCCAACTGCCCCGTCGCATCCGTACGCGTCCGCAGCGCGAGCCGAGGCAGGGCCATGGTGACCTGCTCCGCGTCGATCGCCGAGCACCGCGCACGGGGCGCCCACGCCAGCGGCAGCACCGCGGCCGGCCCGGCCCCCCGCTCCCCCAGCACGAACCGCACCCGCACCGCCGCACCCGCACCCCCGCCGGCCACCCCCGCACCCCGCATCTCCACGACACGCGCCCCGCCGACCGCCCACGCATCCCCCGCCCCACCCGCCGCCGCATCGTCGGCACCCGGTGCCCGACGCCCCCCGCGTCCGTGAACAGCGCGTCACTCGTGCCCGCCCCGTCGAAGGGGTCCTCCCAACGCGCCTTCAGCACCAGCGCGTTGACCAGCAGGAGCAGCGTGTCCGCTGTGACGACCACCGGCAGGCGCTCGATCATGCCGTCCGTGGCCTCCTTGACCCACGCGTCGGCCGCGTCCGGGTCCATGGGCCCGAACCCGATGTCCGGCAGCGCCTCCTCGTACTCCCGCAGCACCGGCACCCGGCTCCACACACGCGTGGCGACGCCCACCGCGTCCGTACCCGCGAGGGCGCGCGCCCCGTCCGTCACCGCGCGCGCCGCCCCGTCGCCGGCGACGCCGAGCAGCCCCCGCAGCTCCTCGGCCGTCTCCCCGCGGGCGCCCGCCGCGACGGAGGCCAGCGCGAGCCACATGCCGACGGGCGAGCACACGAAGTCACCGGCGCCGCCGGCACCCCCGGCCGACCGCTCCATCTCGGGCAGCCACCGCTCGGCGAACTCCCGCACCGCACCCGCGTAGGCCATGCCGTCCCCCGTTCCCGCGCGCCGCGCGAGCCCGAGTCCCGCACCCGGCGCCGCACCGCTCCATCGATTCGATCTCCGTCACCGCCAGTATGCGAGCCCGCACCGACAACCAGACCGACAATCCCCCTGACAACACCCGCTCCCCACCGTAGGCTCCTTAGCGAAACTAACTAGACAGCCGAAGGGAACGTCCGGCCACATGACCCAGCAACAGTGGGACTCCGTCGACGACTACTTCACCGGCCTCCTCGCCCCCGCGGACGAGGCCCTGACCGCCGCCCTCCACGACAGCGACGCCGCCGGTCTGCCGCAGATCGCCGTCTCCCCGAACCAGGGCAAGCTGCTCCATCTCCTCGCCCGGACCCAGGGCGCCCGCCGCGTCCTGGAGATCGGCACCCTCGGCGGCTACAGCACCATCTGGCTGGCCCGCGCCCTGCCCGCCGACGGCCGCGTCGTCACCCTCGAACACAACCCCGCGCATGCCGACGTGGCCCGCGGCAACATCGCCCGCGCCGGGCTCGACAAGATCGTCGAAGTGCGCGTCGGCCCCGCCCTGGAATCGCTCACCGTGCTCGGCGCCGAACACGCCGCGCACCCCGAACCCTTCGACCTCGTCTTCATCGACGCCGACAAGGCCAACAACGCGCGCTATCTGGAGTGGGCGCTCGAACTCACCCGCCCCGGCAGCCTGATCATCCTCGACAACGTCGTGCGGGGCGGCGCGGTGACCGACGCCGCCGGCACCGACCCGGCCGTGCTGGGCACCCGCGCGGCACTCGAACTCATCGCGGAGCACCCCAAGTTGTCCGGCACGGCGGTGCAGACGGTGGGCACCAAGGGGTACGACGGCTTCGCGCTGGCCCGCGTACTCGACTGACCGGCCGTCGTATGACCGGCCGTACGCCGTACGGACAACGCCGCCCGCAGGAACACCGCCCGTACATCAACTCTCGTGGTAGTAACCGACGTTCACGCTCCGCGGCCCGAACCGGTCCCGGATGACGACCTCGCCGGAGCCGCCCCGGGGCAACGGCGCGGCCCCTCCGTACACGAGGGTCCGCGCCGTACCCCCGGACAGCAGCCGCACCTCGGAGGCCGGATCGGGGTTCGAACCGCGCAGCCAGCTCACGGACCAGGCCCCGTCGGGCCCGCAGCGGAACTCCAGGTGCGTACGGGAGACGAACAGCCAGTCGTCGGGCGTCACCAGGCGGCACACGTTCCTGTCCCGCCCGACCCGCAGCACCGCACCCGGTTCGCTCGGCGCCTCGGCCATCAGCATGCCCGCGGTGGCACCCGCGTCCGCCCCGGACACCGAGGCCATGGTCAGTTCCAGCACGTGAGTACGCTCCTTCAACTCACCACGGCGCGTACGTGATTGACGGTTCCCGCGCTGCCGCATCCTAAGGGCCGCCGGGCGGCCGCACGACCTCCCTGGGACAATGGCCCCATGACTGAGCGCAAGCCACCTGGAGTCAATTTCGAGTCCTGGATCGACAAGCAGATCCGCGAGGCGGAAGAACGCGGGGACTTCGCCTCCCTGCCCGGAAGGGGCCGGCCGCTGCCCGAGGGCCCCGACCCCACGTACGACGAAATGTGGTGGGTGAAGCGGAAGATGGCGCGCGAGGGCCTCTCCTGCCTCTCCCCCACGCTCGCCCTGCGCAAAGAGGCCGAGGACACCCTGGCCGCCGCGGCCGACGCACCCTCCGAGCGCGTGGCGCGCAGGCTCATGACGGAACTCAACGAGAAGATCCGCACCGCACTCCGTACGCCGCCGCCGGGTCCACCGCTCGGCCTCGCGCCCTTCGACGTCGAGGAAGTGGCCCGCGACTGGCGGGACCGCCACGGGGAACGCCACGCTGACTGAGGCCGGCTCGCACGGGTCGTTTGGCGGCCCGATTCCGGGCAACTCGTTCCGGGGAACGGGTGTCGGGGTCCCTGCCGGGCCCCGCGCCCCAGGCCGATCCCCGAGCCGAAAAGGGCACCCACCCATGTCCACACTCATGATCATTCTGCTGATCGTGGCCGTCGTCGTCATCGCAGCCGCCGCGTTCGCCGTGCTGAACCGCAGGCAACAGGGTGCGGGCGGCAGGCGCGGTCTGCAGCGCCGCTTCGGACCCGAGTACGACCGCGCGGTCGCCCGGCACGACGGCGACACCAAGGCCGCCGAACGCGACCTCGGCGAGCGGGTGAAGCGGCACGGTTCCCTGCGCGTGCGGCCGCTGGACCCCGCGGCGCGCGAGCAGTACACGGCCCGCTGGACCGTGGCCCAGGAGCGCTTCGTCGACTCCCCGCGCGAGGCGGTGGCCGAGGCGGACCGTCTCATCGCCGAGCTGGCCGGCGCCCGCGGCTTCCCGGACGCCGGGCACTACGAGGACCAGGTCGACGCGCTCTCCGTCCACCACGCCCACCACGTCCACGGCTACCGCAAGGTGCACCGCGCGGCCCTCGGCACGACCGGCACCATGGGCACGGACCCCATGGGCTCGGAGGCCACGGGCGTGGAGCGGACCGGCGGCGCCGGCACCGAGGAGCTGCGCGCCGCGCTGCTCGAGGCGCGCGGGCTCTTCGAGGCGCTGGTGGCGGAGCACCGCTCCGACGCCGACGCGACGCCCACCACGGGCCGGCACGACACCCGTAAGCGCTCGACCGGCATCACCCACAAGGGAGTTCAGCATGGCTGACGTACATCCCGACGGGACCGCTCTCTTCCCGATCGACGCACGCGACAAGCTGGCGCTGCGCCTCCAGAACGCCGTCAACGGTTTCGTCGACAGCCCGCGCGCCGCGGTCGAGAACGCGGACCGCGTCCTGGAGGAGGCGATAGCCGACCTCACCCACACGCTGGCCGAGCGCCGGAACGCCCTGCGCACGACGTGGCAGTCGCACGCCGCGGAGGTCCCCCCTGGCGAGCCCGGCGCCCCGCCCGCCCCTCCCGCGACCACACCGGCCGCCACTCCGGCCGCCACACCGGAAGCGTCCCCGGCAGGCGACACCGAACAACTCCGCCTGGCCCTCCAGGACTACCGCGAAACAGCGGAACGCCTCCTCCGCCTGTAAGCAAGGACAGGCCACAACAGGCCCCCGAACCGAGCCCCGGGACCCCGCCCGCCGGACCTCCGTGACATCCGGCCCCGGGGCCCGGGGCTCACGCCGCTCCGACACCCCCGTACGGCAGGATGGCCGTATGAGCGTAGTGAAGATCAACGTCCTGACCGTCCCCGCCGACCGGCGCGAGACCCTCGAGAAGCGCTTCGCGTCCCGCGCCGGTGCCGTCGAGAACTCGGACGGCTTCGAGTGGTTCGAGCTCCTCCGCCCCATCGAGGGCACCGACGACTACTTGGTCTACACGCGCTGGCGTGACGAGGAGTCGTTCCAGGCCTGGATGGAGGGCCCGATGAAGTCGGCCCACCAGGGCGGCGGCGACCGCCCGAAGCCCGCCGCGAGCGGCTCCTCGGTCTGGTCCTTCGAGGTCGTGCAGCAGGCGGCCCCCAAGGGCGAGTAGCGGCTGGGCCCAGAGCCCCCCTTCTCACGTCCAAAACCCCTTGCGTGGGCCCGGGCCCGTCGGCCCAGAATGCGCCCATGACCAAGCCTGTCCCCGTGGCCCCCGCCCTCACCACCGCAGCCGCCACCTGGAGTGTCGCGGCCGAGGCGTATGACTCCGATGTCGTGCGCGCGCTCTGGCGCGCGTACTACACCGAGGTCAGCGATCGCTGGTACCTGCTGCACGAGGGGCGGGTCACGGAGCCCGTCGAGCTGGAACGGGAGATCGCCGCCGAGAGCGGGAGCGATCTCGCCGCGCCCGGCGGGGCGCTGCTCGTCGCGCGGTACGGGGGCGAGCCCGCCGGTACCGCCGGCGTGCGGCTGCTGGATGCGTCGACCGCCGAGCTCAAGCGCGTGTTCGTACGCGAGGACATGCGGGGCAGGGGCGGCGCCGCCGTTCTCCTCGCCGCCGTCGAGGACGCCGCCCGGGCGCTCGGGGCCGAGCGGGTCGTCCTCGACACCCGTACCGATCTCGTCGAGGCCCGCGCGCTGTACGCGCGGCACGGGTACGAGGAGACCGAGCCGCTGACCGTGCGGCCCTACGCCGAGCACTGGTTCGCCAAGAAGCTGGTCTGACGGCGGGCGGTCGGCGAGGGAAGGGCCTGGGGGCCCGGTGGCCCGCGGTCACGCCGCGCGTACCACCGTCGCCCCGTCGCCCCGCGGCCGCTCAGACTCCGAGCCGCACAGTTCGGAGCTGAGCTCCTCGACGAGCTGGACCAGGTCCGTGGGGCGGTCGGCGTTCCACCAGTCGCCGAGCAGCTCCGACAGGGACTCCTCGCGGGCCTTGGCCAGTGTGGCCGCGACCTCGTGGCCCTGGGGAGTGAGCACCATCTCCAGGCCGCGTCGGCGCGCCAGGCGCCGCTCCTCGACCTGGCGGGCGGCGGCCGTGACGACGGTCAGCGGCACGGTGGTGCGCTCGGCGAGGACGCCCGGTTCGACGGAGCCGTGCCGGGCGATGCGCAGGAGCAGCCAGCTCGACGCGGGCAGCAGGTCGTGGCCGGCCCGCGCCGTGATCTTCTCGTAGATCGCGCGCCTGCCCTCGCGCGTCCCGAGGACCGACAGGGCCCGCGCGCACTCGTCGTACGACGAACGCTCCACCGGATTGCTGGCCAGCGTCTGCGTCGGGTCGGGCGCCGTGACCGAGGCGCGCAGCTTGTCCTCGCGCAGGAACCAGGCGAGGACGAAGGCGGCGAAGGCGACGGGCGCCGCATACAGGAAGACGTCCGTGATCGACGAGGCGTACGCGTGCAGGGCGTCGGGGCGCAGGTCCGCGGGGAGCCGCGCGATGCCGCGCGGGTCCGCCTCCAGGGTGCGCACGCTCAGCCCCGGCGGCAGCTGCTGCGCGGCGAGGGCGTCGGTGAGCTTGTCGCCGAGCCGGTTGGTGAAGATCGTGCCGAAGATCGCGACGCCGAAGGACGCGCCGATGGAGCGGAAGAACGTCGCGCCGGACGTGGCGACGCCCAGGTCCTCGTAGCTGACGGCGTTCTGCACGATGAGGACGAGGACCTGCATGACGAGGCCGAGTCCCAGGCCGAAGACGAAGAAGAACACGCTCATCTCGGCGGTGCCGCTGTTCTCGTCCAGCTGGTGGAGGAGGAGCAGGCCGATCGTGGTGACGGCCGTACCCGCGATCGGGAAGACCTTCCAGCGGCCCGTACGGCTGACGATCTGCCCGGACGCGGTGGTGGAGAGCAGCATGCCCGCCACCATCGGCAGCATGTGGACGCCCGACATCGTGGGGGTGACCCCCTGCACGACCTGCAGGAACGTCGGCAGGTAGGTCATCGCGCCGAACATCGCGAAGCCCACGATGAAGCTGATCACCGCGGACAGGGCGAAGGTGCGGATCCGGAAGAGCTTGAGCGGGAGGACCGGTTCGGCGGCCCTGCGCTCCACCGCCACGAACACCACGGCGAGCACCACGCCGAGCACCGCGAGCCCGATGATCTGCGCCGATCCCCAGGCCCACGTGGTGCCGCCGAGCGAGGCGACGAGGACGAGACAGGTGGCGACGGAGGCGATGAGGAAGGTGCCCAGGTAGTCGATGGTGTGGCGGGTGCCACGCACCGGGATGTGCAGCGTGGTGGCGATGACGACGAGCGCGATCACGCCGATGGGCAGATTGACGTAGAAGACCCAGCGCCAGCTGAGATGCTCCGTGAAGAGTCCGCCGAGCAGCGGCCCGAGGACGCTGGTCGCGCCGAAGACCGCGCCGAACAGGCCCTGGTACTTGCCGCGTTCGCGCGGCGAGACGAGGTCGCCGACGATCGCCATCGACAGCACCATCAGACCGCCGCCGCCGAGTCCCTGGAGCGCGCGGAAGCCGATGAGCTGCGGCATGTTCTGCGCCATGCCGCAGAGCGCCGAGCCGACCAGGAAGATCGCGATCGCGGTCTGGAACAGCTTCTTGCGGCCGTACTGGTCGCCGAGCTTGCCCCAGAGCGGGGTCGCGGCCGTCGCGGCCAGCATGTACGCGGTGACGACCCACGACAGGTGGTCCATGCCGCCGAGGTCGCTGACGATGGTCGGCAGCGCGGTGGAGACGATGGTCTGGTCGAGGGCCGCGAGCAGCATGCCGAGGAGCAGCGCGCCGATGGAGATCAGTACGCCGCCGGGCGGATGCCCGTTCCCGGCGTGGCCGCTCGCCGCGTGCATCGGGACGGGGCCGGGCCCCTCTCCCATGGGGTGGGCGCTGACATCCTGCGACATGGACACCTCCTGAGGGGTCCGCGTTCTCTTTCCATCCTGGTCCGTGTCTCTCGTTATGGCCTGTTGAAGCGAGTCGCCGCATAATCTCTGGAGCTCCGGGGGCGGGCGGGACGGCGGGACGTACGAGGGGAGGGACGGCCGTGGCCGGACAGCGGGACGAGGAAGCAGCCGCTGAGGGGGCGGGTGGCGCCGGTGGCGATGCGGTGGATCGGGTGCGGGCCCGGTCCGTCGCCGCGGCGGCCGCGGCGGACTTCGATCCGCTGCGGATACGGCCGTACGTTTCGCTGCCTGATCCCGCGGGGTCGTCCGCCGAGCGCTCCGGGGACGAGGGTGGGGGTGTCGCCGCGGGCCGCCCTTTGACCGCCTCCTCGGACGCACGGCGATTCGTGTCGTATGCGAATCCGGAGACGGATGCGAAGCCGGATGCGAAGCCGGATACGGGGGCGGCGACGAAAGCGGAACCGGCGGTCGACCCGCACGAGGACGCCGACCCCCACGAGACGCGACGCCTCCGCAAACGCCCCCTCGCCCTGCTCGCCGTCACCGGCGCCGTCGCCGCCGTGACCGCCGCCACCGTCTTCGCGGTCGGGCTGCTCTCCTCGGCCTCGGACGGGCCGACCCGGGACAGGACGCTGCCGGACGACCTCACGTCGGCCTACGCGGACCCCACGAAGCCCGCGGCGCCCTCAGCGCACACGTCCGCCTCGTCCTCACGCGCCCCCTCCGCCCCGGCAAGCGTCCGGCCCTCGCGATCCGCGTCGCCCACGCGCTCGACGCTGCCCTCCTCGCCCCCGCCCTCGTCCGAGCCTCCGTCGACGGCGCGTGCGACGGGGTCGGTGGGCACGTCCGCGTCACCGCCGCGCGGGACGGCGGGCGCGACGCTGCGACAGGGAGACAAGGGAGCGCAGGTCACGGAGTTGCAGGGCAGGCTGGCGCAGCTGTACCTGTACGTGGGCGAAGTGGACGGCTCGTACACGTACGAGGTCACCGCGGCCGTACGCCGCTACCAGTGGGCCCGCGGCCTCAGAGACGACGCACCGGGCGAATACGGCCGCGAAACACGCCGCAGCCTGGAATCGGAGACGACGAAGCCCTGACCGTGACGGGAGCGGGACGGGCCTGGGCGCGGGATGGAGCTTCGGGTGCGGGATGGGGCCCTGAGCGGGTGACGGGCCTGAGAACAGGACCGGAGACTGCGAGCAAGACCGGGCCCGGGCAGCGGGACCGCAGCCTGCGAGCGGTGCCGGCCGCGAAAGCGGGACCGGGCCCGAGGTCCCTCCGACCTCAGTCGAACGTGAGGCGGATCGAGCCGTCGCCCGCGTCGGCCACCCCGACCCCCGTCAGGTCCTCGACGTGCACCGTGGGGCCGAACTGTCCGGCGCGCGGGCCCACGCCCACGACGCGCATGCCGGCCGCCTGGCCCGCGCGGATTCCCGCCTCGGAGTCCTCGAAGACGATGCAGTCCGCCGGGTCGAAGCCGAGCGCGGCCGCTCCCTTGAGGAACCCCTCGGGGTCCGGCTTGCTCGCGCCGACGCTCTCCGCGGTCACCCGCACGTCCGGCAGGGCGAGCCCGGCCGCGGCCATCCGTCCGGTGGACAGCGGCACGTCGGCGGAGGTCACGAGCGCGTGCGGCAGGCGCAGGCCGGTCAGGGCGGCCAGGAACGCGGGGGCGCCCGGTACCGGGACGACGCCCTCCATGTCGGCGGTCTCGGCGGCGAGCATCTCGCGGTTCTCCGCGTAGTTCTCCTCCATGGGCCGCTCGGGCAGCAGCACCGCCATGGACGCGTACCCCTGCCGCCCGTGGACGACCTTGATGACCTCGTCGAAGTCGAGGCCGTGCCGTGCGGACCAGCGCTGCCAGCAGCGTTCGACGACGGCGTCGGAGTTGACGAGGGTGCCGTCCATGTCGAGGAGGACGGCGCGGGCGGTCAGGACGGGTGCGACAAGGTCGGCGGTCGTGGCCGTGGCCGTCATCGGAGTGCTCCAGAGCGCAGAGGCGGCGGAAGATCAAGGCGGCTCCGCCCGCCGGTCAGGGAGTACGGGCGGAGCCACTTTGTTCCTGCACGGTACAAAACGCGGGCCGCAAAAGCCAACGCCGCAGGTCACACCGCCCAAGCGACCCAAAAGGGACGTGCCGCAAACCGGGTCAATCATCCCGTCGACCCCGCCCCCGAGATCCCGCCCCCGATCCCGGACCTGACCCCGACCTCAGCCCCGACCGCCTAGCCTCACCTCACCTCACCGTCAGGCGGCGATCGCCTCGTAGAGGCTCCACACCCCGAGCCCCAGCATCAGCAGGGCCGCGATCTTCGTGATGAGCGACAGCGGAACCCGCTTCATCAGCGCCTTTCCGCCGACGATGCCGAGCCCGGCGACCGCCCACAGGGCGAGCACCGCGCCGAGGCCCACGGAGATCGGGTCGTCGTAGCGGGCGGCCAGGTTGGCGGTCATGATCTGCGTCAGATCGCCGAACTCGGCGACGAGGATGAGCATGAAGCCCGCGCCGGACACCTTCCAGAAGCTCTGGTTCTCGGGCTGCTTGACCTCTTCCTCGTCGTCGCCGCCCTTGAACAGCAGCATCGCGGCGCCGGCCAGGAAGAGGACGCCCGTGAGCGCGTGGACCAGCTGCTGCGGGAGCAGGGTCAGGACACTGCCCGCCGCGACGGCGAGCACCACGTGGACGGTGAAGGCGGCGGCGACGCCCGCGAAGACGTAGGAGGCGCGGTAGCGCGTGCCGAGGACGAGACCGGCCAGTGCGGTCTTGTCCGGCAGCTCGGCCAGGAAGACGACGCCGAAGACGAGCGCCATCACGCTGAAGCTGATCAAGGGTTCCTCAATCGGTCGGGCCGCCCCACCGAGAGTGTTCCACCATTTCGCGTACGACACCTCGGCACGGCAGCGCACACGGACGCACACGGATGTGGACGTCTGGACGTACACGGGTGTGGACGTCATGGCGTACGCGTCATGCGTACGCCCGCACTGCTTGCCGAAGGTCTCGCTGGCCTGCCCCGTGGGGCCTGCCTCCGGGCGCCGGCTCAGACGAGCTGAGCAGTATGTCGACGGTCCGGCGAAGAGCTACTCCCCTTCTGCGCCGTCCATCGTACGCGACTCCCGACCACCCCTGGCCAGGGACTTTTGCCCCACCGGGCAGTGACCTGGATCACAGGCGGGCAACTCCCCGCACGCGACACGCATATGACGCGGTGCCAGAACTCTTGAAGTCCGCACCTATTTGACGCGACCCTGTCACCAGTAGCTCATCCGCAATCAACCCGTGCCCGCGACGATGACCGCCCCACCGGTCAACAACCCCCCACACACGAGGAGTTCGCATGTCCGCTGTCTACGCGCGTCGACGCACCCGCTTCACCCGGCCCGCCTTCGCCGCCGCAGCCGTCGCCCTCGCATCCGCCGCCACCCTCGTCACCGGCACCTCCGCCCAGGCCGCTCCCCCGGCCCCGGTCAGCGCCGCCACCGCCCGGACCTACCTCGGCGGCCTCACCGTCAAGGCCGAGGGCTCCTCCGACGGCTACAGCCGCGACAAGTTCCCGCACTGGAAGACGCAGTCCGGCGCCTGCAACACCCGCGAGGTCGTCCTCAAGCGCGACGGCACGAACGTCCAGCAGGACTCCAGCTGCGCCGCCACCTCCGGCACCTGGAAGTCCGCCTACGACGGCGCCACCTGGACCGTCGCGTCCGACCTCGACATCGACCACGTCGTGCCGCTCTCCGAGGCCTGGAAGTCCGGCGCGAACAGCTGGACCACCGCGCAGCGCGAGGGCTTCGCCAACGACCTGACCCGGCCGCAGCTGATCGCCGTGACCGACAACGTGAACCAGGCCAAGGGCGACAAGGACCCGGCGGAGTGGATGCCGCCCACCGCCTCGTACCACTGCTACTACGCCCGGATGTGGGTGGACGTGAAGCACCACTACAACCTGAGCGTGAACACCGAGGAGAAGAGCAAGCTCACCTCCGTCCTCAGCGGCTGCTGAACCGTTCGTCCTCGACGACTGCTGAACCGTTCCCGCAATCGCCGGGCCCGTTCTCGCGGAACCGGCCCGCCCTTCCCCGTCGTTCCGTACCGTACGGGGCGACGGAGGAAGGTGATCATCTGTGGCACGGCTGCGCCTGGGTCCACTGCTGAGGTACGTCGACGGTTCCACGGCGACCGTCTGGGTCGAGGCCGACCGGCCCTGCACCGCCGAGGTGCGGTGCGCGGACGGCGCGGGCGGCGCGGCGCGGACCTTCCAGATCTCCGGCCATCACTACGCGCTCGTGCCCGTCACCGGCCTGACGCCGGGCACGGAGACGGCGTACGAGGTGCGGCTCGGCGACGACGCGGCCGCCGCCGTGTGGCCGCTGCCCGATTCGCCCTTCCCCGCGAGCACCATCCGCACGCCCGCGGAGTCCGGCGCGGGCGACGAGGAGCTGCGGGTCACGTTCGGCTCCTGCCGGTGGGCCGCCCCGCCCTCCGGCGAGCACGACCCCGTGGGGCCCGACGCGCTGGACACGCTCGCCGCCCGCATCGCCGCCGACCCGGCCTCCGAACGCCCGGACGTGCTGCTGCTCCTGGGCGATCAGGTGTACGCGGACCAGACCTCCAAGGCCACCCAGCGCTGGCTCGCCGCCCGCCGCGACCTCACCGCCCCTCCGGGTGCGCAGGTCGCTGACTACGAGGAGTACACGCACCTCTATGACGAGTCCTGGCTCGACCCGGAGGTGCGCTGGCTCCTGTCGACCGTCCCCAGCAACATGGTCTTCGATGATCACGACGTGATCGACGACTGGAACACCAGCGCCTCCTGGGTCGCCGAGATGCGGGCCACGCCCTGGTGGCGCGAGCGGATCCTGAGCGGCCTCATGTCGTACTGGGTCTACCAGCACCTCGGCAACCTGCCCCCCGACGAACTGGCCCACGACAAGCTCTACGCCTCCGTGTGCGCGACCCCGGACGGCACGGACGTGCTCCGCGCCTTCGCCGCCACGGCCGACGCGGACGCGGGCGCCGCCCGCTGGAGCTACCGACGGGACTTCGGGCGGGTCCGGCTGCTGATGGTGGACACCCGCGCGGCCCGCGTCCTCGCGGAGGGCGAGCGCGCGATGCTCGACGCCGCCGAGGCGGAGTGGGTGCGCGAACAGGCCCTCGCGGATCCGGGGACGTACGACCATCTCCTCATCGGCACCTCGCTGCCCTGGCTGCTCCCCCACCTCATCCATGACGCCGAGGGGTGGAACGCCGCGCTCTGCCGGGGTGAGCGCGGCGAGCGCTGGGCCCGGTTCGGGGAGAACCTGCGGCGGCGCTCCGACCTGGAGCACTGGGCCGCGTTCCCGGCCTCCTTCGAAGCGCTCACCGCGCTGATCGCGGAGGCGGGTTCGGGCCCGGGGGCTCCCGCGACGGTCTGCGTGCTCTCCGGCGACGTCCACCATGCCTACGTGGCCGAGCCGAACTGGCCCGGAGGCGACGGGCCCGACGCGCGGGTGCTCCAGCTGACCTGCTCGCCGGTCCACAACTCCATCCCCAGGTCGATCAGGCTCGGGTTCCGCTTCGGCTGGAGCCGGGTGGGACGCCGCCTCGGGCGACGGTTCGCCCGGCACGCCAAGGTGTCGCAGGCGGGCATCGACTGGCGCAGGACGGGCGGCCCCTGGTTCGGCAATCAGCTCATGACGCTCACCCTGCGCGGCCGTTCGGCACGGCTGAGGCTGGATCAGGCGCGGGCGGTGCGGGGCGGGGGCGTACGCCTCGAGACGGCGGACGAGACGCGGCTTTCGTGAAGGGCCGGTGAGGGAGAAGCGTCCCCGCGGCGCTCCTGCGGCACCAGTCCCTTACACGTTCGGGGTTCGGCAGCGGGGGCGGCGACGGCATGATGATGCGGACCGTCTGGTTCCAGCGTCCTCAATGCCCCGGGAGTCACGCTTTTGTCTCCGTCTGCGTCTGTACGAATACCCGCACCCGTCCACGCGTCGAGCCCGCCCGCGCTCGCCCTGGTCGGTGCAGGCCCCCGCGGCACCAGCGTGCTCGAACGGCTCTGCGCGTCGGCGGCCGACCTCCTCCCGCCCGGGGCGCACCTGACGGTCCATGTCGTCGACCCGGACCCGCCCGGCGCGGGCCGTGTCTGGCGTACGGCACAGCCCTCCGAGCTCCTGATGAACACGGTCGCCTCCCAGGTGACCCTCTTCACCGACGCGAGCGTCGACTGTTCGGGGCCGATACGCACGGGCCCGAGCCTGTACGAGTGGGCCGCCGACGGGCGGGTCCCCGGGCTCGGGCCCGACGACTACCCGACCCGCGCCTGCTACGGCCGCTATCTGGAGTGGGTGTTCGCGGAGGCGGTGCGGCGGGCACCCGGAACGGTCCGGGTCCGGGTGCACGCGGCGCGTGCGGTGCGCCTGGACGAGACGGCCGACGGGCTCCAGACCCTCGTACTGGACGACGGCCTCGTACTGTCCGGGCTCTGTGCGGTCGTCCTCGCCCAGGGCCATCTGCCGACGGCGCCGGGACCGGAGCAGCGACGTCTGACAGCCCACGCGGCACGGCACGGTCTGCGCCACTTCCCGCCCGCCAACCCCGCCGACCTGGACCTTTCCGTCATCGCCCCCGGCGAGCGGGTCCTGCTGCGCGGCCTCGGCCTCAACTTCTTCGACCACATGGCCCTGTTGACGGAGGCCCGCGGCGGCCGATACGCACGCATGCCCGACGGGACCCTGCGCTACGAACCGTCGGGCCGCGAGCCGCGCCTGTACGCGGGATCGCGGCGCGGTGTCCCCTACCAAGCACGCGGCGACAACGCGAAGGGCCCCTACGGACGCCACGAGCCGGCCGTCCTCACCGCCGACGCGGTCGCCCGCTTCCGCAAGCGCGCGGACAGCGGCGACGCACCCGACTTCCTCGCCGAGATATGGCCCCTGATCGCGAAGGAGGTGGAGACGGTCTACTACGAGGCGCTGATCGCGGGGCGGGGCGAAAGCCGTTCGGACGTTTCCGCCCCGGGCGACGGCTCGCGCACGCGTGACTTCCGGGAGCGGTTTCTCGCCGCTGACCACGGAAGCCCCCACGAGGCCCTCGTCCTGGCCGAGTTCGGTGTCGGTGATGCCGAGCGCTGGTCCTGGGAGCGGCTCGCCGCGCCGCATCCGGCCCGGCCCTTCACCTCCCCGCGGGACCACCGCGCGTGGCTGCTCGGTCGGTTGCGCGAGGACGCGGCGCAGGCCGCGCTCGGCAACGTCGCGGGACCGCTGAAGGCCGCACTCGACGTGCTCCGCGACCTGCGCAACGAACTCCGCGGCGTCGTCGACCACGGCGGGCTCTCCGGGGTCTCGCGCCGCGACCACCTCGACCGCTGGTACACGCCGCTCAACGCCTTCCTCTCCATCGGCCCGCCGCGCCGCCGCATCGAGGAGATGACGGCACTGATCGAGGCGGGGGTCCTGGACGTGCTCGGACCGCGCCTGACCGTGTGGTCCGACGGCGGGGCCTTCGTCGCGCACTCCCCCGACGTACCGGACTCGGCCGTCCGGGCCACCTCCCTGATCGAGGCCCGGCTGCCCGAACCCGACCTGCGGCGCACCGGCGACGCGCTGCTGCACCACCTCCTCGCGGACGGCCGGTGCCGGACCCACGTGGTCGACGGGTACGAAACCGGAGGCGTGGACGTGTCCCCTCGCCCGTATCACCTGATCGACCGTCACGGTCGGGCACACGCACGCCTGTTCGCGTTCGGGGTGCCCACGGAAGGGGTCCACTGGGTGACCGCGGCCGGTGCGAGACCCGGCGTCGACTCGGTGACCCTGTCGGACGCCGACGCGGTGGCGCGCGCCGCCCTGCGCACGGCGGCCGGTACCGCCGGCACGCCGCCCACGCCCCGGGCCGAGCCGAAGCGGAACCTCCGAATGACCGAATGTTGAACTTGCAAGCACTAATTAGGTTGCCCTAATCTTGGGCCTCCGCTCGGTTACCGTCCCCCAACCGAAGGAGTCCCCCACCATGACTGGACGTCTCGACAGCGCCCAGCCCTACGCCCTCGGCCTGTTCCGCATCGTGATCGGCCTGCTCTTCGCCTGCCACGGCGCCGCGTCCCTCTTCGGCGTCCTCGGCGGCGCGGACGGCGGCGGCACGATCGACGCCGGCACCTGGCCCAGCTGGTACGCGGCCGTCATCCAGCTCGTCGGCGGCGCCCTGGTCCTGCTGGGCCTCGGCACCCGCGCCGCCGCGTTCATCTCGTCCGGCTCGATGGCCTACGCCTACTTCAAGGTCCACCAGCCCGAGGCACTGTGGCCCATGGAGAACGGCGGCGAGGCCGCGGCGATCTTCTGCTGGGCGATGCTGCTCTTCGTCTTCACCGGGTCCGGCGCGTTCGGCCTGGACCGGCTCTTCGCCTCGCGGGGCAGGAGCGGCGACGAGGAGGACGCGGAGGCGAAGCGCACGCCGGTCGCGGCCTGACCCGCACGGCGCGCCCCTCTCCCCGCTGCGTGCGGGGAGGGGGGCCTTTTTCACTGGGGCCTCTTTTCACCGGGGGCCTTTTGTCACGCCCCCCACGCCCCGCCCGACTTCTGCGCCTCCGGCAGGGCCGCGAACGGCACCGTGAAGCACGCGGCGCGGTCACCGGCGCCGCCCGGCTCGTCATGCAGCACGACGGAAGCCGCCTCGCCGGGCCTGAAGCCCCAGTCGTGCCGTGCGGTCGCACTTCCGGAGCCGTCCGCTCGGGCGGTGAAGTCGAGCCACACCTCGTTCTCCGCGTTGACGTACGCGGGGTCCTTCGACGGCTGGACCGGGTCGACGCGGTGCTGGTAGTGACCGCCCGCCGCCTCCGGCTTCGCCGCGCACGGCTTCTGGTGCACGTGCACGCCGTACGCGTGCCCCGCCTTCATGCCCTTGACCTTCAGCGTGACGGTCGTGGCGCCGCCCTCGACGCTGCGCTGCTCCACCTCGATCCAGGACGCCGCGGGCACCAACGCCGTGTCGTACGTGACCGCCGGCGACGGGATGAAGGCCGCCGGCGGCGCGAACCACGCCTCGGCCCGCGCCCAGGCGGACCCGGCCGCGTGCGCCGGACCCACCGGCCCGCCGCCCGCAGCCAGCACCGCCACCACCGCGCCCGCGACCATCCGCGTCGCCGTACGTGCCATCGCCACCGTCACCATCGCCCGCCACCGTCCCTCGCTCGTGCCGTCCTACTCGTTCGTACGGGACTTCGGGGCCGTACGCCGCATCGGGGGAGGCAGCCGGGTGAACGTGATGTAGGGAACATCTAAGCCCCAGTGGATCTCCGCGCCCCGCACGCGGCGTACGCTGTACAGCTGTCACCAAGGCCGCCCCTGCCGTTCTCCGCGACAACAGCGGCAACGCGCTGCCGATCGGGGAGTAACGGGGAGTTACGGTGCTTGAAGTTGTGGGGGCGTTGACCGGCAGTCCGTGGATCTACGCGGTCGTGGCCCTGTCCGTCCTGTTCGACGTCTTCGTGCCCGTCCTGCCGAGCGGGGTCATCGTCATCATGTCGGCGACTGCGGCCGCGGCGGCGGGAACGGGAGCGGCGGGGCAGGTCCCGCACGCCGTGCCCGACATCATGATGCTCACCCTCTGCGCGGCCACGGCGTCCGTGCTCGGCGACATGGTCGCCTTCCGGCTCGCCTGGCGCGGCGGCGAACGGCTCGACCGCGCCATCGCCCGTTCCCGGCGCCTGACCACCGCGCAGGAACGCCTCGGCACGGCGCTCGCACGGGGCGGCGGCGTCCTCGTCGTCATCGCCCGCTTCGCACCGGCCGGCCGTTCGATCGTCTCCCTCGGCGCGGGCGCGGCCCACCGCAGGGTGCGCGAGTTCCTCCCCTGGTCGGCCCTGGCGGGCGTGGCCTGGGCCGGCTACAGCGTCGCCCTCGGCTACTTCGGCGCCCAGTGGCTGGGCGCGACGTGGCTGGCGACGGGCGTCTCACTGCTCGCGCTGTTCGCGGCGGGGGCGGGGGCGGCCTTCCTCGTACGCCGCCCGAAGCCGACGACGACGGCGGGCTGACGGCCACGGCGGACTGACGGCGGGCTTACGGCACGCGGGGCGCGAGCCGCCGATCGCGGCCTGATCGCCCCGTCGGCGCCTACGACGCCCGCGCCGCGGCCCCCCGTACCTCCAGCCCCGCCAGCAGCTCCTCCGTCGCCTTCGCCACCGCGTCCACCGCGTGGTCGAAGACCTCGCGGTTGTGGGCGGCGGGGGCGCGGAAGCCGGAGACCTTGCGGACGTACTGGAGCGCGGCCGCGCGAATCTCGTCCTCAGTGGCGTCCTCGGGGATCGCGGGCGGACGCAGCGTCTTGATGCTTCGGCACATGCCTCCAGCTTGCCACCGCGGCTCGTTCCCGTCCCGGAGAAGTCGGCTCGTCCCCACCCCCACCCCCATCCCCGGAGAAGTCGGCTCGATCGTGCGCGCGCTTCACTCGCACACGTAATTCGAACAGGAGTACCATTACGGCGTGCCCGCCACCCCAGCCCCCCATGACTTCCCGACCGACCTCCTCGCCGGCCAGGAGGAACTGCACCGGGTCCGCTCCGCGCTCCTGGCGCTGCTCAAACGTCTGCCCTGGTCGGTCGAGCCCCACGACGGGTTCAGCGACTCCAGCGGCTGGCGCAGGACGGAACGCCCCGCCTCCCCCGGATGGTCCCGGGAAGAGCAGGCCGAGGTGGAGGAACTGCGCGCCAAAGAGCGGGAGTTGGCGGTTTTCGTGACGTGCCACAAGTACTGGGAACAGGTCACGGGACCCGACAACGTTGCCGCGCGCGCCGCCCTCAAACACGCCCGCGGAACGCCGGACGAGTCCCTCTCCTCCTAGCCATTGACAGCCGCAGAGGGCGGGCGTTGACTCGCTACCAGCCACGCACGAGAGCCCCCTTCGAGCCATGGAGGTGCAGCCTTGAACGTCCTGATAGTCGTCGCGATCCTGGCCCTCTTCGGCCTGGGCTTCAACCAGCCACTGCTCTGGCTCGCCGCGGCAGCACTCGCCTTCTACCTGGTCCGCTTCTACGAGGGCGGCTCCGCCGCCAAGAAGAGCGGTTCGGGCGGCGGCGCCGCGAGCGGCAGCGGAGGCATGGGGGGAGGCGGCGGCAGCGGAGGTGGAGGCGGTGGCTACCCCAAGACCTACCGCGACTACCGCATCCGCAAGGAGCGCCAGGAACGCTGGGACCGCCGGTACCGCAGAACGCACCCGGGATCCGGCCGCTGACCCGGCCACGAGACAGCCGAAGGCCCCCCGCCGGGACAGGCGGGGGGCCTTCGCACCGCAGTCGCGGCAGCGCCGACCGGCGGGCGGCGGACGTCAGTGACGCGGACCCTGCTTCCGGTCGCGCCAGCCCTCGCCCTTCGCGCCACGCTCGCCCTTGGCGCGGTCGTACTCGATCTGCTCCTTGCGGACCGTGTCCGAGACCTCTTGCGTCTCGGTGACCCGCTCGGTCTCCAGGCGCACGCGCTCGACCGGCACGGACTCCTTGCGGACGACCGCCTTCTCGGCGTGCAGGGTCACCTCGGCCTCGGCCTCGCCGATGCTCGCGCGCGTGCCGTCACCCTCACGGATGGGCTCGCGGACGACACGGACCTCTTCGTGGGAGAGGGGCACGGACGTCTTCACGTCCTCGGTGACGACCACCTTGCGCAGCCGGGCCTGGCCGACCACTTCCTCCTCGGTGCCGACCCGCAGCCGCTCCTCGGAGCGGATCATCTCGTCGGACTTGGTGTCGTCACGACCCGTCGATCGGCTCGCGGCGCCCGCTCCGACCATGCCGGCACCCGCGCCCGCACCGGCCATGCCCTCGCGCTCGCGCATGCCCTCACGGCCGCGCACACCGGCCGCCGGCGCGCCACCGGCCGCGCCACGGGTGGTCGACTCGGGCCGGGTCAGCCCGTAGTGGGCGTAGAGCTCGTGCTCCTCACCCGGCTCGATGTGCTGGTCGGCGTCGATGCGGGGAGCGTCCTTGACGGCTTCCTTGGTCGTCGCCACGTGCAGCTGGTCGTCCTGGCGGCGGGCTCCGGCGAGCGGGACGAAGCTCTGCTTCATGCCGAAGAGGCCGGTCTTGACGGTGACCCACTCGGGGCGGCCGCTGCGGTCGTCGAGATAGACCTGCTCGACGCTGCCGATCTTTTCGCCGGTGCGGTCGTAGGCCGTCAGGCCCGTGAGCCCGTCGGGGTTGGTGAAGCCTTCGCCCTGCGTCATGGGTGATCACTCCCTCGGAGCGCGCGACGGGCGATGTCGTTACTCGCCACGACAGACGCACGCTTCCCCTCCATCGCGCGCCGCCCGGCGGCACACCGCAACCAGGAAAGTGACGGAACGTGCACGGAGCGCGCTGCGAGGCCCCCTCAGCGGCACGCCTGCGCCGATCGACCCGATCTGCCCACCCACCGACCGGTTAGCCCATTCGAGGTAGGGGGTTGATCGATTCCCTGCCGCTCACCGGACCGAACGCGGCGGAGCCATCCGGGGCGCCCAGCGCGGATGGACACCGAAAACCCCCGCGGCAGCGGCCGCCGAGGAGCCAGAGCCGCCCGTCGGGGAGCAGCCGACCGACGCCACGAGCGACACCCCCGAACCGTCCTCACCCTCGGCCCCACCGCCGGTCTCGCCCGCCGCGTTCGTCGCCGCCGTCCGCGACGCCTCATCGGCCCCGCACCGCCACTTTCGTGTCACAGCGACGTCACTACGCCTTCACGATCTCCCCACATGCCGCATGATGGCCCCTTTCAGCACATGCACATCCCAGGGGGGATCATGCACACCCGCACCGCCATCGCGGCACTCATCGCTAGCGTCAGCCTGCTCACGCTCACCAGCTGCGGCCCCGACGAGGACTCCAGCACCGGCAGCAGCAAGGACAAGCCCTCCGCCGCCCAGGACGCAGACGACAAGACCGAGACAGCAGCACTCCCCGACATGACCGGCAAGGGCCTCCAGTCCGCCCAGGACCAGGCTCAGGGGGCAGGGTTCTACGGCCTCACCTCGCACGATGCACTCGGCCGCGACCGCATGCAGGCCTTCGACCGGAACTGGAAGGTTTGCTCGCAGACCCCGAAGGCCGGTACCCACCCGACTGACACGAAGGTCGACTTCGCCACGGTCAAGCTGGAAGAGACCTGCCCGGGCAAGGACGCCGGCGCCGAGGAACCGGCAGCTGCAGGCGCGACCATGCCTGACTTCAAGGGCAAGGCCGTCAAGGTCGCGCGCGGCGCCCTCGACTCGGGCACGAGCCTCACCGTCGAGGACGCGTCCGGACAGAGTCGGTTCATCCTCATGGAGTCGAACTGGAAGGTATGCACGCAAGACCCTGCCGCAGGCGCCAAGCTCGACGGGCAGCCGGTGAAGCTCGGCGCGGTGAAGTTCACAGAGTCCTGCTGATCGACTTTCAGCCCGGCCCGGTCGCGACCCTACGTGGCCGGGCCCTCGTACGCCCGAGGAGGTGTCTGCCATGACACGTCCTCAGGGCAGCAAGGGCGGTCTCGTCACCGACGGGGAGCGCGCCGAGGTCATCCGGCTTCACGGCCAGGGCAAGGGGCGGAATGCGATCCTGGCCCGCTCTCGATGGGCCTCGATCCGCACCGGCGGCAGTACCTGTAGTGGCTCGTACGGGAGGGCGGGACGGCTGGGCATTGCATTGGCCATGGGTCAGGGTGGCGGGACGCTGAGCGGGGCAGGTTCCGGCCGCTCCTGGGCTCCCCTGCGGCCGGACCCCGCCTCGACCGCAGGGCTCGCGCCGCGGAAGCGCGCAGGCACGCTACGGGAGTTGAGGGCCGGGGACGTCGCCGCCTCTCGCAAGAGGGGCGACGATGCCGTCGGCTGTCCACATGATGTATTCCCCGGGCACCTACCCGGGCATTCACGCATATGCGCTTCGTGACGTGTCGCGGTGGGCGCCGATGGGGCGCACTGGCCTGTGAGTCGAGAACGTGGTGGGCGGGAGGGGGCCCTTTCGTTATGCCGGGGCGACCTTCTTGGCCGCGGCAAGCGCCGCGGCCCACGGGTACGCCTTCGGCTTCCCGGACCCGGCCGGGTTCGGTGTGAACCCGCCTTCCTCCTTGTACAGGACCGCGACCCCTTGCTCGCGCAGCTCGGCGATGCTCCGGTCCAGCGCACGGTGTTGGGCATAGGCCGCGTTCACGCAGGGCATCGCGACGGTCGGGATCTCCTTGCCGATCGCCTCGGCAACGACGCCGACAACGAACGACGAGGTGAACCCCGCTGCCCACGAGTTGATGGAGTTGAACGTGGCCGGAGCGAAGAGGATGACGTCCGCCTTCGGCCATGCGTCGTCCTCACCGGGCCGCTTGTACTCGCTGCGCACTGGGTGCCCGGTGAGCGCAGCCAACTCGTCGAGGCTGTCGTCGAGCCAGCGGGCCGCGCTCGGCGTCAGCCCCAGGCAGACGTCCCACCCATCGGCCTGCGCCGTCTCGATCACTCCGGCCAGCTCGAAGACGGGAGGAGCGGCCGAGCCGAACAGATACAGGGTGCGTGAGGTCATGGACGCCATCCCACCCCGGACGGCTGGCCGCATGCAACTGCCCCCGATCCAGGCGGATCGGGGGCAGAAGCCGGGCCAGCGCTACCGAGCGCGAGTACCGTTCCAAGTGGTGAGCCAGGAACGGAGTTCCAGTATGTCCAGAGACGACCACCCCGGCGCCCGTATCGCGAAGTACAGGAAGCTGGCCGGATACACGCAGGACGGCTTGGCCAAGAAGATCGGGTACTCGTACAGCCTTCTTCACCAGGTCGAGGGTGGCCACAAGGCAGCGAGTCCCGCCTTCACTGCGGCTTGCGCTCGAGTGTTGCGGGTGGACGTGACCACCCTGACAGGACAGCCGTACATGACCGAGCTGCAGCAGGACCGGCTCGCCGGGCTGATCCGGCCCATCCGTGAATCGCTCGACCTGTTCGACCTCGGCGCCGACCCCGACGTGGCCACACGCGAGACGCCGCAGCTGGTGGCAGCAGCAGACACCCTGTGCCAGCAGGTTCGGGCCACCCAGCTCAACAAGGCTGCCGTGACACTGCCTCTGCTGATCAGCGAACTCACGACGGCGGCCTACCGCACCCCGTCCACAGAGGTATGGGCCGCGCTTGGGTCCACCTACCGGACTGCTCACGACGTGACGGTCAAGCTCGGCTTCTACGACCTCTCGACCATCGCGCTCGACCGTATGGAATGGGCCGCGCAGCGGGCCTCCGATCCGGTGCTCTCGGCCGTGCGCCAGTACATGCGCGGCCTCGTCTATCACCGTGAGGGCGAGCACACCATCGGGCTTCGCCTCGTAAACGCAGGCCATCGCCTCCTCGACGCGACCGGTGAATCCCCGGAGTCCCTGGCCGTGGCCGGACAGCTGCACCTCGGCGCCACCGTCATCGCCGCGCGCGCCCGCGATGAGGCCGCAGTGCAGGAGCACTTGCGGGAGGCCAAACAGATCGCGAAGCGGGCCGGCGCCGTCGAGCATGTGCACTGGCTGTCGTTCGGGCCGACGAACTGGGCCGCACACGAGCTGTCCGCGCTGACGGAGATGGGCCAGTACGGCAAGGCTGTTGAGAAGGCACGGAAGATCAAGGTGCCTCACACGTGGCCCACTTCCCGTCGTGCTCACGTACTGATCGACCGGGGTCGGTCGGAGATGGAGACGGGCCGTACAGAGGCAGCGCTGAAGTCCATCGCCAAAGCGCGCGAGGTCGCGCCACAACAGACTCGGTACCACCCGGGCGCACGCGCAACGATCGAGGGGCTCGTGCACCAGGCGCGCAGGACTCCCGACGCCCTGGGCCACATGTCTGCGTGGCTCGGCCTGTGACATCCACTGTCACTGAAGAGTGACAGTTGGTCCCCTTTCGCTTCGTCACCCTTGTCGGACCGAGGGAAGACGCAGACGGCAGGGGCAGACGGTGAACACGCATCAGACATGCAGTGCCGCGTTCGACTGGCTGGCGCGCGCGCAGGCGGCGCCGGAGCAGGCACACAAGGAGTGGATGCAAACAGGCATCGCTCTCCTGCCGCTGGGGAAGCGGTTCAACTCCGTATACCTGCCCGCCCCGCTCGTGCACGTCGCGCTGGGCACCAGTGACTCGGACGACGTGGTTCGCGCGCTCGCCGAGCTGCTCGGCGGACCGGTCATCCACAACAGGCCGCAGCACCAGTACTACGCGCTCGTCGAGCTCACCAACGCGCAGAGGTGGACGCAGGAGTACCCGCAGGCCCCGATGCTGGGCGCTGGGCAGTTCCTGTCCGTACCGGCCTCCGACCTCACGGGCCCGACCGGCCTGTACTGGACGGTGCGGCCCCGCATTGTCGGCGACCTGTGCGCCATCCCGTCCGTCGCCGCGCTCGTCCACATGGCCCGCGACCCGCGACGGGCGGGCGCACGATGAGCACCGAGCCGCTGGCCGTCTGGGTTTTCAGCCCTGAAGCGGCCTCGCAGACCGTGGACGGGATGCTCCGAACGCACCAGCTCGGTTGCCTCGCCTGCCGAACCGAGGAGTGCGAGGAGGGCGCACGGATGCGCCGGGCACTGCGCGCGGTACACACCGTGCTGCAGGGCCCCGAGCCCCCCATGCCCCTCGGAGAGGTCCCTCAGTGACCGACACCCCGGCAGACCCGGCCGAGCCGCTGCCGTTGCCGTGCTCGCCGTGCCTGCGACGCCTGGTGACGGATACGCCGGAGCCGCACGACTGCGACCAGATGACTCGGGTCAGCATCGCCCGTGGGGGCGAGCTCGTCGTCGGCGCCGAGCAGAACTGCCCGTGCATCTGCCCGCGCCAGATGGAGAGCGCGGCGCTGAAGACAGTGCGCGCTCAGGCCCGATCCTCGGCCCGAACGGACTGAACTACCCCCACGTACTCCTGCCGTGCACGCGACAGGTGACCTAGCCCTGACCCGGTCAGGGATCAACCCATCAGGAGGCGCCCCATGGGCACGCTCACCAACGGCCGCACCACGATCCCGTACGACAACTGGCACGCGCCGCACCTCGACTGGCGGAAGGCCGGCAAGACCGACCTCGACCCGATTCTGAAGGAATGCGTGATCCTCGCCGCGGCGCCGGACGCCCAAAACCACCCGCACCACAGCATCCCCGACGGGACACGCATGATCGCGATCAGTGACGACAAGGACCCGGAGTCGCCGGTCCTGTACATGAGCCGGGCCGAAATCTCCAAGTTCTTCGACGGGGTGGTCAACGGTGAGTTCGACGAGTTCCGGGCGAGCGAGGACGAGCTCGAAGCAGCTGCCGCCACAACCTGATCCGCCCGCAGCAGGCGAGGCTGGGCAGGCACCGGCCGACAACCGTCAGTCACTCGAAGGCGGTCCGGTGTGCAGCGCGCACACGGGCCCGCCGGCGTCGACGATCCGCAGCAGTACGGGTACTCACATCTGCCACGTCTGTACGCCCCTCGGGCGGACGCCTGCGGAGACGTACGCGGTGGTCCGGCGACAGAACGCCGTGCTGGACAGCCCCTACTGGCGCGTGCGCGCACCAGCAACCTGACGTGTGCGGTCTCGACCGGTTCCCCCGATCCGGCCGAGGCCGCACCCCGCTACACGAGATCGCGCAGCGGCACGCCGAGCGCGTCGGCGATGCGGACCGGGTTGTCGACGATGGGCGAGGCGTGCCTCCGCTCGATGCGGTTGACCGACCGGCAGTCGAGCCCGGCGCGCTCGGCGAGGCCCTCTCGGGTGAGGTTCGCGTGGAAGCGTGCGGCTTGGATGCGGGCGCCGACGGCCCGGCGGGCGGCGAAAACGCGGGGCGAGGGCGGAGCGGGCTGTCGCGCGGCCTGCGGGTCGGGCCTCACCGCTCGGGCACCGCAGGAGGTCACGAGCGCGCGTCTGGCGCGCGTAGGAAGACGCGCCAGCCCTCGTCGAGAGCGACTCTTTGCAAAGGGTCTCGCCCGTCCAGTCCCTCGGACGAGTGATGAGCGCCTCATGATCGCCGGGGGATGTGGACTGTTAGTGGACTCAGAGCGCAAAGAGGCCCCCTGACCGAACACAGTCAGGGGGCCTCAAAACAGGCTTTCACCTGCTGCTTGCTACCGGTGGGCGCGGACGGTTTCGAACCGCCGACATCCTCCTTGTAAGGGAGGCGCTCTACCCCTGAGCTACGCGCCCGGGAACGAGTGGACAGCCTACCTTGCCGCAGGCAGTGCCCCGCAAACCCCTTTTGCGCCGCTGCGGGGAGGGTGGCGGGCTGGGCGGTCAGGGGGGTTAACCCCACCTCGGAATCTGCGGCGGCCTGGATCCTCCCGGCTCGGGCGGTTCCGTAGAGTCTGTCGGGAGAGAGCAAGATCATTCCAGGGGGAGTCCGTCATGACCGTCCACGCCCGTCGCTCGCGCGCCGCCCGCGCCACCCGCGCCCTCGCCGCCGTCGGCGCGACCGTGGCCGTCTCCCTGCTCGTCGGCGCGTGCGGGGCGGACGCCGACGACGACTCCGAGCCGGAGCACCGGACGTTCGCCCTGGCGGGGAAGACGCTGACCGTCGAGTCCAGCGACTCCTCGCTCGAACTGGTCCCGGCGGGCGAGGGTGCCAAGGGCGTGCAGGTGACCCGGTGGTTCGACGGGGAGACTCTGCTCGGCGGGGACCCCAAGGTGACGTGGGAGATGGACGGCGACCGGCTCACGCTCGGCATGTCGTGCTCCGGAGTCATCGCCAACTGCTCGGCCAAGCACCGCGTGGAAGTGCCCCGCGGGGTCGCCGTGAACGTCGAGAACAGGGACGGGAGTGTCACGGCGAGCGGGTTCCGGGACGCGATGAAGGTGCGTACGCGGGACGGGTCCGTCACCGTCAAGGACGCCGGTGCCGCGCTCGACCTGAACAGTTCCGACGGGTCGATCACCGTCGAGGGGGTGAAGGGCCGCCTCGACCTGCGCAGCTCCGACGGATCCGTCACCGCGCGCGACGTGACGTCGCGGCGCGTGGCCGTCGACGCCAAGGACGGGTCCGTACGCCTGGAGCTGGCCTCCGTGCCCGACCGCGTCGAGACCCGTGGCAAGGACGGCTCCGTCGACATCGCGGTGCCGAGGACGAAGGACGGCGAGCGCGTCCGGTACGACGTGCGGACCGAGACCTCCGACAGCGCCGTCGACGTGTCGGTGCCCAGGGACGACAGCAGCCCCCACCACATCTCCGTCCACAGCGCCGACGGCAAAGTCACGGTGCGCAGCGCGAACTAACGGGCCCGTGTATTCGTCTTCAACCGGTGGGAGAATGTGACACCGGGCAGGGCGGATGACAGCACGGGAGAGGGATAGTGACGGCGACACCTTCGCAGCCGTACACACCGGACAGAGCGGGGATCAGGGGCGCGACGGCCCGCGGGCGCGCACGCCCGGGCCCCCTGCGTGACACCCTCGCCCTCGTCACCGCCGTCACGCTCTCCCTACCGCTGCTCGCCCTCGCCGTCCCGGCCGCGTTCGCGGGCGGCGGCACCCGGCGCTGGTTCGGGGGGCGCGGCGAGAGCCTGCGGGCCGAGGCGCAGGCGGCGAAGGACGCCGCCGCCGCGGCCTTCTACGAGTTGGACACCGCCCAGCGCGACCTCCGCATCTCCATCGAGACGATCGTCGCCGTCGACTCCTCGCCCGCGGCCCAGCGCGCCGTCTCCGACTTCGAGGCGATCGGGCACCGCATCGACGAGGTCAGCCACCAGTACATCAGCGCGGTGGACGCCCATGACCTGGACCGGGACGACCTGGAGTCCTCCGTCGCGGCCCGCGCGAGGACCGAGCTCACCGCCGCGAAGACGGAGCTCGGCAAGGCCAAGCAGGACCTGGAACGTTTCCAGCAGGGGCTCGGGCCGCTGCTCGACAAGGCGGAGACCCAGCTCGCCCGGCTCGCCCCCGCCGTGGAGCGGGCCCGCCAGACGCTGCTCGCCGCCAGCAACGCCCTCGACTCCGTGCGCGCGGCCGGCCTGAAGGCCGACGACCTCGCCGCCCGCCTCGCGGCCCTCGGCCCCGAGCTGACCAAGCTCAACCAGGGCGCGGGCCGCCACGGCGTACCGGAGACGCTGCAGCGCGCCGACCGCGTCCTGCGCGACGCGGAGGCCGTGCGCGCCGAGGCCGAGCGGCTGCCCGAGCGGGCCGCCGAGATCGACCGCCGCCTGGTCTCGCTGCGTACCCGCGCGCAAGCCCTGACGACCCGCACGGGCCAGGTCGACCCCGTCCTCAGCGAGCTGCGGCGCCGCTTCACCGCCGCGTGCTGGCAGGACCTGCAGCACGTCCCCGACCAGGCCGCGGAGAACGTGCGCCAGGCCGAGGCCAAGCTGAAGGAGGCCCAGCAGGCGCGCGCCGAGCAGCGCTGGCCCGACGCCACCTCGCGGCTGTCCACGGTCCGGGCGCTGCTGAACACGACGGACGAGGCGGTGTCGGCGGCCGGCGACCGTCTCCAGCGGCTCAACGCGGTGTCCAAGGACCCGCAGCAGGAGATCGAGCGCACCCGCTTCGCGATCCGGGACGCGCAGCGCCTGGCGATGGCGGGACGCCAGACGCCCGAGCAGCGCCACGCCCGGCCGCTCGACGAGTCCGTGGCGCGCCTGGACCGCGCGGTGGCGTCCCTGGAGGGCCGCCACCCCGACTACTGGCACTTCCTGACCGAGACCGAGGCGGTCCGCACGACCGTGGCGCGCGTGGTCGCGCAGATACGGGAGGAGCGGGGGCAGGGCGCCTGACGGGTCCCGGGTCCGCACCCGGGCCGACGCGCACGCCTACGTGTGGCAGGAGGCCCCGTACGGACGGATCCTGGAGTCACGTGCGAGTCACGTACGCACCAGGAGGCGGCCATGGCCACACATGTGCTTCATCCGGGGACGAAGCGGGGGCAGCGGAAACGCCGTGAGCGGCGCCGCATCACGCTCGACGAGCACCTGCCCGTCGACCACCGGCTGAACCAGGTCTACCGCGCGGGCGCGGGGCTGATGGGGCTCGTCCTGCTCGCGTTCGGCGTTCTCGGCCTCATCGACAAGATCGGATTCTTCGACACGCGGGGCGACACGGTCGCCGGACTCAGTACGAACGGTGCCCTCAGCGTCCTGTCGATCGCCGTCGGGCTGCTGCTCCTGGTCGGCATGGTGATCGGCGGCAACTTCGCCTCGACCCTGAACATGGTCCTGGGGATCCTGTTCGTGGTCAGCGGCTTCGTCAACCTCGCCCTGCTGGACCGGAGCCAGAACATCCTGGCCTTCCGGATGCAGAACGTCCTCTTCAGCTTCGTGGTGGGGCTGCTGCTCATGGTCTTCGGGATGTACGGCAGGGTCAGCGGCGGTCTCTCGCCCGACAACCCCTACTGGAAGGCGCGCCACCCGGATCACGCCGGCTGAAACGGCTGTGCGAATGTGGGGAGATGCTCGACTCTTCCTCGGTCTTTCCCGCGGCTCTCCGGGCGCGGCGCCTCGTCGCCATCGTGCGCGGCTCCGACCCCGACGCCTCCTTCCGTACGGTCATGACGCTCGTGGAGTCCGGCGTCCCTCTCGTCGAGGTCTCCCTCAGCGGCGCCGACGCGCTCGGCGTGCTGCGGCGGGCGCGGGCCGAGCTGGGCGCGGAGGCCTGGCTCGGCGCGGGGACGGTCCTGACCGCCGACGACGCGCGCCGGGCGGCCGACGCGGGCGCCAACCTGATCGTCACGCCCGGTCTCGGTGAGGGCGTCGACGAGGCAGTCCGGCTCGGCCTTCCGGTGCTCGGCGGCGTCCTCACGCCCACCGATGTGATCGCGGCCCGGGCGGCGGGCGTGACGGCGCTGAAGATCTTCCCCGCGTCGGCGATGGGCGGGCCGAGCTACCTCAAGGCGTTGCGCGCCCCGTTCCCGGACGTCCCGTTCGTACCGGTCGGCGGCGTGGACGCGGTGGCCGCGGAGGCGTATCTGGAGCTCGGCGCGGTCGCGGTGGGCGTCGGCTCGCCGCTGATCGGCGACGCGGCCGACGGCGGCGACCTGAACGAGCTGCGCGCGCGGGCGGCGGAGTTCGTCCAGGTGACGGAGAAGGCGACGCCCCGATGACCCACACTCCGCACGCCCCCGCTGCCCCCGACGTCCTCACCCTCGGCGAGACCATGATGGCCCTGCGCGGCGGCGGCCCCCTCAAGCTGGGCGGCACCATGGACGTGTCCATCGCCGGGGCCGAGAGCAACGTCGCCATCGGCCTGTCGCGCCTCGGCCACGCCGTCCGCTGGGCGGGGGCGGTCGGTGACGACGAGGCCGGCGAGCTGGTGCTGCGCACGCTGCGCGCGGAGGGCGTCGACGTCGGCGCCGCCACGCGGGATCCGTCGGTGCCGACGGGTCTGCTCCTCTTCGAGCCTCGGCTGCCCGATGTGACCCGCGTGCACTACTACCGCGCGGGCTCGGCGGGTTCACGCCTGACGCCCGCCGCCGTGGACGCGGCGTTCGCGGGCGGGGCGCCGCGCGTCCTGCACCTCACCGGCATCACCCCGGCCCTCGGCCCGTCGGCGGCGGAGGCCTGCCGACGCGCGCTGCGGCTCGCCCGCGACCACGGCACGCAGGTCTGCCTGGACGTCAACTTCCGCTCCCGCCTGTGGAGTGCGGACGAAGCGGCGACGGAACTCCGCGGGTGGCTCCCCTACGTCGACGTACTCATCGCCTCCGACGACGAGCTCCCCCTGTGCCTCCCGACCCCCTCCCCCGATTCCGAGTCGGAGAAGTCCCTCCTGTCCGGGGGAATCCGCGAACTCGTGGTCAAGCTCGGCGCCCGCGGCGCGACGGTCCACACGGCCGACGACACGCTGCACTCCCCGGCACGGCAGGTCCAGGCGGTGGACGCGGTGGGAGCGGGCGACGCGTTCGTGGCCGGCTACTTGTCGGCGCTGCTCGACGACGCGGACGTGGCGACCCGACTGGACCGCGCCGTCACCACGGGCGCGTTCGCGGTGGCCTCCCGGGGCGACTGGGAGGGAGCCCCCACGAGATCGGAACTCCCCCTGCTGACGGCGGCAGCGGGCACGGTGGTCCGCTGACCCGACGACTGCGGCGCGGAACAGGGCGGCCCCTTGGGGGCGCGACTGCGGCGCGGGCCAGGACGGACCACCTAGCGGCGCAGCTGCGGCGCGGGCCAGGACGGACCACCTAGCGGCGCAGCTGCGGCGCGGGCCAGGACGGACCACCTAGGGGCGCAGCTGCGGCGCAGGCCAGGACGGACCACCTAGGGGCGCGGGGAACTGCGCGACCAGCCGAGACGGACCCGCAGCTCACCACCTCAGCCGCAGCAACCGCCCCCACAACACCCACCGCCGCCACCGCCGGCCGCAGGCGCGGACGAGGACGACGGGGACGACGCGGAACCGCCCACCGCCACCGCGGAAAGGAGCTTCACCGTGTCCGCGTGCCCCGCAGGGCACTCCGCCGGCGCCCCCGACTCCGCCATCGGACGCGACAGCTCGAACGTGTCACCACAGGACCGGCACCGGTACTCATAACGAGGCATGGCCCCAGGCTACTGGGGCCCCACCGCCGACAGGAACGCTCCGGCGATCTTCTCCCCCGCCGCGATCCCCCGCTCCGGAAGCACCGTGAGCCCCGCCGCCACGAACCCCGTGTCCGCGAGCTCCCCGTGCCCCGGCCGCCAGGAGCGGTCCGCCGCGAGCAGCAGGTCCGCGTCGAGCAGCGAGTCGCCCGCGGCGAGGATCTCCTCGGCCCCGGCGCGCCGCGCGACCTCCCGCACGGCCGCGCTCTTGGTGAGCGGCTTCGGTACGGCGTACAGCTTGCGGCCCTGGAGCGAGACCGTCCAGCCCCGCTCCTCCGCCCAGACGGCGAGCTCCTTGACCCACTCCTCGGGCAGGAGCTCCCGATCGACGACGAGGTACGCGAAGAGGTCCTCGGCGACGCGTTCCTTGAGCAGCCAGGCGGGATCGGCGGTGCGCACGAGATGCGCGCGGACCTCGTCGAGCGTCGCGCACTCCGCGGCGAGGCGGCGCGCGACCGTCGCCTGCCAGTCGGGGTCGGAGACGCCGTCGACGAGCAGGTGCCCGCCGTTGGCGCAGACCGCGAACTTCGGCGCGGGCCCGGGGAGATGGATGCGCCCGTACTGTTCGCGCGTGCGCGTCGTGGTCGGCACGAAGATGGCCGTGCGGGCCAGCTCGTCGAGGAGCCCGGCGGCGGTCTCGGTGACGTACGACAGCGGCTTGCCCTCGTACACCTCGACGCAGAGCAGCCGCGGCGCCTGTGCGTCCGGCATGGTCAGGCCGAGCGCGGCGGCGGAGTAGATGAGGGTGCGGTCGAGGTCGCTGGCGACGATTCGGGTCGCGGTCATCGGGACGTCACCGCCTTGCCGTCCGCGCCCGTCGCGCCGCGCGTGTACTGGGGGTGGATCAACCCGACGCAGGTGTACGGGAGTTCGTCGACCTCCTCCACCGGCACGCCCCGCTGCTCGGCGAGCAGGCGCACGTGGTCGAGGTCCGCGCCCGCCCCCTTGCGGGCCAGGATCTTCCAGGGCACGCGGCGCAGCAGCACGCGCGTCGTCTCGCCGACGCCCGGCTTGACGAGGTTCACGTCGTGGATGCCGTACTCCTCGCTGATCCGCTCGACGGCGGCCCAGCCCTCCCAGGTGGGCGCGCGGTCGGCCGAGAGCAGTTCCTTGACGCGTACGTCCACCGCGTCGGTCACCTCGTCGAAGCGCGCGGCGACCGCGTCGACGAAGTGCACGGACACGTCGGCGTCGGCGAGCTCGCGGTAGAACTTGCCGCCGTGGAAGTCGTCGGGGCCGACCAGGTCCGCGCGCAGGACGGTACGTGAAATCAGGCCGGAGACCGTGGAGTTGAGGCAGGCGGAGGGGATGAGGAAGTCCTCGCGGGTGCCGTAGGTGCGCACGCACGAGCCGGGGTCGGCGAGCACGGCGATCTCCGGGCTGAAGCCCGCGGGGCCGCCCGACTCCTCGAACTCCCTTACCGCGTCGGCCAGTTCGCGGGTGATCGCGCCCTTGCCGGTCCAGCCGTCGACGAAGACGACGTCGGCCGGGTCGTGGTGGGCGGCGAGCCAGCGCAGGGCGTTGGCGTCGATGCCGCGGCCGCGGACGATCGACACGGCGTAGTGCGGCAGGTCGAGGCCGTGCCGGTGCGCGGCCCAGCGCCGCATCAGAACGCCGACGGGGGTGCCCGCGCGGGCCAGGGAGACGAGGACCGGACGCGGGGACCGCTCCGCGAGCACGGTCTCGGTGACGGTTCCGACGGCCTGCGCGATGCGGGCGGCGGATGTGTCGAGCGCGGCGCGGAACAGCTCCTGGTAGCGCTCGCTCGGCTGGTACTCGACGGGCAGCGACTCGGCGTAGTGCGCGCCGCCGCTCTGTATCGCCTCCTCGCGTTCCTCCGTGGGCGCTTCGAGCGTCACGTCCGAGAGGTCCTGGAGCAGCCAGCCGACGTCTTCGGGCGCGTACGAGGAGAAGGCGGGGCCACGGAGTGGCTCGGGAAGCATGCGGGACCTTTCAGGAACCTGCTCGGGCACGTGTTCAGGGATGCGCTCAGACGCGTACTCGGGTACGTACGACGGGACCACCGCAAGCAGGACGCGTCCGGTGTGTGCGGACAGCTGCGCCAACAGCCCTCCCCGGGCGTGCAGTTCGGGCGTGTCGGCGACCGAGTCCACGACGGCGACGATCGCGTCGAAGCCGGCGCCCGCGACGTTGTACGCGTACCGCGTGCCGGGTCCGTCGGCGGGCTCGTCGTGCGCGGGGAAGGCGAGGCGGGTGCGTATCGCGTAGCCGGGGTCGTCCACGGCGAGGACGGGCGAGCGGGTCGTGGTGGAGAACCGCACCTCCGCCCCGGTCCGGCGTTCCAGCTCGACGCCGAGCGCCAGCGGGGCGTACATCAGCTCTTCGAAGCCGAGGACGAGCACGCGGCCGCTGCCGCCGCGCGCGCTGTCGGGCAGCGCGTCCGCGATCCGGGCCGCCATGCCGGGCAGGGCCGCGTCGAGGGCCGCGCGGTGCGCGGGCGTGAAGCCGTGCCGTCCGCCGTCGGGAACGCCCGCGGGCCAGCCGAGTTCGACGCGGTCGACCGGACCGCGCTCCCCCCGCGGCTGCGGGACGGCGGCGCTCCCTGACCCGCCCTCGTGCTCGGCGACCAGCGCCTGGCCCTTCTCCAGGACGCCGTCGGGCAGCCGCACCGTCCCGGACGCGGCCGCGACGAGGTCGACGCGCGCGCCGATCTCCCGGGCGAAGTCGGCGAGCCGCCCCTGGTCCTCGGGCGAGCGCATGTCGACGAGCGCCACGATGACGTACCGCCCGCGGGGGAAGCGCTCGTGGAGGGCGCGCACGGTGTTCAGGACGGTGTTGCCGGTGGAGAACTCGTCGTCGACGAGGACGAGCGGCCCGTCCCCGGCGAGCAGCCAGGGGTCCTCGGGCAGCAGCAGGTGCGAGGTGGCGTGCGAGTGGGACTCCTCGAAGCCGCCCGCGCGCTCGACGCCCTCGACGGGGCGCCGGGTGGAGTGCAGGTAGGGGGCGAGGGCGACGCCGTCGGCGACGGCGTGGCCGAGGCCGGTCGCGGTCTCCGCGTAGCCGAGGACGACGGCGCGCGCGGCCTCCTCGTCGCCGAGGAGGTCCCGCACCCGGACGCCGAGGTCGCGCCCGGCCGCGTACACGACCGAAGGGAGCTGCGGGACGTGCTTGCCCAGGACGTTGGAGACCAGGAGGTGAGCCCGCTTGGGGTTGCGGCGCAGGGCGAGGCCGAGCATGCCGCGCAGCGTCTCGTCGCCGTCGAGGCCGACCCCGAGCCGCTCGGCGACCCAGTCCCCCGTCCACACCGGCGTGTCCGGCACCGCGTTCTCGCTCTCCGATATGTGCGTCATATTCCTTTTATTCATCAGCTGGGAAGACCCGCCGTCAGCAGTTCCACGAATCCGACGTCCTCCCGCGCGACGCCGAAGACCTCGGCGCGGCGCAGCGTCCGCTCGGCCCAGGCGCGGTGCGGCTTCACCTCGTTCATCTTGTTCGTGTACGAGGAGCGCAGGACCCCGCCGCCGTCCCGCTCCGGGCGCAGGATGTCCTCGGCGTCGCTGAACTCCTCGTGGCTGACCACGGAGAGCGCGTGCACGGGCAGTACGTGCGAGGGGTGGATGCAGGTCTTGCCGAGCAGGCCGTTGGCCCGGTCGAGTTCGATCTCGCGGAGCAGGCCGTCCATGTCGTGCTCGATGAGGGCCTGGCGCAGTTCGTCGGCGCGACCCTCCAGGAAGGGGCTGCGGCGCAGCTGCGGCTTGAACATCCGCTCCTGGACCCGGAAGTACTCCCAGACGGGTCCGGTCACGGTGAAACCGGTGCCGTCGGCCCTGCCGAGCACGTTGACCACGTCGGCGATGACGGAGGCGACGATCTGCACGTCGTACGCGGTCATGTCCGGCGGCCTGCGCAGTCCGTACGCCGAGCAGAAGTCGGTGACGCCGAGGCGCAGCGCGAGGATCCGGTCGCGGTACTTGTCGACGGTGCGAGCTATCCCGGAGAGCGTCTCGGCACGGCTCTCCAGGTGCAGCAGCTCGGGCGACTCCAGGACGGGCATGGCGAAGAGCCGCCGCGCCGGGCCGCCGGAGTGAGGCCCACCAGGGCTCGCCGGAAGCTCCGCCTCCGCGGCCACGAGGGCCTCCAGGAACGGAACGCCCCGCTCCTCGGTGAACTTGGGCAGCACGAATCCGGACAGCAGGCGGACGCTCGCGCCGAGCCTGCGCACCATGTCGGGTATCTGCTCGGCGGCGCGGACCCGGACGAAGAGCAGGGGCGGCTCCACGTCCCGCTCCGCCAGGTCGGCGAACTGCCGGACCAGGTTCTCCTCGGCGTCGGCGACCTCGGCGTCGTCGATGGAGTCCTCCAGGCAGACCACCATGGAGGTCACGCCGCGCCCGGCCTGTTTCAGGATGTCCTCGGCGAGCCGGGGGCGGGTGGCCGGGCTGTAGAGCGTGGCGCCCAGGGCGGGCGCGAGCAGGTGGGGCGGGGAGTCCGCGGTGAAGGCACACGGCTCCCGGTGGAAGAGGCGGTGCCGCACCTCTGGGGCGATATGCCCGAAATGACGCATGTGATTCCCTGCTATCGCCTGTTTCGTCGACGTGGACCGTTCTGATGTGGCCGGTAATAGTACGTAGAGACGGGTGCCGGGGGTTCCCTCCGGGCATGAACTTCAGGTAACCCGGCCATGTCACACATGCTCACCACACAACCGTCGCACGCTCGCACCACCCGCAGGTCAGGAGCATGGTGACGCGGCCGGGACCTTGGGCCCCCCGCGTTGTCCCACCCCTGTGGGGGAAGGCAGGATGACCGCATGACGCACGCGATGTTGAAGGGGTCGAACGTCCCTCTCGAAGCCTCGGCCGTCCGCGCCGTGCTGCGCTGGACCCCCGGCCAGGGCGTCCCCGACGTCGACGCGTCGGCGCTGCTGCTGGGGGGCGACGGGCGGGTGCGCTCGGACGAGGACTTCGTCTTCTACAACCAGCCGCGCCACCCGGCGGGCAAGGTCTGGCGGCTCGGCAAGAAGCGGACCGCCGAGGGCCTGACCGACACCATCCAGACGGACCTCGCGGGCATGGACCCGGCCGTGAGCCGCGTGCTCCTCGCCGCGTCGGCGGAGGGCGTCGCCTTCGAGCACGTGCCCGCGCTGCGGATCCTGCTGTACGACGCCGCCGTCGCCGACGGCGAGCCGCTCGCCCACTTCGACATCACTCCGCAGACCGGCGAGGAGACCGCCCTGATCTGCGGGGAGCTCTACCGTCGCGGCGAGGGCTGGAAGTTCCGCGCGCTCGGCGAGGGGTACTCCAACGGCCTGGAGGGTCTCGCCTCCGACTTCGGCATCTCCGTGGACGACTCGGACTCCGCGGCCCCGGAGCCCGCGCCCTCGGCATCCTTCCCGCTGCCGCCCCAGCAGCCCATGCCGCAGCACCAGCCCGCCCCGCAGTCGCCGCCGCAGCCCTCGTACGGCTATCCGCCCGAGCCGCCCCGGCACCCGGCGCCCCAGCCCTCCTACGGCTATCCGCCGGCCGCGCCCACCCAGCCGACCCCGATCGTGCAGCCGGCCCCGGTCGCCCAGCCGTCGTACGGCTATCCGCAGCCGGTGACCCCGATGCCGGACCCGAACTTCCGCCTGCCTCCGCAGGGGCCGCAGTTCCTGTCCCGCTGACGGGGCCCGCACGGGCTCAGCCCACCTTGGACTTGTAGCCGCGGCCCCACTGGAGCCCCCAGCCGTACAGCCGGTCGAGCTCGGCCTGGAAGCCGTAGACGAACTTGACCTCGCGGCGCACGATCAGCTCGTCCTTGACGTTCTCGATGGAGACGACCGCGCACGAGCGGGCCTGCGGCTGCCGCTCGTCCAGGTCGATCTCGATCCGGGGGCCGTTGCTCGGGTAGAGCGTGACCTTCGCGTGCGTACGGTCGAAGGCGGGGGTCTGGTCGTAGATGTACACGAACACCAGCAGCCGCTTGATCGACTCCCGGTGGTCGAGGTTGACGTAGAGCGTCTCGCCCGAGCCGGAGCCGAACCGGTCGTCGCCGCTGCCCTTCACGTACGGCGGGGAGTTGAGGCTTCCGAAGAAGTTGCCCAGCGGCTGCACCACGCCCTTGTCGCCGTCGGTCAGCTCGTACAGACAGCCCAGGTCGAGGTCGACGTTGACCATGCTCTGGGTGTGCGCCTGGACCGGCTCGGGCCGGAACATCTGGAAGGGGTGCCGCAGCAGACCGCCGCCGCGCGGCTTGCCGATCAGGTCGGACGTCCGCATCTGCCAGGACAGGTTGACCCGCAGGTTGCCGGTGGCCGCGCCCTGCTTGGAGAGCGAGACCGTCGGGTGCCGCTTGGTCAGTTCGATGGAGTTGGTGGCGGCGCTGCCCGATTCATAGTCCGTCGAACGCCCACGCCACAGACCGTCCCAGAAGGACATTCCGCCCCCAAGTGCCCTTGTGCCACCTACGAATGCCATCACGAAAACCGACGGGGCGGCCATGAGGACATCTCCTCGACGGCCGCCCCGCACAGAGCGTTCCTCGCCCTGGCCGTCGTCACACTCCGGGGACCGGAATCGGACAGCTCGGCAAGGGAATCAGTCAGTCTCAGACGCCCGAGGAGACCTCCGCCTTGTCTCCGGAGTTCCCTTGTCCCTCGGCCGCCGCGAGCCGCTTGTTCCTGATCACCGACGAGATGAAGGACCAGGCGATCAGGATGACGCCGACGGAGCCGGTGATGACCTCGTGGATCTCGTACTGGATCGTGATCAGGAGGATCACCGCGAGGGCACCGATCGCGTAGTGCGCGCCGTGCTCCAGGTACACGTAGTCGTCGAGGGTGCCCTGGCGGACCAGGTAGACCGTGAGGGACCGGACGTACATGGCGCCGATACCGAGACCGAGGGCCATCAGCACGATGTCGTTGGTGACGGCGAAGGCACCGATGACACCGTCGAAGGAGAAGGACGCGTCCAGGACCTCGAGGTAGAGGAACATGAAGAACGCCGCCTTGCCGGCCAGGACGACCGCAGGAACCTTCTTCCCCGACTTCGCGGCCGCTTCCTCCTCCTCGTGCTCGCGCTCCTCCTCTTCCTCGAGCTTGTTCTCGAAGTATCCGGAGAGGCCGCCGACCACGAGATAGGTGATCAGACCCGCGATGCCCGAGATGAGGACTGTCTGCGCCTTGTCCACATGTGCGCCGCCGTGCTGGTGGGCGTGGGTGGCGAAGGTCATGGCGGTGACCAGGAGCACGACGAGCGCGATGCAGACCGACAGCATGTCGACCTTGCCGAGCTTGGCGAGCGGACGCTCCAGCCAGCCCAGCCACTTGATGTCCCGGTCCTCGAAGATGAAGTCGAGGAAGATCATCAGCAGGAACATGCCACCGAAGGCGGCGATCGACGGGTGGGCGTCGGTGACCAGCTGCTGGTACTGGTCCTTGTCGTTGAGCGCGAGGCGGACGGCCTCGATCGGGCCGATCTTGGCGCTGATGGCCACGATGACGACGGGGAAGACCAGCCGCATGCCGAAGACCGCGATCAGCACACCGACGGTGAGGAAGATCTTCTGCCAGAAGGCATTCATCTTCTTCAGGATTCCGGCGTTGACCACCGCGTTGTCGAAGGACAGCGAGATCTCGAGGACGGAGAGGATCGCCACGACGCCGAAGCCTGTCCACCCCCCGTAGAACACCGCGGCGACCAGGCCGAGCGCGGTGACCGCGAACGACCAGCCGAAGGTTTTCAGAAGCACTGGCTACCCAATCGTGTGTGTACGGGCTCCCGTGTAGCGGTCTCCCCCGCGCCGGTCCCCTGCTTTACGAAACGTTGACCCCGAAGTCTAGAGCGATGCCGCGCAGACCCGACGCGTACCCCTGCCCGACTGCACGGAACTTCCACTCTCCCCCGTACCGGTACACCTCACCGAAGATCATCGCCGTCTCCGACGAGGCGTCCTCACTGAGGTCGTAGCGGGCAAGTTCCTGGCCGTCCGCCTGGTTCACGACGCGGATGAACGCGTTGCTGACCTGGCCGAACGTCTGGCCCCTGTTGTCCGCGTCATGGATCGAGACCGGAAAGATGATCTTGTCGCAGTTCTCCGGGACCTTGGAGAGGTCGATCAGGAGCGACTCGTCATCGCCGTCGCCCTCACCGGTGAGGTTGTCGCCGGTGTGTTCGACGGAGCCGTCGGGGCTCGTCAGGTTGTTGTAGAAGACGAACCACTCGTCGCCGAGGACCCGGCCCGCGTTGCACAGCAGCGCGCTGGCGTCGAGGTCGAAGGGGGCGCCGGTGGTGGAGCGCGCGTCCCAGCCCAGGCCGACGAGGATCTGGGTGAGGTTCGGTGCGGCCTTGGAGAGGGAGACGTTGCCTCCCTTGGCGAGCGTGACGCCCATGGTGAAGTCCTCCCCGTGATGACGGAATCCCCCGGGCGGCGGTGGCCGCGCACGGGGTGATGAGCACGTCCGGCGCCGCACCTGGGAAGTGTGCGGCGCCGGACGGAGAGCGCTGGGGTGTGCTCGGCTCAGACGTTGACGCCGAAGTCCTGCGCGATGCCGCGCAGACCCGAGGCGTAGCCCTGGCCGACCGCGCGGAACTTCCACTCGGCGCCGTGGCGGTACAGCTCGCCGAAGACCATGGCGGTCTCCGTCGAGGCGTCCTCGGAGAGGTCGTACCGCGCGATCTCGGCGCCGCCCGCCTGGTTCACGACGCGGATGAACGCGTTGCGCACCTGGCCGAACGACTGCTGGCGGTTCTCGGCGTCGTAGATCGAGACCGGGAAGACGATCTTCTCGACGTCGGCGGGGACCGCGGCCAGGTCGACCTTGATCGCCTCGTCGTCGCCCTCGCCCTCGCCGGTGGTGTTGTCGCCGGTGTGCTCGACGGAGCCGTCGGGGCTCTTCAGGTTGTTGAAGAAGACGAAGTTCTGGTCACTGCTGACCTTGCCCTCCGCGTTCGTCAGGATCGCGCTTGCGTCGAGGTCGAAGTCCGTACCGGTGGTGGTGCGGACGTCCCAGCCGAGGCCGACCAGAACCGCGGTCAGGCCCGGCGCCTCCTTGCTCAGCGATACGTTGCCGCCCTTGCTGAGGCTGACTCCCACGAGTCCTCCCAATTGGTGTCCAGGGGCGGGGAGCCCCAAGCGTTGCGTTGCCATCGGATCAACGTGTGGATCCTAGTGACCGGTTCCCGGCCGCGAGCGAAAACAGGGTTCGCTCAGAGCGTTTCGAGCGCCTCGACGTACTCGTTCAGGTCACGCGCGTCGGGCAGGTCGTTGACGACCGTCCAGCGGACCACGCCCTCCTTGTCGATGATGAAGGTGCCGCGCACCGCGCAGCCCTTCTCCTCGTCGAAGACGCCGTACGCCCGCGAGACATCGCCGTGCGGCCAGAAGTCCGAGACCAGCGGGTACTCCAGACCCTCCTGCTCGGCGAAGACGCGCAGCGTGTGCATGGAGTCGTTGGAGACCGCGAGCAGCTGGGTGTCGTCGTTGACGAACTTCGGGAGTTCGTCACGGAGCGCGCAGAGCTCGCCGGTGCACACGCCGGTGAACGCGAACGGGTAGAACAGCAGCACCACGTTCTTCTCGCCGCGGAAGTCGGACAGCTTCACGGTCCGGCCGTGGTTGTCCTTCAGCTCGAAATCCGGGGCCTTGGTGCCGGCCGCGATTCCATCGAGCGCCATGTGTACGCATCCCTTCGACGGGCCCGTTCGGGCTGGTGGGGCTGTTCGGGTGAGTCCACCCTACGTCCGTGCGATCCGCACGGCCCGTACCCCACATGTGCCACACGCATGCGTGAGGCTCCCCACCGACCAGCAGGTCGGCGAGGAGCCTCACCAGCACTCGTCGCGGCGGAGCGCTATCGCTTCTTGGCGGCGCCCTTCGGCGTGTTGAGCCGGCTGCCGCTCCAGTCCTTGCCGGCGTTGATGCTCTTGGTCGCCGACAGCCCGGCGGTGGTGGCCGCCTCACCGATCTCGCTCGGCTCGACGTACCCGTCACGACCGGTCTTCGGAGTCAGCAGCAGGATCGAGCCGCCTTCCTCCATGTACGCGATGGCATCCACCAACGCATCAGTCAGGTCCCCGTCGTCCTCACGGAACCAGAGCACCACGGCGTCAGCCACGTCGTCGTAGTCCTCGTCGACGAGCTCTGTGCCAGTAGCCTGCTCGATGGCCTCGCGGAGCTCCTGGTCGACGTCGTCGTCGTAGCCGATCTCCTGGACCACCTGGTCGGGCTGGAAACCAAGCCTTACGGCAAGGTTCGTCTCCGCGTGGTCCGCGGTCGCGCTCACGGATTGCCTCCTGATCATGTTTTTGGGAATGCCTGTCAGCCACGCGCGTGCGCGGGGCGTTGGCCGTAGTCCACACGGGCGGGACGGATCGCGCAAGTACCCGGCCGCCGAGACCGCCGAAACGGTGACGTTCCCGACCGTGTCGCCGCAACTGTCGCCACATCCGTACGAGACCGAACGGCTCTGCGAAGCGGTTAGGCAGGATGGGCGTATCGTTGCGATTTGGGCCGAGCCTACCCCAGGGGCGGCCGACCGGGCGTCTCGGTTACCTCTCGGTAGACATGACGTTTGCGTCCGCGAGGTACACGATGGGGAGCGGTGCACGGCCAGGTATGCCCCAGGCGAAAGCCCCAACAGCGAAGGAACAGCGTGGCTTCCGGATCCGATCGCAACCCGATCATCATTGGCGGCCTGCCGAGTCAGGTCCCGGACTTCGATCCCGAAGAGACCCAGGAGTGGCTCGACTCCCTCGACGCCGCGGTCGACGAACGCGGCCGTGAGCGGGCCAGGTACCTGATGCTCCGGCTGATCGAGCGCGCGCGGGAGAAGCGCGTCGCCGTGCCGGAGATGCGCAGTACGGACTACGTCAACACGATCGCCACCAAGGACGAGCCGTTCTTCCCCGGCAACGAGGAAATCGAACGCAAGGTCCTGAACGCCACCCGCTGGAACGCCGCGGTGATGGTCTCGCGCGCCCAGCGCCCCGGCATCGGCGTCGGCGGCCACATCGCCACCTTCGCCTCCTCCGCCTCGCTCTACGACGTGGGCTTCAACCACTTCTTCCGCGGCAAGGACGAGGGCGACGGCGGCGACCAGATCTTCTTCCAGGGGCACGCGTCCCCCGGTATCTACGCCCGCGCCTTCCTCCTGGACCGGCTCTCCGAGCAGCAGCTCGACGCGTTCCGCCAGGAGAAGTCGAAGGCCCCGAACGGCCTCTCGTCGTACCCTCACCCGCGCCTGATGCCGGACTTCTGGGAGTTCCCGACCGTCTCCATGGGCCTCGGCCCGCTCGGCGCGATCTTCCAGGCCCGCATGAACCGCTACATGGAGGCGCGCGGCATCGCCGACACCTCCAAGTCGCACGTGTGGGCCTACCTCGGCGACGGCGAGATGGACGAGCCCGAGTCTCTCGGCCAGCTCTCCATCGCCGCCCGCGAGGGCCTGGACAACCTGACCTTCGTCGTCAACTGCAACCTGCAGCGCCTCGACGGCCCGGTGCGCGGCAACGGCAAGATCATCCAGGAGCTCGAGTCCCAGTTCCGCGGCGCCGGCTGGAACGTCATCAAGCTGGTCTGGGACCGCAGCTGGGACCCGCTGCTCGCGCAGGACCGCGACGGCGTCCTGGTCAACCGGCTCAACACCACGCCCGACGGCCAGTTCCAGACGTACGCGACCGAGACCGGTTCGTACATCCGCGAGCACTTCTTCGGCGACGACCACCGCCTGCGCGCCATGGTCGAGAACATGACCGACGAGCAGATCCTGCACCTGGGCCGCGGCGGTCACGACCACAAGAAGGTCTACGCGGCGTACGCGGCGGCCAAGGCCCACAAGGGCCAGCCGACGGTGATCCTCGCGCAGACGGTGAAGGGCTGGACCCTCGGCCCGAACTTCGAGGGCCGCAACGCCACGCACCAGATGAAGAAGCTCACGGTCGACGACCTCAAGGGCTTCCGCGACCGTCTGCACATCCCGATCACGGACAAGCAGCTGGAGGACGGCGCCCCGCCGTACTACCACCCGGGCCGCGACTCCGAAGAGATCCAGTACATGCACGACCGGCGCCAGGGCCTCGGGGGTTACGTCCCGACCCGCGTCGTGCGCTCCAAGCCCCTCCACCTTCCGGAGGACAAGGCGTACACGGCCGCGAAGAAGGGTTCGGGCCAGCAGTCGATCGCCACCACCATGGCGTTCGTCCGCATCCTGAAGGACCTCATGCGGGACAAGGAGATCGGCAAGCGTTTCGTGCTGATCGCCCCCGACGAGTACCGCACCTTCGGCATGGACGCGTTCTTCCCGAGCGCGAAGATCTACAACCCGCTCGGCCAGCAGTACGAGGCCGTGGACCGTGAGCTCCTCCTCGCGTACAAGGAGTCGCCGACGGGCCAGATGCTGCACGACGGCATCTCGGAGGCGGGCTGCACGGCGTCCCTGATCGCCGCCGGTTCGGCCTACGCGACGCACGGCGAGCCGCTGATCCCGGTCTACGTCTTCTACTCGATGTTCGGTTTCCAGCGCACCGGCGACCAGTTCTGGCAGATGGCCGACCAGCTCGCGCGCGGTTTCGTCCTCGGTGCGACCGCCGGACGCACGACGCTGACCGGCGAGGGCCTGCAGCACGCGGACGGCCACTCGCAGCTGCTGGCCTCCACGAACCCGGGCTGCGTCGCCTACGACCCCGCGTTCGGCTACGAGATCGCACACATCGTCAAGGACGGCCTGCGCCGGATGTACGGCCCCGACAGTGAGGACGTCTTCTACTACCTCACCGTCTACAACGAGCCGATCCAGCACCCGGCCGAGCCCGCCGACGTGGACGTCGACGGCATCCTCAAGGGCATCTACCGCTTCAAGGCGGGCGAGCAGGGCGCCATCCCGGCGCAGATCCTCGCGTCCGGCGTCGCGGTGCCGTGGGCAGTCGAGGCGCAGCAGATCCTGGCCTCGGAGTGGAACGTCAAGGCGGACGTCTGGTCGGCGACCTCCTGGAACGAGCTGCGCCGCGAGGCGGTGGACGTGGAGCGCCACAACCTCCTGCACCCGGAGGAGGAGCAGCGCGTCCCGTACGTGACGCGGAAGCTGTCCGGCGCCGAGGGTCCGTTCGTGGCCGTCTCCGACTGGATGCGGAGCGTCCCGGACCAGATCTCCCGCTGGGTGCCCGGCACGTACCAGTCGCTGGGCGCGGACGGCTTCGGCTTCGCGGACACGCGTGGTGCGGCCCGCCGCTTCTTCCACATCGACGCGCAGTCGATCGTGGTCGGCGTGCTGACCGAACTGGCGCGTGAGGGCAAGGTGGACCGCTCCGTCCTGAAGCAGGCGGTCGACCGCTACCAGCTCCTCGACGTCGCGGCGGCCGACCCGGGCGCCGCGGGCGGCGACGCGTAGGCAGCACGGCACGCCCGGTGGGGCGGAGACACGAGCCGGAGGGCGGCGGGATCGGATCCCGCCGCCCTCCGGCTTTGCTACGGCGTCCGCGGGCCCGTCAGGACACCTCTCGTGCGTCGCGCGATCCGGCCGGTTCCGCGACCCCGTACGGCCGCGTGAGCCGGGGAGCTTGCGCGTCGTGCGTCCGGGGCCCGCCACGGTCCGGGTACCCGCCTTCAGCTCTCCCAGACCTTGAAGGCCCGGATGCGGTACGGCGATTCGGGCGCCCAGGTGCCACCGCCCGGGTAGGTGTCGAACTCGCCCGTCTCCCCGCACTCCGCCGACTGGTACACGGTGACGGGCCGTCCCGTGCGGTTGGCGAGGGCTTCCGCGCTGCCCCCCTCCGGCAGCGCGGTGCAGCTCTCGATGTCGATGTCCGACAGCTCGTACACCTGACGTGCGCCCTTGAACTGCGCCTTCTGCCAGAGACAGAGCTCGCCGGGGCCGCAGGGCCGCAGCGTCGGCGGGGCGGCGGCTCCCGCGTGTGCGGGTGTGAGGATGACGGCGGCGAGTGCGGCTGCCGTGATGGTCGTGGGCATGGTCGTACGCATGTGCTCAACCCCCGTGTGCTGACGGTCTTCCGACCGCGACGATCTTCTGACTGCGACGATCTTCTGACTGCGACGATCTTCTGACTGCGACGATCTTCTGACTGCACTGTGGACCCGCCGATCGGGGCGCCGGAAGGGGTACGAACACCGCTCACCCTGATACACGAAAGCCCCCCAGGATGTCCCTGAGGGGCTTTCCCTGACCTGGCGGTCGGGGTCAGATGTGGCCGACGCCCGCGCCCGCCTCCGCGTTGTCGCCGCGCTTGGTCAGGAACGCGACGAACACCGCGACCACGGCGACGCCGGCGGCGACCAGGCAGGCCATGCCCATGCCCGACATGAAGGTGTCGTGCGCGACCGAGGTGATCTGGTCGGCGAGGGACGGCGGGGCCTTCGGCGGCACCGGCGCCACACCGACCTGGACGGCCTCGGCCGCCTTGTCGAGCTGGGCCTCGCTGAGCGGCGGGAGCTTCGCGTCGGCCCAGTTGCCGGGCAGGTCGCTGTCGACCTTGGAGGCCATGACGGCGCCGAGGACGGCGGTGCCGAGGCTGCCGCCGATCTGCATCGCGGCCTGCTGGAGGCCGCCGGCGACGCCGGAGAGCTCCATCGGCGCGTTGCCCACGATGACCTCGGTGGCGCCGACCATGACGGGGGCGAGGCCGAGGCCGAGGAGGGCGAACCAGATCGACATGATGCCGCTTCCGGTGCCCGCCTCCAGCGTGGACATGCCGTACATGGCGACGGCGGTGCAGACCATGCCGCCCGCCAGCGGGATGCGCGGGCCCACCTTGGTGATCATGGCGCCCGCGAGCGGCGAGGCGACGATCATCCCGCCGGTGAGCGGCAGCAGGTGCAGACCGCTGTCGACGGGGCTCATGCCGTGCACGTTCTGCAGGTAGAAGGTGACGAAGAACAGTCCGCCCATGAACGCGATGGCCATGAGCACCATCAGGACCACGCCCGCGGAGAGCGGCACCGAGCGGAACAGGGCCAGCGGGATGAGCGGTTCCGCGACCTTCGACTCCCAGACCGCGAAGAGCGCGAAGCTCACCACGGCGGCGCCGATGAAGGTCCAGGTCATGCCCGCGCCCCAGCCCCACTCGGGGGCCTTGATGAGCGCCCAGACCAGGCAGAACATCGCCGCAGACAGCAGCACGATGCCGATGATGTCGAAGGACCTGGGGGCGTTCTCCGCGCGGTGGTCCTTGAGGATGACGACGCCGAGCACCAGGGCGATGACGCCGACCGGCACGTTGATGAAGAAGACGGACTGCCAGCTGACGTGCTGGACCAGGAGGCCGCCGAGGATCGGGCCGCCGGCCGTGGAGACGCCGATGACCATGCTCCAGATGCCGATGGCCATGTTGAGCTTCTCGGCCGGGAACGTGGCTCGCAGGAGGCCGAGCGCGGCGGGCATCAGGAGGGCTCCGAAGAGTCCCTGGAGCACGCGGAAGGTGATCACCAGCGCGATGCTGTCCGAGAAGCCGATGGCTCCGGAGGCGGCGGCGAAGCCGACCACACCGATGAGGAAGGTCTGCCGGTGGCCGAAGCGGTCGCCCAGCTTGCCCGCGGTGATCAGGGCGACGGCGAGCGCGAGGAAGTAGCCGTTGGTGATCCACTGGACGTCCGCGAAGGTGGCGCCGAGGTCCTTCTGGATGGCCGGGTTGGCTATCGCCACGATGGTGCCGTCGAGGGCGACCATCATCACGCCGATCGCCACGGCGAACAGCGTCAGCCAGGGGTGGCCACGGAGCCCCTTGGCCGGGACCGGAACGGGTGCGGGCTCCGGCCCCTTGTCCGCCTTGTCGACGGTGATCTGACTAGTCATGCGAGGAGGCTAGTGACAGCGACTGACAGTTGACAAACCATTTCACAAGTCGGTAACTGTCACGTAGCTCACAGGTATGGTGAACTGGGAAAACGCGAGGAAGAGGGCCACGGCTTGAAGACGACCCAGCCGGCGACGGGACTGCGCGAGCGCAAGAAGCAGCGCACCCGGGACACCCTCCTGCGCGTGGCGCTCGAACTCTTCACCACCAAGGGGTACGAGGAGACGACCGTCGACGAGATCGTCGAGGCGGTCGACGTGTCGCAGCGCACCTTCTTCCGGCACTTCGCCAACAAGCAGGAAGCCGCCTTCGCCGTCCAGACGATGATCGAGGCGCGCTTCGTCCAGGCCGTCCGCGACCGCCCCGCCCACGAGGCCCCGCTGGAGGCGCTGCGCGGCGCCGTCCTCGGCACCTGGGAGGCGATGGGGCAGTCCATCGAGGAGGTCGTCCCGGTCGAACTCCACATGCGCACCTATCAGATGATCGAGTCGACCCCCACCCTGCTCGCCGTCCACCTGCGCCGCTCCATCGAGACCGAGGACGAGGTAGCCCGCGTGATCGCCGAGCGCGAGGGGCTCGACCTGGAGACCGACCCGCGGCCGCGCGTGGCGGTGGCCGCGTTCAGCGGCGTCATGCGCGTGACGGGGCGCCAGTGGGGCGCGGGCGAGGACACCAGCCCCGAGTCGATCCGCGCGCTGACGGAGGCGTACCTCGACCACCTGGGTCCCGCGTTGGCGGAGGGCTGGCGCACCGCGCACGGAGAGTGACCCGGCCGCAGCGGATGCGCCCGCTATGCCTCAATTCACCCTCCAGAAACGTGATCTGCACCACGCGATGCACGGTAAACATCACGGTTCTCCTAGGGTGTTCCGTAGTGACTTCCTTCGACTCCTCCCCCCAACTCAACGCATGGCGCGCCCTGCTCGCGCTGGCCGTCGTGTTCGTCATGCTGGCGACCACCGGCTGGACCGCCGTGCGCCACAACAAGGGCGACGCGTCGCCCCTGCAAGCCGCGCTCTCCGCCTGGGAGCGGGGAAGCATCGACGGACGGGCCCTGCCCGACCCCGATGCCCCCGCAGGCCGGCTCGCCCGCTTCTTCGCCTCCCTCGACGGACACCAGCGCGAACGGCTCGCCGGCCGCTATCCGCTCGCGGTCGGCAACATGAACGGCGCGCCCGCCACGCTGCGCTACCGCGCGAACCACATCGCGCTGGGGCAGGCCCGCAAGATCGAGCGTGAACGCATGCACGACAAGCGCCTCTCCCCGCTGGGGCAGCAGGAGGCCGAGCGCAGGATGAAGCGGTTCGGCGTGATGATGCGCCCGGGACGCCAGGTCCTCGCCTTCGACCCGATGGGCAGCGGACGCATGGCAGAAGTCTTCGGGGACATGGACAAGGCCCGCCGCGTCTCCGTCGTCGTGCCCGGCGTCGACACCAACGTGCTGACCTTCGAGCGGACCTTCCGCAAGTACTCGGCGCCGGTGGGCATGGCCAAGTCGCTCTACCGCGCGGAGCGCGCGGTCAGCCCCGGATCGCACACCGCCGTGATCGCCTGGGCCGACTACACCGCGCCCGTCGGCATCGGCGTGGACGCGGCCACGGCCATGCGCGCCGAGGACGGGGCCACCCGCCTCGAATCCATGGTGCGCGGCCTGCCCGGCCGCACACCGGTCGCCCTGTACTGCCACAGCTACGGCTCGGTGGTGTGCGGGGTGGCCGCACGGAAGCTGCCCTCGCGGGTCACGGACATCGCGGTGGCGGGCAGCCCCGGCATGCGGGCCGACTCGGCCTCGCAGTTGGGCACGGGCGCCCGGATCTGGGCGACCCGGGACGGCGACGACTGGATCCAGGACGTCCCGAACATGGAGTTCGGCGGGCTCGGCCACGGCGCCGACCCGGTGGCCGAGGGCTTCGGTGCGCGCGTGTTCTCCGCGGCGGGCGCCCAGGGGCACACCGGCTATTTCGAGCCGGGCACGGAGAGCCTGCGGAACTTCGCGGAAATCGGGACTGGTTCGTACCACGCGGTGCGGTGCGCGAGCGAGGACGGTGCCTGCCGGAAGGGTATTTCCGGCGGGGCAGCGGCCTGACGCGCGTAGAAATCGATGAAACAGCGGCCCGCCGCAGGAGGGACGGAGGCGCGCGTGCCGCCTACGATGAGCCGCATGGGTGATGTTCTGGCCGGATTTCATGCCGCCTGGGAGTTCGAGTCCGACTCTGTGCTCATCCGCTTCGAACGGGGAATCCGCACGCCGAAGCTGTTCCAGGCGCTCGGCGAACGGCGCATCCCCCATGAGGCGATCTCGGCGGTGACGCTCTCCCCCGGCAAACGCGGGACCGTGGTCCTGCATGCCGTGCCGAGACCGGGCGCCGATCCTCTGATGGAGGCCGCCGCGGGGCAGCTCAAGGAGGGCTGCGACCCGTACCGCCTGGTGCTGCCCGCGGAGCGGGAGACGCTCGCCGAGTACTACGCGGACGAGTTGCGGGCACAGCTGCCGCCGGACGGCACGGAGAGCACGGACCGCTTCCTGGTGGCACCCCCCGAGGCGCCGCTGCAGTTCAAGGCGTACGACGGGAAGGCGTCCTTCGACGGGAAGCTGGTGTCGTTCCGCTGGTTCTGGACGGGTGCCTCCTCCGCGAAGTGGAAGGCCGGCGACCAGAGCTTCCCGGTCACCGACCTGAGCGGCATCGAGTGGCGCTCCCCCGAGGTGTTCGAGGGCCATCTGCGGCTGCTGCGGCGCGAGACGCCGGTGGCGCAGCCCGCACAGGCCGACCAGGACCCGGCGGCCGTCGTCTTCGGCCTCGGCTACGGCCCGGTCCACGAGTCGCTGCCGTTCGCCGCGTCGGTCCTCGCCGCGGTGCGGGCCTCGGGCCCGGCGGCGAACTCCGACGGCCCGGGCACCGTCGCCGCCGCCGTGACGCCCGCCGTGCGGCGCGACCCGGCGGACATCGCGGACCGCATCCGGCACCTGGGCGAGCTGCACCAGGCGGGCCTGCTCACGGACGACGAGTTCACGGTGAAGAAGACCGAGCTGCTCGCCGAGCTGTGAGGGCTGCCCGGCCCTGACCCGCCCGTTCCGCTACTCGCGTCCCGCCGACGTGAAGGTCATGTCGGCGTAGCGGTCGCCCGCGACGCCCGCGGCGATCGGTTCGAGGGCGGCGAGGTCGTTCTCGGTGAGGGTGATGCGGGTGGCCGCGGTGTTCTCCTCGACCCGGGTGGCCTTGCGGGTGCCGGGGATCGGGACGACGGGCAGGCCGTGGAGGTCCGCCTGCTGCTGGACCCAGGCCAGGGCGACCTGGCCGACGGTGGCTCCGTGCGCCTCGGCGACGGAGCGGACGGGGGCCAGGAGGGCGGCGTTGGCGGTGGCGTTGGCGCCGGTGAAGCGGGGCTGCTGGCGCCGGAAGTCGTCCTCGCCGAGCTCCTTGTCGGCACTGACGAACGAGCCGGTGAGGAAGCCCCGGCCGAGCGGCGAGTAGGGCACGAGGGCCACGCCGAGTTCGGCGGCGGCGGGGACCACGCCGCGCTCGATGTCGCGGCTGAACAGCGACCACTCCGACTGCACGGCCGCGACGGGGTGGACGGCGTGCGCGGCGCGCAGTTCGTCGCCGGTGACCTCGCTCAGCCCGATGTGCTTGACCTTGCCCGCGGCGACGAGCTCCGCCAGCACGCCGACCGTCTCCTCGATCGGCACGTTCGGGTCGCGGCGGTGCATGTAGTAGAGGTCGACGACGTCCGTGCCGAGGCGGCGCAGGCTCGCCTCGACACTGGCGCGGATGTACGCGGGGCTGTTGTCGATGCGCCGCTTCGTCGGCTCCGCCGGGTCGATGGCCAGGGCGAACTTGGTGGCGATGACGATCTCGTCGCGGTGCGCCTTGACGAAGGGCGCGAGGAACTCCTCGTTCTCGCCCATGCCGTAGACGTCGGCCGTGTCGTAGAGGGTGACGCCAAGATCCAGGGCGCGGTCCAGGGTGGCGCGGGCCTGGTCGGTGTCCGTGGGCCCGTAGGCGAAGCTCATGCCCATGCAGCCGAGACCCTGGACGCCGACCTCGGGGCCGCCCGTGCCGAGCCGCACCTTCGCTATTGCCTTGTCCGTCATCAGTCAGGGCCTTTCCGACGCCCTGCGGGCGCACGCATAGTTGTCGATCTTGTAGTCGAGGACGGCGAGGGTGTCCTGCAGCTCCGTGATGCGCGCGCGGACGTCGCGCCGCGTCTGCTCCAGGAGTTCCTGGCGCTGCGGGAACGTGTGCTGCCCTTCGCGCACCAGCTCCGCGTACCGGACCATGTCCGCGACGGGCATCCCGGTCAGGCGCAGCTTGCCGACGAAGGACAACCAGTTCAGGTCGCGGTCGCTGTAGCGGCGCTGGCCCGTGTGGGAGCGGTCGATGTGCGGCATCAGGCCGATCCGCTCGTACCACCGCAGGGTGTAGGCGGAGAGCCCGGTGCGGTCGACGACTTCACTGATCGTGTAGTGGTCCTGCCCGTCCGGCTTCACCTGGGTCGTGGTCTCCGTCACCGTCATGACCCACACGCTAAAACCTTGGAGTGCACTCCAAGCAAGCGGATCCGGGGGAAATTCGCGAGACGTCCCAGCTCCTGGTCACTACGGTCCCCGCATGAGTCTCGTACGCCGTGCCACACCCGAAGACGCCGAGGAACTGCTCAGACTGAGGCAGGTGATGATCGACTCCGTCTTCGCGGGGCGCTCACCGGCCGCCGGGGGCACCGCCACCGCGTCCGACACGAGCTGGCACGCCGAGTCCCTGCCGACCGTACGCCGTCGGCTCGCGGAGCCCGAGGGGGACTTCGCGGCGTTCGTCGTCGATCATCCGGAGCGCCCCGGCGGGCTCGCGGCGCTGGCCGTCGGCACGCTCGACTACCGGATCGGGCGCGCGGGCAATCCGCACGGCCTGACCGGCTCCGTCTTCAGCGTCGCCACCGACCCGGACCAGCGGCGCAAGGGGTACGCGCGGGCGGCCATGGAGGTGCTGCTCGACTGGTTCCGTGAGCGGGGGGCGGGCAGCGTGGACCTCAACGCGTCAAAGGAGGCGGAGCCGCTGTACGCGTCGCTCGGCTTCGTCCGCAAGCCCGACCCCTCGATGCGCCTCAACCTGTAGGCCGCTTAGGCTCGGGGCATGCAGAGCCTCGCGTTGATCGAGAACTGGCCGGTCCCCACCGCCGCCGCGGCCGTCGTCCGGGCTGACGGCACCGTCGTGGGGACGCACGGCCCCACGGACCGGCGTTTCGCGCTCGCCTCGGTCACCAAGCCCCTCGCGGCGTACGCGGCACTCGTCGCGTACGAGGAGGGGGCGATCGAGCTCGACGAGCCCGCCGGACCCGAGGGGTCGACGGTGCGGCACCTGCTCGCGCACACCAGCGGTCTCGCGTTCGACGAGCACCGGGTGACGTCGGCGCCGGGGACGCGGCGGCTGTACTCGAACGCGGGGTTCGAGGTCCTCGGCGAGCACATCGCCAAGGCCGCCGACATCCCCTTCGACGAGTACCTGCGGCAGGCGGTCCTCGCGCCGCTGGGGATGACGTCCACGACGCTGGAGGGCGGCCTCTCGCCCGCCAAGGACGGTGTGTCGACGGTCGACGACCTGGTGCGGTTCGCGGCGGAGGTGCAGGCACCCCGGCTCCTCGACGCGCGGACCGTGGCGGCGGCGATGACCGTGACGTACCCCGGGCTGAAGGGCGTCCTGCCCGGTTACGGGCACCAGAACCCCAACGACTGGGGTCTCGGCTTCGAGATCCGGGACTCCAAGACGCCGCACTGGACGGGGAGTTCCTCGTCGCCCCGGACCTTCGGCCACTTCGGCCAGGCGGGTACGTTCCTGTGGATCGACCCCGACGCGCGGGCGGCCTGCGTCGCGCTCACCGACCGGCCCTTCGGTCCGTGGGCCGCCGAGGTGTGGCCCCCGTTCACCGACGCGGTGCTCGCCGACCTCCGCGGCTAGGCGTCGCCCGCCACGGTCAGGGGGCGCTCGTCATCTCCCAGATCAGCACCTCGGTCGCGTCCTGGGCCTCCCCTTCGAGCTCCGGCTCCGCGCCGATCCGCGCGGAGTCCCCCGGGCGCAGCAGGTCGCCGGCGAGGGACAGCGCGCCGCGCACCACGTGGACGTACACGAACGGCGCGTCCGGGACCGCGAGGCGCTCCCCCGCCGTCAGGCGCCGCACGTGCAGGAGCGCCCCCGCGCCCGGCACCGCGTACGGCGTCGAGTCGGCGATCCCGCGCACCACCTCGTAGGACGGTTCGCCGCCCGGGGCGAGCGGGGCCAGCCACATCTGGACGAAGACCAGGGGCTCCGCGCCGTCGTTGCGTTCCACGTGGCGTACGCCGCCCGCCGCGGAGAGGTGCTGCACGTCGCCGGGTCGGACCAGGGACGCGTGCCCCCGCGAATCGCGGTGCGTGAGCTCGCCCTCGACGACCCAGGTCACGATCTCCGTGTGGCTGTGCGGATGCTCGTCGAAGCCCGCGCCGGGCGCCAGGCGCTCCTCGTTGCAGGCGAGGACCGCGCCGAAGCGGAGGTTGTCGGGGTCGTAGTGGGGGCCGAAGGAGAAGGCGTGGCAGGACTCGATGCCGGCCGCGGTCTCCCCGCCGCGGTACCGGTCGCCGGAGCGCCGTACGTCAATCACGTCCCCCACGGTAGGACAGGTCCTGGCCCCTGCACCGCATGTCCCCGCCCCGATAAGGCAGTCTTGTCCCGTGCCCGAACCTTCAGCGAACGCAGCCCATCAGGACGCCCGACGGTCCGCCCACGCCCATGCCGCGACCCTGAAGCGCCTGGAGAAGTCGTCCGGGAGCCTCGCGGCGCAGGCCATCGCGCGCATGGACGAGACGCTGTCCTGGTACCGGGCGATGCCGCCGGAGAACCGCTCCTGGATCGGTCTGGTCGCCCAGGCCGGTATCGCCGCGTTCACCGAGTGGTTCCGGCACCCGGACGCCCCCCAGGCCATCTCGACCGATGTCTTCGGCACCGCCCCGCGCGAGCTGACCAGGGCGATCACCCTGCGCCAGACCGTGGAGATGGTGCGTACGACGATCGAGGTCATGGAGTCGGCGATCGACGAGGTCGCCGCGCCGGGCGACGAGTCGGTGCTGCGGGAGGCCCTCCTCGTCTACGCCCGCGAGATCGCCTTCGCCACGGCGCAGGTGTACGCGCAGGCCGCCGAGGCACGCGGTGCCTGGGACGCGCGGCTGGAATCGCTCGTCGTGAACGCGGTGCTGTCCGGCGAGGCCGACGAGGGCGCCGTCTCGCGCGCCGCGGCCCTCGGCTGGAACTCCCCGGAGCACGTCTGCGTGGTCCTCGGCACCGCCCCCGACGGTGACAGCGAGCTCACCGTGGAGGCCATCCGCCGCGCCGCCCGGCACGCGAAACTGCAGGTCCTCACGGGTGTCCTCGGGGACCGCCTGGTCGTCATCGCGGGCGGCAACGACAATCCGCTGCACGTCGCGAAGTCCCTGATCGGGCCGTACGCCGCCGGTCCCGTGGTGGCCGGGCCGATCGTCCCCGACCTGCTCGCCGCCACCCGCTCCGCGCAGGCCGCGGCCGCCGGACTGAAGGCCTGTGCCGCCTGGCAGGACGCGCCGCGGCCCGTCCTCGCGGACGATCTGCTGCCCGAACGCGCGATCGCGGGGGATCCGGCGGCTCGCGAGCAGCTGGTGGAGGAGATCTACAGACCACTGGAGGAAGCGGGCTCGGCGCTCCTGGAGACGCTCAGCGTCTATCTGGAACAAGCCAGCAGTCTCGAAGGCGCGGCCAGAATGCTCTTCGTCCACCCGAACACCGTGCGCTACCGGCTCCGACGTGTGACTGACGTCACCGGGTGGTCGCCTTCCGATGTGCGCTCCGCTTTCACGCTGCGGATCGCGCTGATCCTGGGGCGGCTGGCCGACGGCGATCCTCAGACATAGGGTTGGTCGGCGGGTTTGTCGGCCTCCTACAAATCCCCCAGCGGTTCTTCGTCCCTGTCCCCACGGGCGGGTCCCACCGTCCACAAGAGAGAGTGTAAGAGTGCTCGTACTCGTCGCTCCCGGCCAAGGCGCTCAGACGCCCGGCTTCCTGACCCCCTGGCTCGACCTCCCCGGTGCTGCCGACCGCATCGCCGCCTGGTCGGACGCCATCGGGCTCGACCTCGCCCACTACGGCACCCAGGCCGACGCGGACGCGATCCGCGACACGGCCGTGGCCCAGCCGCTGCTCGTGGCCGCCGGTCTGCTCTCCGCCGCGGCACTCGGTGACATCACGCCGGGCGCCGTCGCAGGGCACAGCGTCGGCGAGATCACGGCCGCCGCGTACGCCGGTGTGCTCACCGACGACGAGGCCCTCGGCCTGGTCCGCACCCGCGGCCTCGCCATGGCCGACGCGGCCGCCGTCACCGAGACCGGCATGGCCGCCCTCCTCGGCGGCGACCCCGAGGTCACCGTCCCGCACCTGGAGAAGCTCGGGCTGACCCCGGCGAACGTGAACGGCGCCGGCCAGATCGTTGCCGCAGGCACCCTCGAGCAGCTCGCCGCCCTCGCGGAGGACAAGCCCGAGGGCGTCCGCAAGGTCGTCGCCCTCAAGGTCGCGGGCGCGTTCCACACCGAGCACATGGCACCCGCCGTGACGCGTCTTCAGGAGGCCGCCGCCGGTCTCACCGTCGCCGACCCGAGGCTCACCTACGTCTCGAACCGCGACGGCAAGACGGTCACGACCGGCGCCGACGTGATCTCCCGCCTGGTCGGGCAGGTCGCCAACCCGGTCCGCTGGGACCTGTGCATGGAGACCTTCCAGGAGCTCGGCGTGACGGCGCTGATCGAGGTGTGCCCCGGCGGCACCCTCACCGGTCTCGCCAAGCGCGCCCTCAAGGGCGTTCAGACCCTCGCGGTGAAGACCCCCGACGACCTCGACGCGGCCCGCGCGCTCGTCGCCGAGCATTCCTGAGCCGACGACAGACAAGGAGCCGTAGCGCATGTCGAAGATCAAGGCCGCACAGGGCCATCCGTACGCGCGGATCATGGGCGTCGGCGGCTACCGTCCCACCCGGGTCGTGCCGAACGAGGTCATCCTCGAGACGATCGACTCGTCCGACGAATGGATCCGCTCCCGCTCCGGCATCGCGACCCGCCACTGGGCCTCCGAGGAGGAGACCGTGGCCGCGATGTCCGTCGAGGCCGCGGGCAAGGCGATCGCCGACGCCGGCATCACGCCCGAGCAGGTCGGAGCCGTCATCGTCTCCACCGTCTCGCACTTCAAGCAGACCCCGGCCATCGCGACGGAGATCGCGGACAAGGTCGGCGCGGGCAAACCCGCCGCGTTCGACATCTCCGCGGGCTGCGCCGGCTTCGGCTACGGCCTCACCCTCGCCAAGGGCATGATCGTCGACGGTTCCGCCGAGTACGTCCTGGTGATCGGCGTGGAGCGGCTGAGCGACCTCACCGACCTGCACGACCGCGCGACGGCGTTCCTCTTCGGTGACGGCGCGGGCGCCGTGATCGTGGGCCCCTCCAAGGAGCCGCGGATCGGTCCGACGGTGTGGGGCTCGGAGGGCGACAAGGCCGAGACGATCAAGCAGACCGAAGCGTGGGACGTCTACCGCAACGGTGGCGCCCCCGCCAAGTACCCTGCCATTACCCAGGAGGGCCAGGCGGTCTTCCGCTGGGCCGTGTTCGAGATGGCGAAGGTCGCCCAGCAGGCGCTGGACGCGGCCGGAATCACCGCGGACGACCTGGATGTCTTCATTCCGCACCAGGCCAACGAGCGGATCATCGACTCGATGGTGAAGACTCTGAAACTGCCGGAACACGTCACGGTCGCCCGTGACGTGCGCACCACCGGTAACACCTCGGCCGCCTCGATCCCGCTCGCGATGGAGCGGCTCCTGGCGACCGGCGAGGCGAAGAGCGGCGACACCGCCCTCGTCATCGGCTTCGGGGCGGGTCTCGTCTACGCCGCCACGGTCGTTACCCTCCCCTAGGCATCGCGTCCGGATCATCCGGTCCGGGCGCCGCAACCAACCTGCCGCTGCCGCGGCGGGCGCCACACCCTCTGGATACATAAGAAGGAGCGCCAACATGGCCGCCACTCAGGAAGAGATCGTCGCCGGTCTCGCGGAGATCGTCAACGAGATCGCCGGCATCCCGGTCGAGGACGTCCAGCTGGACAAGTCCTTCACCGACGACCTGGACGTCGACTCGCTGTCCATGGTCGAGGTCGTCGTCGCCGCCGAAGAGCGCTTCGACGTGAAGATCCCGGACGACGACGTCAAGAACCTCAAGACGGTCGGCGACGCGACCAAGTACATCCTCGAGCACCAGGGCTGACCTGCCCCGTGCTCTGTCGCCACCCGGCGGTGGCGCCGCTGATCCCCTCAACACCGTGGAGAAATTTCCTGTGAACTCGACCAATCGCACCGTGGTCGTCACCGGTATCGGCGCAACCACACCGCTGGGTGGCGACGCCGCGTCGACGTGGGAGGGCCTGCTCGCGGGCCGCTCCGGCGTCAGCGCGCTGGAGCAGGACTGGGCAGCCGAGCTGCCCGTCCGCATCGCCGGCCAGATCGCCGTGGAGCCGGGCGAGGTCATCCCCCGCCCGCAGGCCCGCAAGCTGGACCGGTCGGCGCAGTTCGCGCTGATCGCGGCCAAGGAGGCCTGGGCGGACGCCGGCTACACCGCCAAGGCGGGCGAGGACACGTCCGTGGACCCGCACCGTCTCGGTGCGGTCATCGCCTCCGGCATCGGCGGCGTGACCACGCTTCTGGACCAGTACGACGTGCTGAAGGAGAAGGGCGTACGCCGCGTCTCCCCGCACACCGTGCCGATGCTGATGCCCAACTCCCCGGCGGCCAACGTCGGCATCGAGCTGGGCGCCCACGCGGGCGTCCACACCCCGGTGTCGGCCTGCGCCTCGGGCGCGGAGGCCATCGGCTACGCGATCGAGATGATCCGCACCGGCCGCGCCGACGTCGTCGTCGCGGGCGGCACGGAGGCGGCGATCCACCCGCTGCCGATCGTCGCGTTCGGCAACATGATGGCGATGTCGAAGAACAACGACGACCCGCAGGGCGCCTCGCGTCCCTACGACGCCGACCGCAACGGCTTCGTGCTCGGCGAGGGCGCCGGCGTGATCGTCCTCGAGTCCGAGGAGCACGCCAAGGCCCGCGGCGCGAAGATCTACGCGGAGGCCGTCGGCCAGGGCATCTCGGCCGACGCGCACCACATCACGCAGCCCGAGCCGTCCGGCAACGGCATCGCCGCGGCGCTGCAGAACCTGATCGACTCCACCGACCTCAAGCCCGCCGAGATCGTGCACGTGAACGCGCACGCGACCTCGACGCCGCAGGGTGACGTCGCGGAGATCAAGGCGCTGCGCAAGGCGTTCGGCGACGACGTGGACCACATGGCGATCGCCAGCACCAAGTCGATGACCGGTCACCTGCTCGGTGGCGCCGGCGGCGTGGAGACCGTGGCCACGGTCCTCGCGCTGAAGCACCGGATGGCCCCGCCGACGATCAACATCGAGAACCTCGACCCCGAGGTCGACGCGGACGTCATCCGTGACAAGGCCCGCGCGCTGCCCGAGGGCAGGATCGCGGCGCTGAACGACTCGTTCGGCTTCGGCGGCCACAACGTCGTCCTGGCGTTCCGGACCGTCTGACCTCGCTCGCAGTACGTACGCGAAGGGCCCCCACCGCAAGGTGGGGGCCCTTCGTACGTCTCAGACCACTTGGTGGAGCCACCGCACGGGCGCGCCCTCGCCCGCGTATCTGAACGGTTCGAGTTCGTCGTCCCAGGGCTTGCCGAGGAGCTTGGCGAGTTCCGCCTCCAGGTCGCTCTCGCCGCGCTGCGAGCGGGCCAGCGCGGCGCGGAGCCGGTCCTCGGGGATCAGGATGTCACCGTGCATTCCGGTGACGGCGTGGTAGATGCCGAGGTCGGGGGTGGCGCTGTACCGCTCGCCCTCGGCGCCGGCGCAGGGCTCCGCCGTGACCTCGAAGCGCAGCAGATCCCAGCCGCGCAGGGCGGAGGCGAGCTTGGAGGCGGTGCCCACCGAGCCCTGCCAGGAGAATTCGGATCTCCAGGTGCCCGGCGCGGCGGGCTGCCTGATCCAGTCGAGGCTCACGCGCGCGCCGAGCACGCCCGCGACGGCCCACTCGACGTGTGGGCACAGCGCGCGCGGAGCGGAGTGCACGTACAGAACTCCACGTGTCGTCACCGGGACCTCCAGTGTGGGTCGAGGTTCGCCTTCCCCAGCGGCCTCGCGCCCGTGCCGAGCAGTTTTCCCCAAATACTAGATAAACCTGGGAAAAGGGGACAGATGTGACGTGATGTAATTTAGCGGAACCACTAGAGCGAGGCGCCACCGGGTGGATCACCCGCCCTGTCGCTGCCGTGACAGCAGGGGCCCGGCGGCTATGGGCCCGAGGCTACCGTGCGGCGGCGCAAGGAGTGTGACGTACCGTCGGTCCGAAGGCCAGGAAACTCCGACCTTTCACCCGGCGGGGCGCAACCCCGGGCACGCGCACGACGTCACGTTGAACGACTGAGGGGAGCAGGGGATGCGGAACCGCAGGCGCCGGTCGCGCGCCGTCGTCGCCCTCGCGACGGCGGCCCTGCTCTGCGGCGGGGCGCTGACCGCGTGCGACGCGCAGGGCGGGAACTCGGGGGCCCCGGGCAGCTCGTCGGCCGCCCGCAAGCCATCGCCGAAACCCACCCCCGCGTGGGACACCTCGCCCCGCTCGCTGGCCGCCGTCGGCGACTCCATCACCCGCGGCTTCGACGCCTGCTCGGTACTCTCCGACTGCCCCGAGGCGTCCTGGGCGACCGGCACGGACACCGAGGTCGACAGCCTGGCGACGCGGCTCCTCGGGAAGGGGCGGGCCGCGTCGCACAGTTGGAACCACGCGAAGACCGGCGCCCGGATGGCGGATCTGACCGGGCAGGTCGAGGCGGCCGCCGCGGACCGCCCCGAGCTGGTCACGGTGATGACGGGCGCCAATGACGCGTGCCGCCCGACGGCCGCCTCGATGACGCCGGTCGGCGAGTTCCGCGCCGACTTCCAGGAGGCGATGCGCACGCTGCGCCGCGAGCTGCCGAAGGCTCAGGTGTACGTGGCGTCCGTGCCGGACCTGAAGCGGCTCTGGTCCCAGGGGCGGACGAACCCGCTGGGCAAGCAGGTGTGGAAGCTGGGCATCTGCGCCTCCATGCTGGCCGACCCCGACGACCTGGACTCCGCGGCGACGCGGCGGCGCGCGTCGGTGCAGGACCGCGTGGTCGCGTACAACAAGGTCCTCGAAGACGTGTGCGACAAGGACCGGCGCTGCCGTTACGACGGCGGAGCCGTTTTTGACTACCGATTCGACGGGGACCAGTTGAGCCACTGGGACTGGTTCCATCCCAGCAAGAACGGTCAGGCGCGGCTCGCGGAGATCGCGTACCGGCAGGTGACGTCGAGGAAGCCCGTGGCGTAGCAGCCGGGTCCGCGTAGGGTCTCGATCATGCGCAGTGAACTCTTCGGGACGCTTCCCGACGGCAGCCCCGTCCACCGCTGGACCCTGGAGAGGGCCGGGGTGCGGGTGGGCGTCCTGACCTACGGCGGGATCGTGCAGTCGGTGCGGGTGCCCGACCGGTCGGGGCAGGTGGCGTCGGTGGCGCTGGGGTTCGAGGAGCTCGCGGGGTATCTGACGCATCCGGGGCCGTACTTCGGGGCGCTGGTGGGGCGGTACGCGAACCGGATCGCGGGCGGCGCCTTCTCCCTCGACGGGCGTGCGCACCGGCTCGCGCGGAACAACGGGCCCAACGCGCTGCACGGCGGCGAGCGCGGTTTCGACAAGCACGTCTGGGACGCGGAGCCCGCGGGCGGCGGGCACGGGGTGCGGCTCTCGCGGGTCTCCCCCGACGGCGAGGAGGGCTACCCCGGGCGGCTCGCGGTCTCGGCGACGTACACGCTGGACGAGTCGGGTGCGCTGCGGATCGCGTACGAGGCGACGACCGACGCGCCGACCGTCGTGAACCTCACCAACCACACGTACTGGAACCTCGCGGGCGCGGAGTCAGGGTCCGCGCTCGGGCACGAGGTGCGGATCGCCGCCGCCCGCTGCACGCCGGTGGACGGCGGCGGGATTCCGACCGGGGAGTACGCGGACGTGGCCGGGACGCGGTGCGACTTCCGTGCGGCACGCGAGGTGGGACCCGGCTTCGACCACAACTACGTCCTGGACGAGGGCGTCACCGCGGAGCCGGTGGAGGCGGCCGTGCTGAGCGACCCCGTCTCCGGCCGGACGCTGACCGTCGCGACGACGGAGCCGGGGCTCCAGCTCTACACGGCGGACCACTTCGCGCCGGACCTGCCGTTCGCGCCGGGGGCCGGGATCGCGCTGGAGACCCAGCACTTCCCGGACTCCCCGAACCGGCCGGAGTTCCCCGGGACGGAGCTGCGGCCGGGCGGGGTGTACCGGTCGGAGACGGTGTACGGCTTCTCGTGGTGACGCGGGGGGCGTCCGTCCCCTCAGGCGATGAGCGTCTCGGTCAGTCGGCGGTCGGCCACCGAGCGGCCCGCCTGCACCTCGTACGTACCACTGCGGTACGTCCAGGTGTCGGCGCTCTCGTCCCAGATCTCGAAGGCCCTGCGCGGGAGTTCCACGGTCACCTCGACCGCCTCGCCCGGCGCGGCCTCCGCGCCCGCGAACCCGGCGAGCCACCGGGCCGGGCGGGCCGGGTCCTCTGCGGCGGGGGCCAGGTAGACCTGGACGACCTCGCGGCCCGCGCGGTCCCCGGTGTTGCGGACGCGGATCGTGGCCGTCGCGCCCTCGACGGTCAGTGACTCGTAGGCCCAGTCGGTGTAGCCGAGGCCGTGGCCGAAGGCGTAGGAGGGGGTGGCGCCCGCCTTCTCCCAGGCGCGGTAGCCGATGAACACGCCTTCCGTATAGGCGAGTTCGCCGTCGTCGGGTGTGACGCCCGTGACGGGGGCGGCGGTCAGGTCGCCCCAGGTGGTGGGCAGGCGGCCGCCGGGCTCCTCGGTGCCGAGCAGGACGTCGGCGAGTGCGGCGCCGCCCTCCTGGCCGGGGAACCAGCCGAGCAGGACGGCAGCGACGTCGTCCCGCCACGGAAGCTCCACCGGGGAACCGGAGTTGACGACGACCACGGTCCTCGGGTTCACGGCGGCCACGGCGCGCACCAGGTCGTCCTGGCGGCCGGGCAGCCGCAGGTCGCGGCGGTCGAAGCCCTCGGACTCGACGCGTTCCGTGGTGCCGACGACCACGACGGCGGTGTCGGCGGCGCGCGCCGCCTCGACGGCCTCGGCGATCAGCTCGTCGGCGGCGCGGCGCGGGCCGAGGTGGACGAGGGAGAACACGACGCCCGGCAGCGGCGCCGCGAACTGCTTGTCCAGCGGGTGGCGCAGGGAGATCTCGACGGATTCGCCCGCGGTGAGCCGCACCCGGCCGCGCTCGACGGGCGCGCCGAAGAACGCCTCGAAGGGGTCGGAGGCCGAGCCCATCTCCTGCACGCCGTCGTAGAGGGTCTCGCCGCCGACGGTGAGGGTGAAGGCGCCGAGGCCGCTCGTGCCGAAGACGTGCTCGCCGCTCTCGCGCGGGGTGAAGGAGCCGACGACGTCGACGGCCGCGAGGGTCTCGTGGGTGACGCCTTCGGGCAGGTCGTCGCCGATCCACTGGACGTGGCCGGAGGGGAGGCCGCCCTCGCCGAGGACGGCGCCGGTGGTGTCGCGGCAGATCGCGCGGAGCTCGAACCCCTGGTCGGCGGCGGCGAGTTCGTCGCTGGGGTCGGCGCCGACGGCGTAGGTGAGCGCGCCGTCGGGCAGGGCGGCCTGCAGGCCGTCGAGCGGGGAGACGACGTGGGCGGGGAAGACGGTGGCGGAGCCGCCGCCCAGGATGCGGGCGTCGCGGGCGGCGGCGCCGATGAGGGCGACGGTGCCGGCGTTCGTGCCGCTGCCGTCGGGGCTCAGCGGGAGGGCCCGGTTCTCGTTGCGCACGAGGACGAAGGCGCGGCGGGCGATCTCGCGGGCGAGCGCCTCGCCGTCGATCCCGGCCGGGAGGTCGCGCGGGGCGACGACCGGCTCGGCGCCTTCGAGGATGCCGACGCGGGCGGCGAGGCGCAGGACGTTGCGGACGGCCGCGTCGACGGCTTCCTCGGCGACCTCGCCCGCGCGGACGGCGGCGGCGAGGGGCTCTCCGTAGACGGTCTTCGGGCCGGGCATGGCGACGTCGAGGCCGCCCTGGATGTCGCCGGTGGTGGAGCGGGCGGCCATCCAGTCGGAGACGTTGTAGCCGTCGAAGCCCCACTCGCCGCGCAGGACGCCCTCGACGAGGTGCCGGTGCTCGGTCATGGTCACGCCGTTGACCTGGTTGTACGCGGTCATGATGCCCCACGGGCGGGCGTCCGTGACGATGGCCTCGAAGGGCGCCAGGTACAGCTCGCGCAGGGCGCGCGGGGGCACCTTGTTGTCGACGGTGAAGCGGTCGGTCTCGGCGTCGTTGGCGACGAAGTGCTTCACGGTCGTGCCGACACCGCCGGACTGCACGCCGCGCACGTAGCCGGTGCCGATGACGCCGGTCAGATACGGGTCCTCGCTGTACGCCTCGAAGTGACGGCCGCCGAGCGGCGAGCGGTGGAGGTTGACGGTCGGGGCGAGGAGGACGTGCACGCCCTTGCGGCGGGCCTCCTGGGCGAGCAGGGCGCCCGCGCGGTGGGCCAGGTCCTGGTCCCAGGCGGCGGCGAGGGCGGTCGGGGAGGGCAGGGCGACGGAAGGGTCGTCGGCGGTCCAGCGGGTGCCGCGCACGCCGATCGGGCCGTCGGACATCACGAGGGACCGCAGGCCGATCTCCGGCAGGGCGTGCAGGGCCCACATGGTGCGGCCGCCGAGGAGCCGGGCCTTGGCGTCGAGGCCGAGCTTGCGGAGTGCGGCCTCAACGACTGCCTCGCGTGCCCGGTCCTGCTCGGTGGGCCTGGTCTCCGCCATGGCGGCGCCTCCTCGTTCCGTCCGACTCGTCCTTCCATCGTGCACCTGATACCAGTAGAGAGGTAGGTTTCGTTATCTTGCCGTTACCAAAGGTCTTCGTTCGAGCCTGTCTGTCGTACGGTCCTCCGAGCGGCGACGGAGTACGGAGGGGGTACGGGCCATGGCGGCCAGGGCCAGGAGCGAGGAGCGGCGCGCGGAGATCCTGCGCGCGGCGTTCGAGGTGATCGCCGAGCGCGGCTACCGGGGCGCGAGCCTCGGGGCGGTCGCCGAGCGCGTCGGACTCACCCAGCAGGGCCTGCTGCACTACTTCCCCACCAAGGAGGCGCTGCTGGTCGCCGTCCTTGAGGCACGCGACCAGTGGGACGCGGTGCCGCGCGGCGAGTGGCGCCTGGATTTGCTCGGCTCGCTCGTGGAGTACAACGCGATGCGCCCCGGCGTCGTGCAGACGTTTTCCGCGCTGCTCGGCGAGAGCGTCACGGACGGGCACCCGGCCCGCGAGTTCTTCACCACCCGGTACGGGGCGGTGCGGGAGAACTTCGCGGCGGTGCTGCGCGCCGAGTACGGCGACCGGCTGCCGGGCGGGCTCACTCCGGAGGCGGCGGCGCCGCTGATGGTGGCGGTGATGGACGGACTGCAGTACCAGTGGCTGCTCGCCCCCGACACGGTGGACATGCCGGGGGCGTTCAGGGACTTCCTGCGGCTACTGGGTGCCGGTGGGGGCTCCGAGGGCGGCGACGACCTCGACCTCGACCAGCGCGCGGGGCGGGACGAGACGTGAGACCGCGACGGTCGTGCTGGTGGGCGGGGTCGCGGTGAGGAACTGCTTCCGCACGGTGGCGTAGTCGGCGAAGCCGTCCATGTCGGTGAGGTACGTACGGATGTTGATGATGTCGTCGAGCCCCGCGCCGTGCGCGGCGAGCAGCGCCCGCAGCGCCTCGAAGACCCCGCGGGACTGGGTCGCCATGTCCTCACCCTCGGCGCACTGCCCGGAGACGTACAACAGGACTCCCCCGTCGGCGTGTTCGACGCGGGCGACCTGCGAGTAGGGGCCGAAGGGCTGCGGGGCGCCGACGGGGTTGTCGATGGATATCTGCATGACTGATCTGCTCTCCTCAACTGTCGCTGCCGGTGCGGGTGGTACGGGTGGTGCGGATGTGGGTGACGGCGCGGGCGATGTCCTCGTGCCCGACGTCAGGATCGGCGGCGGCCGCTCGGAAGTGCGTCAACACGGCTTCCATGGCGGGCAGTTGCGTGGTCCCCGTCGCCAGAGAGACGTCCTTCACGGCGAGGTCGCTGCCGAAGTGCACGTCGGCCGCGAAGGCGCGGGCGACGGCGCCGCCGAGCGGGCCGGCGGCGAGGGCGTCCCTGGCGGTGCCCTCGTCCAGGCCGAGCGCGTCGGCGAGCCTCATCGCCTCGGCGACCAGGGCGACACCTCCGATGACGGCGGTGTTGACGACGAGCTTGAGCGCGGCGCCCGAGCCGAGGGCGCCGGTGCGGGTGACGGGCCCGAAGTGCGCGAGCACGTGCTCCACACCCGCCGCGTCGCCGCCCGCCAGGATGCCGAGGCGCCCTGCGGCGGCCTTGTCCGTGCTGCCCATGACGGGGGCGTCGACGAGGATCACACCGTCCGGCACGCGCCCCGCCAGCTCCTCCACGACCTCCGGCCCGACGGTCGACATCTCCACCCAGTACGCGCCGGGGCGCAGCACCGGGACGATGGCGTCGGCGACTTCGCGTACGGCGTCGGGCCCGGCGAGCATGGTGATGACGACGTCGGCGTCGCGGACGGCTTCGGCGGGGGTCGCGGCGACGGTGACGCCGGCGCTTTCCGCGGCGAAGGCGGCTGCTTTTGCGCGAGACCGGTTCCAGACGGTCAACGCGTGCTCGGCGGTCCAGAGTTGACGGGCCATCGGCTCGCCCATGTGCCCCAGGCCGAGGAATGCGATCTTCTCCATGGATCCGACGCTAGGCCCGGCCACGCGATGCGACAAGCGAATGTCTAGCATGCCGACCATGCCGAACCCGCATGCCGCACAGGCCGCCCCCGGCGTGGGGTCCGCGCCGCAGCCCGAACTGACCACCGTCTGGCTCCGGACCTTCCTGGACGTGGCCCGGCACGGGTCGTTCACGGTGGCGGCGCGGGAGCTGGGCTGGACGCAGTCCGCCGTGTCGCGGCAGATCGCCGCGCTGGAGGCGGCGCTCGGCGGGGCGCCGCTCTTCGACCGGCTGCCGCGCGGGGTGCGGCCGACGGCTCAGGGCCGGGCGCTGCTGCCGCACGCGGAGGACATCATGTCCCGACTCCACGTGATGGCACGGGAGTTGTCCGCGTTGCAGGACGCGGCGGGTGGGCTGCTGCGGGTCGGGGCGTTCGCGACGGCGGACGCGGGGCTCGTGCCGAGGGCGATCGCCGGGTTCCGCGCCCGGCACCCCGGCGTCACGCTCACCCGCGAGGAGGGCCTGACGCCCGCGCTCCTGTCCCGCCTCTCGGAGGGCGAGCTCGACCTGGCCGTGGTGTCGACGACGGGCGGCACGCTGTCCGGCCCCGGCGAGGCGTATGAGCTGCACCATCTGCTCGACGAGAGGCTGTACGTCGCGCTGCCCGCGGGACACGCACTGGCGGCCGAGCCCGAGCTGCCGCTCCGCCGCCTCGCCGGGGAGGAGTGGATCTCCGGCAGCCCGCGTGTCGAGGGTTCCCTGCTCGAACCGGCGCTGCGCCACGGCTTCCGGCCGCACGTCGCGCACGTCGTCGCGGAGTGGACCGCGAAACAGGGGTACGTGGCCGCGGGCCTCGGCGTGGCCCTCGTCCCCGCCCTGGCGGCGGAGGGCGTCCGGCCGGACATCGCACTGGTGCCGGTACGGGACGAGGACGTGCCGCCGCGCGCGGTGTACGCGGCGACGGCACGGGGCCGGGCGCCCGCGCCCGCGGTACGGCCCTTTCTGGGGGCGCTTCGAAGGGCGGTCCGATAAGCACAGCCACGGAGCGGATACGGTCGGACGGCCATCGACGAGGGGGAGTTATGGGCACCGGGAAGATGCACGCCGACGAAGTCGACATCGACGAGGCGTTGGTGCGGCGGCTGGTCGCGGGGCAGTTCCCGGCGTGGACCGGGCTTTCCGTGGAGCGCGTGGACTCCGCGGGGACGTCCAACGCCATGTTCCGGCTCGGTCCCGACATGGTGGTACGGCTCCCGCGGCTGTCCGGCTCCGCCGAGGACGTCGAGCGGGAGCACCGGTGGCTGCGCGAGCTGGCGGCGGCGCTTCCCGTACCCGTACCGGCGCCGCTCGGCCTGGGCGGGCCGGGCGAGGGCTATCCGTACCCGTGGTCCGTCTTCCGGTGGCGCGACGGCGAGACACCGGTCGCGGGGCGGCCGCTCGCGGAACCGGAGTCGTTCGCCAAGGACGTGGCGGCGTTCGTCACCGCCCTCCGCGAGGTCGACGCGACCGGCGCCCCCGCCGCCTCCCGCGGCGGACCCCTGGCGGCGCGCGACGCCTCCACGCGCGAGGCCATCGCCGGGCTGCACGGAGTCGTCGACGTCGACGCCGTCACCGAGGTGTGGGGCGCCGCGCTGCGCGCCGCTCCGTGGCAGGGGCCCGGTGTCTGGGTGCACGGGGATCTGCAGCCGGGGAACGTACTGGTCCACGAGGGACGGCTCGGTGCTGTCATCGACTTCGAGTGCATGGGTACGGCCGATCCCGCCGTCGACCTGATCTCCGCGTGGTACCTGATGGACGCGCAGGCCCGCCCGGTCTTCCGTGCCGCTCTCGGTTCGGCCATGGACGAAGACATGTGGGAGCGCGGGCGGGGCTGGGCCCTCTCGATCGCCCTCGACGAACTCGCGTACTACCGGGGGAGGGACGCGGTGATGGCCGGGACGGCGGAGGTCGTTGTCGGGCGGCTCACGGGGATCGTCGGCTGACGGGGCTCGTCGGCTGACGGGGGTTGTCGGCTGACGGGCCCGCCTTCGGCCGTCCGGCCCCCGGACGTCAGGCGCTCACCAGCAGGTGGACCGCGAGTCCTGTGATCAGCGCGCTCGACGTCAGCGCCGTGACCAGGCGGCCCTTGCGGCTCGTCAGGACGCGGCCCAGCAGCGCGCCGCCGCCCGCGAGGAGCAGTTGCCAGCTCGCGGACGCCGCGAAGGCGGCGAGGGCGAACGCCGTCCGCTCCGCGTGCGTCAGCGATTCCGTGGCCGGGCTGCCGAGGACGAGGGCGGCGAAGTAGACGACGGTGGCGGGGTTGAGGAGGGTCAGGCCGAGGAGGGCGGCGTAGGCGCGGGTGGGGCCGGGCGGCGTGCGGGCGCTGATGCTGGTGGCGTCGTTGTGGGCGTTGTACTCGCGTACCGCGGTCGACGTGCCTCTTGCGGCCAACGCGAGGAGTACGAGGACCGAGGCCCAGCGCAGGGGGGTCATGGCCGGCTCGATCGTGTCCGCGAGTGAGGCGCCGCCCCATGCGGCGGCCAGGGCGTAGAGTCCGTCGGCCGTTGCCACGCCGAGTGCGGCGCAGGCGCCGGTCTTCAGGGTCGTGCGGGCGGTGAGGGCCACGAGGTACGTTCCTACGCCGCCCACGGGCATCGCGATGCCGTAGCCGGCCAGGAGGCCCGCGATCAGGATCGCGCTCATGCGGGGAGCCTCGCGGCAACGGGGGTTCCCGGCAACTGGTTTGGCCCCGTAGGAGCGCCGAGCCCGCCGCTCCGCGGCGGATTCCTCCCACCCGCCCACCCGTTTACCCCGCGACGTCCGGCGGGAGTAGGGGCCGGGGGTGGGACGAGTTGCTCCGCGACATCCGGCGGGAGTAGGGGCGGGGGCGGGGTGGGGTTGCTCCGCGACGTCCGACGGGAGTAGGGGCGGGGGCGGGGTGGGGTTGCTCCGCGACATCCGACGGGAGTAGGGGCCGGGGGGCGGGGCGAGTTGCCCCGCGACGTTCGGCGGGGGTGTGGGCCGGGGGCGGAGCGAGTTGCCCCGCGACGTTCGGCGGGGAGAGGGCGGAGGGCGGGGCGGGTTGCCCCGTCACCGTTCGGCGGGAGCAGGGGCGGGGGGCTTGCTGGGGGTTATGGTCTCAAGTTTTGCGCGTAGTCCCTCAGCAATTCCCGCGCGCCCTCCGGCGATTCGTGGCCCACCAGGACCTGGGACGTCAGGCCCTCCGTCAGGGCCAGGAGGAGTCTTGCCTGCGATCGGGCGTCCAGGTCGGGGCGCAGTTCGCCCGTCGTGCGGCCGTAGTCGAGCAGCCAGGCCAGGAGGTCGTGGAGCTTCGCGTACGTGTCGCGCAGCACCGCCGCCAACTCCTCGCTCACCGCCGCCTGCGCGACGAACGCTCCCCAGACCTGCGCCTCCGTCCTGTCCTCCGGCTCCAGCAGGGCCAGCGCCGACAGGGTCCGGTCCAGCAGTGTCAGTGCCGACTCGGGCGTGCCCGACGCCTCGATGCGGGCTCGCGCGCGGTCCCCGATCCGGTCCGAGATGTCCTCCAGGGCGAACAGGAGCATCTCGTCCTTCGTGCGGAAACAGCGCTGCACCGCGCCCATCGACACCCCGGCCTCGGCGGCCACGTCCCGCAGGCTGACGGCCTCCATGCCGGAGCGCGCGATCAGGCGGCAGACCGCTTGGGCGATACGGCTCCGACGGTCCTCGTAGTCGACCTGCTTGGGCATGCGGCGAGCACCCTTTCCTTTTCGATGCGGTTGCATCGTATCGGAGGTGCGTGCATTATCTGATGCGACCGCATCGGAAACACTGGAACGGGACGGGAAACTCACGTGACCACAACGCAGACCAAGAAGTCCTCCGCCGGGCTCCTCGCCCTCTTCGGGGCCGTCCTGCTCGTGCAGGGGTTCGGCTCCGCCATCACGGAGGCCGGGTGGGACACCTCGTTCGGCGTCTCCGCCCTGCTGCGGGAGGCGGGCGCGCCGGCCTGGGTGGATCTCGCCGTCGGAGCCGTCGGCTGTGCGCTGCTCGGGGTCGCCGCCCGCACCCGGAGCCTGCGCGACGCGCCGTAGCGCTCACCCCTTCCGCCCCGCGATACTTCCGCCACCTCACCCCTCACGGAAGGACTCGCGTGCTCTCACGACTTGGCGCCCTCGGCGTCGCCGCCCTGCTCGCCGGGCTCGGTGTCCCGGCGTCCGCCCCCGCCGGACGCACCGCCGCCCCCACCGCCGAGGAGGCCCGCCTCGACCGCGCCGCCCCGCAGGAGATCCTACGGAAGAGCGGATTCGACTCCGTGGCACCGGAGTTCACCGAGGCCCTGAAGAACGCCCGCTCCTACGACCACGCGCGGCGCCTCGTCGTACGCGAAGGTCGGTCTCTGTGGCGGCGCGCCGTCGACCGGGCCCAGGGCAAGCAGCAGAACGGCAGCAGCGGCATCAGCGCCGACGACGATCGGCCCCTCTACTGGGCCCGGCTCGGGATGACGCGCGAACTGCGGCAGTGGAAGCCGGATCGTTTCGCCCTCACCCCGAGCGCCCGGGAACGGCTCATGGGTGCCTTGGAGCGGTCGTCACGCGGGCAGGACTCCGTCGACCTCCGGCCCGGCAAACGCGGACACGGGCACGGGCACGTCAAGCGCATCCTCGTCACCGGGTTCGACCCCTTCACCCTCGACCGCGACGTCCGCATCAGCAATCCGTCCGGCGCCGCCGCCCTCGCCCTCGACGGCACGACGATCCGGACCGCCGACGGGCCCGCCCGCGTCGAGGCCGTCGTCTTCCCCGTCCGGTGGGACGACTTCGCCGACGGTGCCGTGGAGCGGGCGCTGCGCCCGTACCTGCCCCGGGTCGACCTCTTCACCACGATCAGCCAGGGCCGCGTCGGCCGGTTCGACGTCGAGCGGACCAACGGCGCCTGGCGCGGCGGCTTCGGCGACAACGAGAACCTGTCGCGGACCGGGACCGTGCCGGTGAGCGATCCCGGCTCCCAGCCCCAGTGGACGTCGACGACCCTCCCGTACAAGGAGATCGTGGCCGCGAAGACCGGGCGCTTCCCCGTGTACGACAACACGTCGGTGACCGAGATACCGGCGGGCGGCGGCGAGCCCGTGGTCCGGCCGGACGGACCCACCGAGGGGTCGACGGCCCGTGCGGGCGGCGGCGGGGACTACCTGTCCAACGAGATCGCCTACCGCGCAACCCTGCTGCGCGACCGGCTCGGCCTGCACGACCGGCTGCCCGGCGGCCATGTCCACACGCCGGTGCTGCAGTTCGGCGCGGGGAACACCGATCCGGCGACGGGTGATGTCACCGATCCCGAGTTCGTGCGGAACCGGCTCGACATCATCGACCAGGTGCGGGGCATCCTCCGCGTCGCCGCATCGTCCTGAGCAGCCGCATCGTCCTAGGCACTGCCGGCCACGGCGGCACGTGAGCCGTCGTCGTTCCCGGTGCCCTCATCGTTCTCGCCCATCAGATCCCGCGCCATCAGCGTCGCCCCCGCGACCGCGCCCGGCATCAGGAACACCGCGACGAACGGCACCAGGAAGGCGACGGCGAGCGGCGTCCCGAAGCCCCAGGCGAGAGTCTTGCGGGAGCGCAACATGGCGAGCCGCTCCCGCAGTTCCACGCCCCGGCGCTGCAGGGCGACCGCCGTGAGCTCCTCGACCAGGAAGAAGCCGGTGACGCAGAAGCCGATCACCGGGACGACCGTCTGGCCGACGACGGGGATGAAGCCGAGGGCGAAGAGCAGGACGCCCCAGATGAGCGCGCGCACCACGATGCGCAGGCTGTCCCGCGCGGAGATCCACAGGTCGCGCCAGAGCGGCAGACCCGATTCGGGGGCGTGGCCGCACTCGGAGATGTCGACCTGTTCGGACAGCGACTCGTAGAACGGTTCGCCGATGAGCAGCGTCACCGCGGTGAAGGTGAGGACGGACAGCAGCAGGGCGAGGGCGAAGAGGAGCGCCGTCAGGAAGCCGCGGAAGGCGCCCTGCCAGGGCGAGGACCAGTCGTCGGCGAACGGCGTGGCCCAGCCGACGAGGTCGCCGCCCCACAGGGCGAGCGAGACGAGCGCCGCCGCGTAGAGGACGAGCGTGACGAGGCCGGGCAGCAGCCCCCATCCGTACTGCCTGCCGTGCTGGGCGACCCAGCGCTGCCCCTTCAACAAGTAGCCGAAGCCCACACCCAGATCGCGCATGCGGCACACCTTAGCCGCAGGTCAAGGCCCATCAGTAACGCCCTCTTGTTGACAGTGAGTTGAACCGGTAGACCTCTCGTACCGATCTTCCGGAGGTGCGTATGGGTATATCCCGGCCATTCAGACCCGTTCCGCTCACCGTGACCGCCGCGGTGGGCGCGCTGGTCCTCACCGCTCTCGCGCCGGGCAGCGCGACCGCCGACCCGACGCCGCGTCCGGTCACCCGCGAGGGTTCGCCGCTCGGCGCCGACCGGGCCGCCACGGCTCCGGGAGCCGCCGCCGAACGTGCCCTCGGGGATGCGTCGTCCGTCACGCGGAGACCAGGGAGCGACCGGGGCCGCGGGTATCCGCGCGAGCGCGAGCTCGAACTCCCCCCGGTGAACCCGGCCGACAAGTCGATAAAGCTGGGGCTGACGCCGTACCACGGCATAGCCCCGAAGCTGAACGCCCTGCAGCGCCTCGGCGACCGCGTGAGCGTGGAGATCGCGGGCCGTTCGGCGGGCGGACACCAGCTCTACCTCGTGACCGTCACCGCGCCCGAGTCCGCGCGCGAGACGGCCCGGCAGACGCGGATGCGGGAGCGGATGGAGAACGACCCGGCAGGAGCCGCGAAGGACCGGGCGATCAAGTCCTCGTACAAGACGCCCGTCTTCATCAACAACAACATCCACGGCAACGAGTGGGAGGGCACGGACGCGGCCCTGAAGCTCATAGAGAAGCTCGCGAAGGCGAAGGACAAGGGGAGCCGGGACCTCCTCGCCCGCAACCGGCTCTACTTCAACATCACCACCAACCCCGACGGCCGCATAGCGGGCACCCGCGCCAACGCCAACGGCTTCGACCTGAACCGCGACTTCATCACCGCCTCGCAGCCCGAGGCCCGCGCGGTGCGGCGGATCGCCGTCGACAAGCAGCCCGCGGTCATGATCGATCTGCACGGGTACGTCAACGGCACGCTGATCGAGCCGACCACTCCCCCGCACGGCGAGAACTACGAGTACGACCTGTTCCTCAAGAACTCCTACGCCAACGCCCTCGGCATGGAGGCCGCCATCAAGGGGCTCGGCCACACGGAGGAGAAGGACGGCGTGCGACCGCCCGTCATCCCCTTCCGCGACCAGCAGGAGGGCTGGGACGACTGGCCGCCGATCTTCACACCGCAGTACATGCCGTTCCACGGCGCGGTCGCGACGCACACCATCGAGTTCCCGATGCAGGTGAACAACGCGGAGTACGAGTCGCAGCCGACGGCCGAGCTGCGCCGCAGGGCCGCCATCAACGTGGACATCGCGGGCGCCGCGATGCGCGCCACCCTCGACTACACCGACCGCCACCGCACCACCGTGATCGCCGACCAGATCGAGGTCTTCCGGCGGGGCGCGACCGGCGCCGAGCAGGTGCCCGTCTCGGAGGAGACCGTGCCGGGGGTGCCGGGCATCGGCCCCGAGGACGTGTACACGACCACGTTCCCCCGCGCGTACGTGATTCCGGCGGGCGGTGGACATCAGGGTGGTGGCCGGCAGCGTTCGGCGACGGCCGCGGCGCGGCTCGTGGACCATCTGGTCGCCAACGACGTGCGCGTGCAGCGGGCCGGGCACGGCTTCCGGCTCGGCGGGCGGACGTACCCGAAGGGCTCGTACGTCGTCGACATGCACCAGCCGAAGCGGGGTCTGGCCAATGTGATGCTGGCCGACGGGCGGGACATCAGCGACAAGGTGTCGACGATGTACGACATCTCTGGGTGGAGCCTCGGACGGCTGTGGGGCGCGAGCGTGGACTCCGTGGAGCGCGGGGACCTGCGTGGCGTGCACGGTCGTACGGTGGGGGCCGCGTCCCGCGTCGGGTACGTGGCGCCGCACGGCGATCTGCGGCTGCGCCTCGACGATCCGCGGGAGATCGCCGCGCTGAACTCCCTTCTGGAGAAGGGGGTTTCCGTACGTCGTGACCGTGACGGGAGCGCCGTCGTGCCGTCGTCCGCGCGCCGCGCCGCGGCCGTCGCCGCGAAGGAGTACGACGTCGCGTTCGACGCCACGAAGGCGAAGGGCGGCGCGGTCCTGGACCGGACGCGGGTCGCCGCGGCCGTCACGCCGGGCGAGCTGTTCGCGTTGCGGGAGATGAACTTCGACGTGGTGCCCGTGTCGACCGCGGTGCTCAACTCGGGCTTCGACTGGAAGACGGCGGACGCGCTCTTCGTGTCGGCCGGGCTCGACCGGAGCAAGCTGAACACGGCGGCCAGGGCCGGGCTCGACCGGTTCCTCGCCGGGGGCGGCGGCCTGGTCGGCCGGGGCGGGGCCGGTGCCGCGCTCAACGCCGACGCCGGGCTGCTCGCCGTCAAGGCGGTCCAGGGCAACGGCGACGCCAACGGCGTGGTCCGCGTGGCCAACGCGGGCGGCACGGTCACCGGCGGGGCGCCGGACCACGGGTTCGTCTACGCGCCGTCGTGGTTCACCGACCTCGGGCCCGGGGTGCGTGTGGAGCAGAAGTACGGCACCGGCAACCCCCTGGTCTCCGGGCACTGGCGGGCCACGGAGGACGGCTCGGGCGGGCCCGCGGACGCGGCGGGCCGGGCCTCGGTCGTCAGCGGGTCGGCGGGCGGCGCGCACGTCGTGCTCTTCGGCACCGAGCCGCTCTTCCGCGACCACCCGAAGGGGTCGTTCCCGCAGGTGGGCAGGGCGCTGCTGAGCGTCGGCCGGTAAAGGGGGTGCGGGCCGGGGCGCGACGGCTGATCATGTCACTGTCACGCTGATCGTCAGACCGTCGCGCCCCCGGAGGTTCCGCCGCCATGACCCGTGAGATGCGAGTGCAGGGAACGGTCGCCGACGGGTACGAGGCGGTGCGGGAGGAGTTCACCGCCGTACTCGCCGGTGAGCTGCCCGAGTACGAGGGCCAGCTGGCCGCGTACGTGCACGGGCGCCGGGTCGTCGATCTGTGGGTGGGCCCGGACGTCACCGCCGGGAGCCTCTACGGCGTGTACTCCTCCACCAAGGGCGCCGCGCACCTCGTCGTCGCCCTGCTCGTGCAGGACGGGGTCCTCGACCTGGACCGCGCGGTCGCCGCGTACTGGCCGGAGTTCGCCGCCGGGGGCAAGGGCGCGGTGACCCTGCGGGAGCTGCTCGCGCACCGGGCGGGCGTCGCGGGCGCCGACGCCGGTTTCTCGCCGGAGGAGCTCGCCGACGACCGGGCCATCGCCGCGCGCCTCGCCGCACAGCGCCCCTTCTGGCGCCCGGGGAGCGCCTTCGGCTACCACGCCTTCGCCGTCGGGGCCCTCGCCGGGGAAGTCGTGTTCCGTGCCACCGGGCGGACGCTGCGGGAGGTGTACGAGGAGCGGGTGCGCGCCCCGTACGGCCTCGACTTCTTCCTCGGGCTGCCCGAGGAGCACGAGGGGCGGTTCCGTTCCGTGCAGCCGATGGCGCCCACGCCGGAGCAGGCGGCCGTGCTCGCGGCGGAGCCGTCCCAGCCGCACACCCTCAACGCCGTCGCCTTCAACCGCCACGCCCCGGAGCCGACCGACCTGGAGTCGGCGCCCAACTCCCGGCTCCTGCGCGCCGAGGGGAACGCCTCCTTCGGCGGAGTGGCGTCCGCGCGGGGGCTCGCCGGGATGTACGCGGCGGCGGTCACCGGCGTCGACGGCGGGGAAGCGCTGCTCACGGCGGACACGGTCGCCGCGTTCGGGCAGGTCCAGTCCGTCGGGCACGATCTGGTCGCGGGCGCGTTCAAGGCGTTCGCGGTCGGTTTCCAGGCGACGTCGGTGGCCGTGTACCCGTTCCTGGGCGCGGGCACGATCGGGCACAGCGGCGCGGGCGGCTCGCAGGCGTTCGCCGATCCGCGCGGCGGCCTCGCCTACGGGTACACGCGGCGCCGGTTCGCCTGCCCGGGCGGCCCGGCCGTCGAGAACGAGCGGCTGGTGCGCGCGGTGCACGAGGCGGCGCTCGCGGCGGGCTGAGCGAGGTGCGGGCATGACTGAGGGCCGCCCCCGGCAGGGAGCGGCCCTCACGTCCTCGCGGTCCGCGGATCAGGCGGCCGAGACCTCGACCTTGATGTTGCCGCGCGTGGCGTTCGAGTACGGGCACACCTGGTGCGCCTTCTCGACGAGCGACTGCGCGGTGGCCGCGTCCACGTTCGGGATGGAGGCGGTGATCGCGACCTCCAGGCCGAAGCCGCCGGCCTCGTTCTGGCCGATGCCGACCTTGGCGGTCACGGTCGAGCCGGAGATGTCGGCGTTCTCCTTGCGGGCGACGACGCCGAGGGCGCCCTGGAAGCAGGCGCTGTAGCCGGCGGCGAAGAGCTGCTCCGGGTTGGTGCCGGCGCCGCTGCCGCCCATCTCCTTCGGCGGGTTCACGACGACGTCGAGCTTGCCGTCGTCGCTGGCGACGCGGCCGTCGCGGCCGTTCTCCGCGGTGGCCACGGCGGTGTACTTGACGTCGATCTTCTGGATGGACATAACTGCTCTTTCCTCCTGAGATGTGACGTGGTGCGCGCCCACAACCACGATTTGCGGAATCAGGTTATCGGATGCCGGAAATCACGCGAGAGAGACGATCATCTTTCCGGTGTTCTCGCCGCGGAGCATGCCGAGGAAGGCCTCCACGCCGTTCTCCACACCCTCGACGACCGTCTCGCGGTACTTGAGCTCGCCGGAGCGGATCCAGCCGCCGACCTCGCGCACGAACTCGGGCTGCAGCGCCGCGTGGTCCTGCACGAGCATGCCCTGCAGGCGCAGGCGCTTGCCGATGACCATGGCCAGGTTGCGCGGGGCCGGGGTCGGCTCGGTGTCGTTGTAGCCCGCGATCATGCCGCAGATGGTGACGCGGCCGTGCACGTTCAGGCGGCTGATGGCGGCCTCCAGGTGCTCACCGCCGACGTTGTCGAAGTAGACGTCGATGCCGTCGGGGGCCACCTCCTTGAGCTGCTCGGCGACGGACTTGTCGTCCTTGTAGTTGAAGGCCGCGTCGAAGCCGTACTCCTCGACCAGGAGCTTCACCTTGTCGTCCGAGCCCGCCGAGCCGACGACGCGCGAGGCGCCCTTCAGCTTGGCGATCTGGCCGACCTGGCCGCCGACCGCACCGGCCGCGCCGGAGACGAAGACGGCGTCGCCCTCCTTGAAGGAGGCCACTTCCAGCAGGCCGGCGTACGCGGTCAGGCCCGGCATGCCGAGGACGCCGAGGTAGGCGGAGAGCGGCGCGGCCTCCGGGTCGACCTTCGTGGCGTGCTGGACGGGCACGGAGGCGTACTCGCGCCAGCCGGCGAAGTGCAGGACGTGGTCGCCCACAGCGAAGCCCTCGGCGTTCGACGCGACGACCTCGCCGACCGCGCCGCCCTCCATGGGGCGGTCGAGCTGGAACGGCGGCACGTACGACTTCACGTCGTTCATCCGGCCCCGCATGTACGGGTCCACGGAGAAGTGCAGGTTGCGCACGAGAACGCGGCCCTCGGCGGGGGCCTCCACGGGGGCCTCGCGCAGTGCGAAGTCCTCCGGGACCGGCCAGCCGGACGGGCGCCGCACGAGGTGCCACTCGCGGCTGACGGAGGGGAGCTGCTGCTCGGGGGTGACGGTCATGAGGGGCGTCCTCCTACTGCGGATCAGCGTCAAGGAAAATACTTGAGGTTGTAAAACAACCATGCTCCTGAATATTTCATGATGTCAAGTAAACGGGTAGCCTGGTGAGCATGGACACCAGTGGCTCCGGCGACCGCGTACCTCGCGACCGCTCCTCCCACACCGATCCGCTGACACTCGAAGTCGTCGAGCTCATCGGCACGGTCGTGGCGCGCTACTACGAGGAGTACGAGGAGGCGGCCGCCGAGCACGCGCTGACCGGGGCACAGGCACGCGTCCTCGGGCTGCTCTCCCTCGAACCTATGCCCATGCGCCGCATCGCGCAGAAGCTGAAGTGCGAGCCGTCGAACATCACGGGCATCGTCGACCGCCTGGAGGCGCGCGGGCTCGTCGAGCGGCGCCCCGACGCGGCCGACCGCCGCGTGAAACTGGCGGCGCCCACGGCGGAGGGCGCGGAGGTCGTCCGGGACCTGCGGGAATCCCTGGACTTCGCGCGCGAGCCGCTGGCGGAACTGTCACGCGAGGAGCGGCTCGTGCTGCGGGGGCTGCTGCGGAGGATGGCGGGCCAGGAGATCTGACCTTTTCCGGTGGTTACGTGCACCACCACAGGAAGCGGTCGCACGTCTCCGTGGGCTCGGGCTCCGGGGGACGCGTCGGCTTCGGGTCGTCCGCGGGAGGCGGAGACGTGGGGTCGGGCGCGTCCGGGGTGCCGCCCTGGGGCGGGGGCGCGGTGGAGGTGGGAGTTCCGGGGCCCTCGTCGCCCTCGCCCGCCTCGCTCCCCCGGCCCTGCTCGCCCCGCTCGGCGTCGTCGCCCTCGTCCTCGCCCCGCTTCTTCTTTCCTTTCCCGTCCTTCTCGTCCCGCTCCTCGGCGGCCTTCGACTCGTCCGCGTCCGGACGGGACGACGTGGCCACCGCGTCCTCGGCCGTCGCGCCGCCCGGAGCGCTCCCGTCCGGGCCCTTCGACTCCGACGGGGACGGGTGCGCGGCCCCGGTGTCCGACGCGGAGGCCGCCCGGTCGCCGGAGCCGCCCTCCGTGCCCAGCTCGGCGAGGCTCAGGCCGCCCGCCGCGAGCGCGAGGCCCGCGGTGACGAACAGGATCTTGCGACGCCTGCGCCGGTGCGCCCTGCGGGTGCGCTCCTTGCGGCGGCCGCGGCCGCGGGTACGCGGGGACGACTCCTCGTACGCGTCGTCGTGGGCGTCGGGATCCTCCCGCGACGCGGCGACGGACTGCGCGTACTCCCGGCAGGCTTCGGCCGGGGTTCCGCACCCCGGGCAGGCGAGGGCGCCGTTGAGGTGCCTGCGGCACGGGTGGCAGTAGTCCATGAGGCATGGAGGCTAAGTGCCGCGCCGGTGACAGTGGAAGCCGCCGCTGTGAAAGTTGTGTGCGGAATCGTCGAGTCCGGCCCGTTCCGGGCACCGGGCTGCTCACGCCCTTCCCAATTGTCCCCTCAACCTGCGGGCCCGCAGCACCAGTTCCAGCTCGAAGCGCCGGTCCGGGTCGTCCACCTCGTCGCCCCAGAGCTCCCTTATCTGCCGGAGGCGGTAGCGGACCGTCTGGGGGTGCACGCCG